>NZ_JBEYYW010000018.1:0-174016 GCF_040645695.1 Streptomyces sp. NPDC046712 | reverse complement strand
CGACCCGCTGGCCGACCTCCCGGCGGAGGAGCGGTTCGGCTTCGAGGTCTCCCAGGCCGAGGTCACCTACCGAGGACTGTGCCCCTCCTGCGCCTAGGTCGTCTCCGGCAGGCGGGCTAGGGCCACCGCCGGGAGAGGCCCTAGCCCGCGCGCAGCTCCTCGATCACCGGTCCGAACGTCTCCATGGCGTCGTCCAGGACCGTGAGATACGAGAACCCGTACCGCTCACGCTGCTCGCGCAGCTGCTCGGCGATCTCCCGCACGCTGCCGACGGCGAGCAGCGGGAGCTCCAGCGCCTGCTCCTCGCTCAGATGCGACACGTACGGCAGGAAGTCCGCCACCGCCGCCGCCCGGTCCTCGGTGACGACGACCCGCTGGAGCAGCAGATTCAGCTCCGCGGGGGCGATGCGGTCCGCTTCCTTCTCGAAGCGGCGGTACGCGGCCACCCGCTCGTCCATCTCCTCGGGGGACAGGACCTCGACCCGGCCTCCCTCGGTGCGCCCGCCGGTGAACGCCATCACGTCTGCGTGCCGGGCGGCGAGACGCAGCACCCGGTCGCCGTTGCCACCGATCAGCAGCGGCGGGCGGGGCGCACCCTCCGCGTCCAGGATCCGGTCCAACTCCTCGACCGTACGGGTCAGATGGTCGACCCTTCGGCCCGGCGGGAGGAAGTCGATCCCCGCCCGCTCGTGCTCCTCGCGCACATAGCCCGCTCCCAGCCCCAGTTCCAGCCGGCCTCCGGTCAGGGCGTCCGTCGTCGTGACCTCGCGGGCGAGCAGAGCCGGGTTCCAGAACCCCGCGTTGAGGACGAAGGTCCCCACACGCGGCCGGGTCGTGGCCTCGGCCGCGGCCACCAGGGCAGGGAAGGGGGCGGGCATCCCCAGATGGTCGGGGACCAGGATCAGGTCGTAGCCCAGCTCCTCGGCACGGCGGCAGCGCGCGCGCCACTCCTCGCCGGTCCCCGGCCGGAGCATGTTCACAGCGAAGCGGAACGGTAATGCCATGGCGGCGGCTCCCCTTGTCGGTGCTAGCGTGCCGGCGCTAGCGTGGTCGTGTGGCGAAAACTCAGTTGAACGTACGTGTGGACGAAACTACCGCCGACACCGCCCGCCGGCGGGCGCAACAGCGCGGAGTGAGCGTCAACCGCTACATCGAGGAACTCGTCCAGCAGGACGCGGGGGAATCGGGGCGCGCCTTCGTCGAGGCGGCCGCCGACTTCATGAAGCAGTACGAGGCCGTGTTCGCCGATGAGTTCGGCTCGGAGCGTGACCGCACCGCATGAGCCTCACGGTCGACATCGCCTGGCTGCTCATGGTCGCCGAACACCACACGCCCGGCGACCCCCAGGTCACCGACTGGGGCGCGCTCGTCGCCGCGGTCGGCCGGCACGACGCCGAGATCTTCGGCGTGCCCGTCTACAGCGACCCGCACGCCCGCGCCGCCTCCCTGCTCCAACTCCTCCTGCACATCCCGGCCCTGGAGCACTCCAACGCGATGTTCGCCTCCGCCGTGGCGTACGGCTATCTCGTCGCCAGCGGTCTGAAGGTCGTCACCTCGCCCGAACAGGTCCGCGACCTCGCCCGTCTGGTCAAGGAGGGCAAGGCGGACGTCCGTGCCATCGCCGCCGAGCTGCGGCAGTGGAGCCGCTGAGCCGGACGCGTCCCGGACCCGTCGCTCAGACCCGCCGCGCCGTGCCCAACGCGCAGTACGAGGAGGGGAGTCGGGGACCCTTCTCCGGGACGACGAGACTGCGGTACGCGATCGTTTCGAACCCCGACGCCTCGATCGCCGCCAGCGGATCGCGCGCCGTGTGACAGCCGCCGAACAGCAGCGGCCACACCGTGCGGTCCAGGGCGCGCTGCGTCCGTGCCATCCCGGGTGACGGCGCCAACCCGTGCTCGAAGAAGTGGAGTTCGCCGCCCGGGCGCAGCACTCGGTGCAGCTCGGCGAGCGCCCGTGGCACGTCCCGTACCGTGCACAGCACCAGAGACGCCACCGCCGCGTCGAACGCCTCGCTCTTCACCGGCAGCGCCTCCGCCGCGCCCGGCACCACGTCCACCGGCACATCGGCCCGCAGCGCGGCATCGGCCGCCAACTGACGTAGATGCCGCTCCGGTTCGATGGCGACGACCTCGGACACGGCGCCGGGATAGTGCGCGAAGTTCAGCCCGTTCCCGGCGCCGATCTCGATGACGCGGCCGGACAGACCGGTCAGCAGCTCCGTACGGAGGGCGCCGATTCCGCCCTTCGTATCGGCGGAGACGCTGAACCGAGCGTAGAAGCGGGCGAAGAGGGGATGGTGGACGGCGTCCCGGGGGACCCGGGTGGAACGCGCTGACATCGCGGACCTCCTCCGACGCTCGAGGGCGCAGACGCGGACGGACGGGAGGATTCTGCCCGCGTTCCGCCCGTCTCAGCCCGACACGAAGCAGAACTCGTTGCCTTCGGGGTCACGCATCACCTGAAAGGCCCCTTGTGGGTCGGTGACGATGCCGCCGACGCGGGACGCGCCGAGGGTGGTCGCCTCCTCGGCGGCCGCACCGACGTCGGCCGCGTGCAGATCCAGATGGACCCGGTTCTTCACGGTCTTGCCCTCGGGAACCTGCTGGAAGGCGATCCGGACGAACCCGGGCGGCTCGACGTACGACCAGTCGGGGCTCCGGTCGACCGGAGCCCCGCCGAGCAGCTCGGCCCAGAACCGCACCAGCCCCGCCGGATCGCCGCAGTCGAAGACGATCTCCGAAACGTGTGCGCGCATAGGGCCAGCCTACGGAGGTCAGGGCCGGGCGCGAGCGGTGAACCCCTCGGCGTCCCAGACCCCACCGAGCGCCGGGGCCAGCCACTCGCCCGCCCGCGCCCGGAACGCGGCCGGAGCGAGACCGCCCGCGCCCTCCGGCACGGCCCCGAGCAGCGGAGCGTCCGCCGCCTCCGGCAGATCGGCCAGATTGCAGCGCGACGCCAGATCGGGCGCGGCGGGCCAGCTGCCCACCACGACGCCCAGCTGCTCGATGCCGCGCGCCGCGAGGGCCTCTGCGGTCAACGCGGTCGTGTTGAGCGTGCCGAGCCCGGCGGGCACGACCACCAGGACCGGCGCGCCGAGGAGCCGGGCCGCGTCCGCGAGCGTGCCGCCCTCCTCGTCGAACCGGACGAGAAGCCCGCCCGCGCCCTCCACGAGCACCAGGTCGTGGTCGACCGCCAGCTTCGCGGCGGCCTCGGCGACCTCCCGGGGCCCGACCGGCGCCGACCCGGCCCGCCGGGCGGCCGTGGCCGGCGCCAACGGCTCGGGGAACCGCCCCAGTTCGACCGAGGT
Source organism: Streptomyces sp. NPDC046712 (assembly GCF_040645695.1). NCBI lineage: Bacteria > Bacillati > Actinomycetota > Actinomycetes > Kitasatosporales > Streptomycetaceae > Streptomyces > Streptomyces sp. NPDC046712. The sequence goes on along the minus strand of NZ_JBEYYW010000018.1, from coordinate 170,706 downwards.
CCCCGCCCCGGAGAGCCGTACGACCTCGTCCGCGTCCCCCCGTTCGCCCGGTTCGAGCCCGGTCTGCGCCGGCTTGAGAACGGCGACCGACCGCCCCTGGGCCGTGGCCACGGCGGCCACGGCCGCGGTCACGACCGTCTTGCCGATCTCCGTCCCCGTACCGCTGACGACGATGACACCCATGCTGTGCCGAGTCCTTTCCCTCGTGTGCTCAGCCCGCCGCGGCGGCGGCGTGGACCGCCGCGCAGATGCGGGTGAGATCCTCGTCGCCGGTCACGAACGGCGGCATCGTGTAGATCAGGTCACGGAACGGGCGCAGCCACACGCCCGCACGGACCGCCGCCTCCGTCGCCGCGGCCATGTCGACCTCGTGGTCGAGCTGGACGACGCCGATGGCGCCGAGGACGCGCACGTCCCGTACCCCCGGCAGCGCGGCGGTGGCGGCGAGACCCTCCCGCAGGCCCGCCTCGATCCGCTTGACCTCCACCGCCCAGTCCTGGGACAGCAGCAGATCGATCGAGGCGCAGGCCACGGCCGAGGCCAGCGGGTTGCCCATGAACGTCGGCCCGTGGGCGAGCACCGGGACCTCGCCGCGCGAGATCCCGTCGGCCACCCGCGCCGAGCACAGCGTCGCCGCCATCGACAGATAACCGCCGGTCAGCGCCTTGCCGACACACATGACGTCGGGGGAGACCCCGGCGTGGTCCGCGGCGAACAGCGCTCCCGTACGGCCGAAGCCGGTCGCGATCTCGTCGAAGACCAGCAGGACGTCGTGCTCGTCGCACGCCTCCCTGAGCACCCGCAGGTACTCGGCCGAGTGGAACCGCATGCCGCCCGCGCCCTGCACCACCGGCTCCACGATCACCGCGGCCAGCTCGTCCGCGTGCCGCCCGATCGCCTCGCGCAGCAGCTCCGCGTACGACTCCTCGTACGCGACGGGCGGCGGGTCCACGAACACCTGGCGCTGGAGCACGCCCGACCAGAGCTCGTGCATCCCGCCCTTGGGGTCGCACACGGACATCGGCTGCCAGGTGTCGCCGTGGTAGCCGCCGCGCCAGGTGAGCAGCCGCTGCTTGCCGGGCCGGCCCACCGAGCGCCAGTGCTGGAGGCACATCTTCACCGCGACCTCGACGGCGACCGAGCCCGAGTCGCTCAGGAAGACGTGCCGGAGCGGTTCGGGGGTGATCTCGACCAGGCGGGCGGCGAGCCGGACGGCCGGCTCATGGGTCAGCCCGCCGAACATGACATGGCTCATCCGGTCCAGCTGGCCACGGACCGCCTCGTTGAGCACGGGGTGGTTGTAGCCGTGGATCGCGGACCACCAGGAGGACATGCCGTCGATCAACTCGGTCTGCCCGTGGGAGGGTTCGGCCAGCCTGAGCCGCACCCCGGACGCGGACTCGACGACCAGCGGCTCCGCACGGCCCGGCATGGGGCCGTACGGATGCCAGACGTGCGCCCGGTCCAGGGCCAGCAGTTCCTCGTTACGCATTCGGCGCGAGGTCCGTTCCGGCGCCACGCCGGCGCACCGCCACCAGATCGGTACGGGCCTCCGGCACCTCGGCCGGGGCCTCGTCCGCCGGAGCCGCGGCACCGCACGGCCCGCAGCCACCGCCCGCCTCGGCGTGCGAGCCACAGCCCGCGCCCGCCTCGGCGTGCGAGCCGCAGCCCGCCGACGCCGAGGAGCCGCAGCCACTGCCCGCACCCGCCGCCGCGAGCGCGTCCGCCCGGTGCGCGGGGAGCGTGGTCGTGCCCGCGCCCTCCACCTCGAAGCCCGCGTCCGCGATCATGTCCAGGTCTGCCTTGCCGGCCTGGCCCTCGCTGGTCAGGTAGTCGCCGAGGAAGATCGAGTTCGCGATGTTCAGCGCGAGCGGCTGCATCGAGCGCAGATGCACCTCGCGCCCGCCCGCGATCCGTACCTCGACGTCCGGGCAGACGAACCGGACCATCGCCAGGATCCGCAGACAGCGCTGCGGGGTGAGGTTCCACTCCTTCGCCAGCGGCGTGCCCTCGAACGGGATCAGGAAGTTCACCGGCACCGAGTCCGAGTCCAGCTCACGCAGCGCGAACACCACGTCGACGAGGTCCTCGTCGCTCTCGCCCATGCCCGCGATCAGGCCCGAGCAGGCCGAGAGCCCCGCGGCGTGCGCCTTCTGCACGGTGTCCACGCGGTCCGCGTAGGTGTGGGTGGTGGTGATCTCCCCGTACGTCCCCTCGGACGTGTTGAGGTTGTGGTTGTACGCGTCGGCGCCGGCCTCGCGCAGCCGCTCCGCCTGCCCGTCGGAGAGCAGGCCGAGGCACGCGCACACCTCGACGCCCTCGTTCTGCTCCTTGATCGCCTCGATGGTCTTGCCGACGCGGTCCACGTCGCGGTCCGTCGGACCGCGGCCGCTCGCCACGAGGCACACCCGCTTCGCACCGCCCGCGACACCGGCGGCGGCCGCCTGGGACGCCTCGTCCGGCTTCAGCCAGGTGTACTTCAGGATCCCGGCCGTGGAGCCGAGCCGCTGGGAACAGTACGAGCAGTCCTCCGGGCACAGCCCGGACTTCAGATTGACCAGGTAGTTGAGCTTCACCCGACGCCCGAACCACCGGCGGCGCACCTTGCCGGCCGCGGCCACCACATCGAGCAGTTCGTCGTCGGAGGTCGCCAGCACGGCGAGCGCTTCTTCACGGCTCGGCAGCTCGCGCCGCAGCCCCTTGTCCACCAGCGTGTTCAGCAGGTCCATAAGGGCTGATCCTGGCCTACGGCACACCCCGCGGCCAAGGAGGAACTGAACAAACGAGCCGGATTCAGGTGTGTGCATGGCCACACCCTGACCTCGGCCACGGACGGTTAGGGTCTGTGCGCTGCCTACAAAAGGATCTGGCCCATGCACCGGGACGAGGACACCCGCCGGACCGCGTTCGACTGGACCGACGCCGAGGCGCGCCGTCGCGAGCGGGCGGGTCTCGTCCGTACGCTCAGGCCCCGCGCCGCGGAATCGGACCTGCTCGACCTGGCGAGCAACGACTACCTCGGACTGACCCGCCGGCCGGAGATCACAGAGGCGGCGGCCGAGGCGGCACGGCGCTGGGGCGCAGGCTCCACCGGATCGCGCCTCGTGACCGGCACCACCCGGCTGCACACCCGGCTGGAGCGCGAACTCGCCGAGTTCTGCGGATTCGAGGCGGCCCTCGTCTTCTCCTCCGGCTACACCGCCAACCTCGCCGCGCTCACCGCGCTGAGCAGCCGCGACTCGCTGATCGTCTCGGACGCCGGCAACCACGCCTCGATCGTCGACGGCTGCCGGCTCTCGCGCGCCGAGACGGCAGTGGTGCCGCACAGCGACCCCGAGGCGGTACGCAAGACCCTGCGGGCCCACGAGGGCCGCCGGGCCCTCGTCGTCTCCGACTCCGTCTTCTCCGTGGACGGCGACAAGGCGCCGCTGACCGAGCTCGCCGGGGCCTGCCGGGCCCATGGTGCCGCGCTCGTCGTGGACGACGCCCACGGCCTGGGCGTACTCGGCGACGGCGGCCGGGGCGCCCTGCACGCCGCGGGTCTCGCGGGCGAGGAGGACGTCGTCGCCACCCTCACCCTCTCCAAGTCGCTGGGCAGCCAGGGCGGCGCCGTCCTCGGGCCCGCCCGGGTCGTCGAGCACCTGGTCAACGCGGCCCGGACGTTCATCTTCGACACCGGACTCGCCCCGGCCGCCGCGGGCGCCGCCCTCGCGAGCCTGCGGATGATCCACGGTGAGCCCGGCCTCGCCGAGCGCGCGCGTACCGTCGCCACCACGCTGCACCGGATGCTCACCGAGGCCGGACTGACCGCCGTACGCCCGGACGCGGCCGTCGTCTCGGTGCGCGCCCCTTCGCCCGAGGCCGCGCTGCGGTGGGCGGCCGACTGCCGCGAACAGGGCCTCGCGGTGGGCTGCTTCCGGCCCCCGTCCGTCCCGGACGGCATCTCTCGACTGCGGCTGACGGCCCGCGCGGATCTGACGCAGGCGCAGATCGACCGGGCGGTGGAGACGATCGTGCGCACTGCACCATCGGCCCCCTGATCGCGACCCAAATGCGGTCTCTGATAGCAGAGTTCACCGCTTCGGGCGACACATATGCACATATCTTGGTGGATGGCCGCACAGGGCGGCACGATCGGTGGCACTCTGACGCGAAGCGCAATCCGGGCCGGGCCCGGTGGGAAAGGGACAGCGTCGCCATGGCAGACCACCAGGAAGCAACCGTCACTCTGCCGAGCGATCCCGCCTCGGTGTCCGCCGCCCGGAGATATGTCGCCGACGTCCTGACCGGCTGGGGGCTCGCGGAGGCCGGCGACACCGCCGACACGGTCCGGCTGATCGTCTCGGAACTGGCCACCAACGCCGTCCAGCACACCTTCGGGCAGTCGCCCACCTTCACGGTCGACGTCCGCCTGGAGCGCGAGGAGCAGCTGCACATCGGGGTCACCGACAGCCACCCCCGCTGGCCCAAGCGGCTGCCGGCGGCGGTCCAGCAGGACAACGGCCGGGGGATGGTCATCATCCGCTTCCTGACGGCGGAGGCGGGCGGCCGGCTCTCGGTCACCCCGACCGACGAGGGCGGCAAGACGGTCTGGATCAACCTCCCCTGGACGTCCTCCCCGAACTAGGGTCACGCGCCCCGGGCGAACCCGCCGCGCAGCAGCGCCCGCAGCGACCGCGCCGCCGGACCCGACTCCTCGCCGCGGTGCGCCACCGAGATCGTCCGGCGGAACGACGTCGGATCCAACGTCCGTACGCCCAGTGGGGACGACGCCATCGCCGCGACCATCTCCGGCACCACCGCCACCCCGAGTCCCGCGCTGACCAGCGCGCACACCAGCGCGTAGCCCGGCGTCCGGCAGACGACCGACGGAGTCGCGCCGACCCGGGCGAGAGCACCCTCCACACCCCGCCTCGGCGGATGGTCCGGCGCGCTGCTGATCAACGGCTGACCGGCGAGCTCCGCGATCGGCAGCCGGCCCGAGCTCTCCGCCAGGACATGACCCGGGGCCGTGACCAGGACCAACTCCTCGACCAGCAGGGGCTCCAGCAGGACCCCCGGCGGCAGCGGGGCGGGCTCGGCGGGCTCGTAGGTGTGGGTGAGCGCCAGATCGACCTCACCCTCCGCCACCGCGACCACCCCGCCCGGCGGCTCGTACTCGGCGACCGTCAGCTCCACGTCCGGATGGGCCCGCCGGAACGCACTCAGGACCGGCGGCAGCAGATGGATGCCCACGGTGGTGAAGGTGCCCACCCGGAGCTGCCCGCCGGAGAGCCCGCTGAGCTGCGCGAGCTCATGACGCGCCCGCTCCATCTCGTCCAGGACCCGGCGCGCACGGGTGACGAGCAGTTCACCCGCGGGCGTCAGCCGCGCGCCCCGGTGATGGCGGACGAGCAGAGCGGCGCCCGCCTCCCGCTCCAATTTGGCGAGCTGCTGCGAGAGCGCGGGCGGGGTGTATCCGAGCCGGGCGGCGGCCCGAGTGATCGAGCCGTCCTCGGCGACCGCCACCAGAGCCGCGAGCCGCACCAGATCCTGCATAAAGCATTCCTTTGGGCAGACCCACGAGATTGCCAGTACACACTAAAGGCTCGCGGCGGGCACGCTGGGGTCATGGACGGACAGCTGATCGCCTTCATCGGGGTCGCGGCGGGCATGGTGGCCATGCCGGGCGCGGACTTCACCGTCGTCGTACGCAGTGCTCTGGCCTCCCGGCGGGCCGGGGTGGCCTCCGCCGTCGGTGTGGCGGGCGGGCTCCTGGTGCACACCGCCCTCGCGGTGGCGGGGCTCGCGGCGGTACTGATCGCCGTACCCGTGCTCTACCGGGTGCTGCAGATCGCCGGCGGCGCGTACGTGCTCTTCCTCGGCGTGCAGGCGCTGCGCGGCGCGCTGCGGGCGACGGGGGAGCCGTCGGCCGACACCGCCGGTGAGGCGAACCTGTCCCGCGCGTTGCGTCAGGGGTTCCTGGCCAATGTGCTCAACCCGAAGGCACCGGTGCTGTTCCTGACTCTGCTGCCGCAGTTCGTGCCGGACGGCGTCGCGGTCGTACCGCGCACGCTGCTCCTCGCGTCGATCGTGGTGCTGCTGGCCCTGCTGTGGTTCCCCCTGGTGGCGGTCCTGGTGGACCGGCTCGGCCACTGGCTGCGGCGTCCGCGGACGGCCAGGACCGTACAGGGGGTGACGGGCGGCGCGCTCGCCGCCCTGGGGCTGACCCTGCTGTCGGCTCCCCTCGCGGGGAACTGAGGCCGGTGTCGAGGGTGCGGCGGCGCCACCGCACCCCCCCGTGACGGCACTCGTCAGCGGGTCAGGCCGTCGTCACACCCGGCCGTAGTAGACCCTCGACGACCAGATCTTGTCGAGCTTCACCCAGGAACCCTGCTTGGGCGAGTGCCAGATCTTGTTGTTCCCGGCGTAGATGCCCACGTGGTAGACCCTTCCACCCGAGTGGAAGAAGACCAGGTCCCCCTGCTTCCGGCTGGACGCGGAGATGTGCCGGGTCTTGTTGTACTGCTGCTGCGCGGTACGGGGCAGCGACTTGCCCGCCTTCTTGTACGAGTAGAGCGTGAGCCCCGAGCAGTCGAACCGGGTCGGTCCGGTCGCTCCGTACTTGTAGGGCGATCCCTTCTTCGAGGCCGCGATGCTCAGCGCCTTGCCGGCGTGCGAGGTCGCGGCCTGGGCCTCCGAGGTGGCGCCGGGTGCCAGCATCGTGCCGCCGACGGCGGCGAGGGTGAGAGCCGAGACGGCTCCGGCCCGGGACAGCAGGGACGGGACATGAATCTGCGCAGTCATGCGCAACCCTTCGTCAGCCGCCTGTGAAGGATGACCTGTCGGGTTCGGACTGGCGAAGTTGCCCGGCCGCGGCTGCGGCTTCACCCCGAGGAACGGCCCCACTGCTCGGTCGTCCCGTACTGCCTGGGTCCTCCACTCCTGCCGATCCACTCCTGTCGACCAGACATCCGGGACAGCGGCAGGACTCGGCGTCCGCCCGGACCGCCCCGCCGCGGTGGCGGGGGCTTGTCGTCGTGAGGGATCTTGACTCACATCCGGGGCGAAATCCGAGTTGAAACGACGTTATGTGAGGCTGCTCACGACTGATCCATTCGGGTGGACAGACATGTTTCGTGATCTTCTGAGGTTTGGCCGACGAGCCTTGTACCAGGGGAGAAACGCCCGATTCCGCCAGATGCGTACACCTGCTGCGCAACCCACCCCGCACATATGTCGATTCGTCGACTACGCCGAACGAGGGAGGATTTCTATGGCCGCGATGCCCCGAGTGGACCTCGACACGACACGCGGATATGTCAACTCGCTCGTGTCCCAGGCACGGTGACCCGCTCCGCGCGGCGCTCTCCGTCCAACACCCGCAGCGCGCGGGCCAATGTCTCCGTGTGCACCTCGGTCTCGCCGCGTACATGCATGACCGTCAGGGCATCGCGGAGGGCGGTCGCCCGCCCCACCAGGGCCTGTGCCGCTCGCAGCGCCCCATAAGTATGCAAGGTTCTGGATGGATTGATTCGTCCAAGAAGGTCGACGACTTCGAGATAGGCGTCGACGAACTCACCCTCGGCGCGCGTCAGGGCGGGCAGCGGCGGCAGCTCGGGAACCATCTCCGGCTCACCTCGCTCCGGCGCCGCCGGACGCCCCACGGTTCTGGATCACGTGATCCACCAGGCCGTACGCCGTGGCGGCCGACGCGTCGAGAATCGTGACGCGGTCGATGTCGGCGTCGATCCGCTCACGGCTCCGGCCGGTGTGGGTGACCAGCATCCCGGCCATCATCGCGCGCAGCCGGAGCAATTCCCGTGCCTGGATGTCGAGATCGCTGGGCTGCCCCTGCAACGGCTCGTCCATCGTGGGCTGCTGGAGCACGACCCGGGCGCCGGGCAGCGCGAGCCGCTTCCCGGGCGCGCCGGCCGCGAGCAGCACGGCGGCCGTGGAGACCGCCTGGCCGAGGCAGGTGGTCTCCACGGCGCAGGTGACGACCTGCATCGTGTCGTAGATCGCGGACATGGCGCTGAGCGAACCGCCGGGGGAGTTGATGTAGAGCGAGATGTCCCGGTCCGGGTCGGCGTACTCCAGATGCAGCAGCTGGGCGATGACGTCGTTGGCCGAGGTCTCGTCGATCGGCGTGCCGAGGAAGACGATCCGCTCCTCCAGGAGCTTGGAGTACGGATCGAGGGTTCGGCTCCCGAAGCTGGTGCGCTCGGTGAACTCGGGAAGGACGTAGCGGGCATCCATGGACTGCCTCCGGCTTCTCGAAAAATGTACAGGACGTACATTCCGTAAGATGAGGAGCATGGCCTATGAGATTCCGGTGACGCAAGCACGCGCAGAGCTCGCCGACCTGATCAACCGCGTGGTGTACGGCAATGAGCGGGTCGTGGTGACCCGGCACGGCAAGCCGCTCGTGGCGCTGGTCTCCGCCGCTGACCTGGAGAAACTCGAAGCGGTTCAGGAAACCGTCGAGGATCCGGTGGTCAGCTCCGTCTCCTCCGTGCGCACCCTGGCGTCCGCTCCGGGTGAACAGGGCCGCTTCGGCATCGCGGCCCGCCATCGCGACCCGGGTGCCCCTGGCGCATGAGAGAGCCGCGTGCCCCCGTCCGCTACAGCGGGGGCACTCGGCCGTACGTGCAGGGCGTCAGCCCACGGGCGCCGTTCGGGGCCCCGCGGGGTGACGACCACCGCGCCGTATACGACCCGGTCCACGATCGCCGTACGAGCGGAACGATCAGCTCTTCCAGACCCTCTCCGCGGGCTACGACGGCATGCGCGAGGCCTGGGGCAAGCTCGTCGAGGCCTATCGCGCGAGCGGGCTCATGGCGGCGGACGTCCCCGCCGACCGGGTCGCGCGCACGCTCATCGCCACCGCGCAGGGCTTCATCGCCCAGCAGGCGCTCCTCGGTGACGTGACCGTCGACATCCTGGAGGACGGCCTGCGCGGGCTCATGTCCATGGAGACACAAAGCCAGAGTTAACGCGCCGGAAAAACTTCCGCCCTAACGTGCAATGTCTGGCCCAGCAGCCGTCGCCGCAGCTCAACAGTGTGTTGAAGATCGGTAAGGTCCGCTGCTGCCCGGGAGAACCGCCCGGTGGACGACTGTGAGGTGGAAGCGTGCAACTGACCCCGCACGAGCAGGAACGCCTGCTCATTCATGTCGCGGCGGACGTGGCCGACAAGCGCAGAGCACGCGGAGTGAAGCTCAACCACCCCGAAGCCGTCGCCCTGATCACCTCCCACATCCTGGAGGGTGCCCGGGACGGCCGCACGGTCGCCGAACTCATGGCTTCCGGGCGCAAGGTGCTCAGCCGCGAGGACGTCATGGCCGGTATCCCGGAGATGATCCACGACGTCCAGGTCGAGGCGACCTTCCCCGACGGCACCAAGCTCGTCACCGTCCACGACCCGATCGTGTGACGGGGGAACGCCACCGATGATTCCCGGAGAAGTCCTTTTCGGTGAAGGTCCCGTCGCCCTCAACGAGGGACGGCCCGTCACGCGTATCACCGTGCTCAATGCCGCCGACCGGCCCGTCCAGGTCGGCTCCCACTACCACTTCGCCGAGGCCAACCCCGGCCTCGACTTCGACCGTGCCGCCGCGCGCGGCCGGCGCCTCCACATCGCGGCCGGCACCGCAGTGCGCTTCGAGCCCGGCATCCCCGTCGAGGTCGAACTGGTCCCGCTGGCGGGTCGTCGGGTCGTCCCCGGCCTGCGCGGCGAGACCGCGGGACCGCTCGACACGCACCACGCCGACGCCGAGGGAGCCGACCGTGCCTGAGCTGCACCGCGCCGTCTACGCCGACCTGTTCGGCCCCACCACCGGCGACCGCATCCGGCTCGCCGACACCGACCTGCTCGTCGAGATCGAGGAGGACCGCTCCGGCGGACCCGGCCGAGCGGGCGACGAGGCCGTCTTCGGTGGCGGCAAGGTCATCCGCGAATCGATGGGCCAGGCCCGTACGACCCGGGCCGAAGGCGCACCCGACACCGTCATCACCGGCGCCGTCGTCATCGACCACTGGGGTGTGGTCAAGGCCGACATCGGCATCCGCGACGGCCGGATCACCGGCATCGGCAAGGCCGGGAACCCCGACACGATGGACGGCGTCCACCCGGACCTGGTCATCGGGCCCGAGACCGAAGTGATCGTGGGCAACGGCCGGATCGTCACCGCGGGCGGCATCGACACCCATATCCACTTCATCTCGCCGACCATCATCGACGAGGCCCTCGCCTCCGGCATCACCACCCTCGTCGGTGGCGGCACCGGCCCGGCCGAGGGCACCAAGGCCACCACCATCACGCCCGGCCCCTGGCACCTCGCCCGGATGTTCGCGGCGCTGGAGAACTCCCCGGTCAACATCGGACTGCTCGGCAAGGGCAACACGATGTCGCGCGACGCCATGTACTCCCAACTGCGGGGCGGCGCACTCGGGTTCAAGATCCACGAGGACTGGGGGGCGACCCCCGCCGTCATCGACGCCTGCCTGAACGTCTGCGACGAGACCGGCGCCCAACTCGCCATCCACACCGACACCCTGAACGAGGCGGGATTCGTCGGCGACACCCTCGCCGCCATCGCCGGACGCACCATCCACGCGTACCACACCGAAGGCGCGGGCGGCGGGCACGCGCCGGACATCATCACCGTCGTGTCCGAGCCGCACGTCCTGCCCAGCTCCACCAACCCGACCCGGCCGCACACCGTCAACACCATCGAGGAACACCTCGACATGCTGATGGTCTGCCACCACCTGAACCCGGCGGTGCCCGAGGACCTGGCCTTCGCCGAATCCCGGATCCGGCCCTCGACCATCGCCGCCGAGGACCATCTGCACGACCTCGGCGCCATCTCGATCATCTCCTCCGACTCGCAGGCGATGGGCCGGATCGGCGAAGTGATCATGCGGACCTGGCAGACCGCCCACGTGATGAAGAAGCACCGCGGCGCCCTCCCCGGGGACGGCCGTGCCGACAACCGTCGCGCCCGTCGCTATGTCGCCAAATACACGATCAACCCGGCGGTGGCTCAGGGACTCGACCACGAGATCGGCTCGGTCGAGACCGGCAAGCTCGCCGACCTCGTCCTGTGGGAACCCGCGTTCTTCGGGGTGAAGCCCCTGGTCGTCCTCAAGGGCGGCCAGATCGCCTACGCCCAGATGGGCGACGCCAACGCCTCCATCCCCACACCCCAGCCCATCCTCCCCCGCCCGATGTTCGGGGCGCTCGGCAAGGCCCCCGCGGTCAACTCCCTCAACTTCGTCTCCCAGGCGGCGATCGAGGACGATCTCCCCGAACGCCTCGGCCTGGACAAGAAGTTCGTCGCCATCAAGAACACCCGCCGGATCACCAAGGCGGACATGCGGGAGAACGACGCCCTGCCCCGGGTCGAGGTCGACGCCGACACCTTCACGGTGACGATCGACGGCGAACCGGTCGAGCCGGCGCCCGCCGCCGAACTGCCCATGGCCCAGCGCTACTTCCTCTTCTGATGGGCCTGACATGAGCAGTCGCGCCGCCCTCCTCGTGCTCGCCGACGGGCGCTTCCCCGCCGGCGGGCACGCCCACTCCGGCGGCGCCGAGGCCGCCGTCAAGGCCGGCCGCATCACGGACGCGGCGAGCCTCGCCACGTTCTGCCGCGGCCGGCTGCACACCAGCGGTCTCACCGCGGCGGCCCTCGCCGCCGCGGCCGCGCTCGGCCTCGACCCGTACGCCCTCGACGCCGCCGCCGACGCCCGCACCCCCTCACCGGCCCTGCGCACCACCGCCCGCAAGCTCGGCCGGCAGATGATGCGGGCGGCCCGGGCCACCTGGCCCAGCCCCGAACTCGACGCGCTGGCCGCCGCGTTCCCGCGCGGCGCCCACCAGCCCGTCGTCCTCGGTATCGCCGCCCGGGCCGCCGGGCTCGACCCCGAGGACGCCGCGCACTGCGTCGCGTACGAGACGGTCAGCGGTCCGGCCACCGCGGCCGTACGCCTCCTCGGCCTGGACCCCTTCCAGGCCACCGCCGTCCTCGCCCGCCTCGCCCCCGCCATGGACCGGGTCGCCGAGGAAGCCGCAGCCGCCGCCCGGCAAGGCGTCGACGCCCTGCCCGCCGCCTCCGCGCCCCTCCTCGACATCACCGCAGAACAGCACGCGGCCTGGCCCGTCCGCCTCTTCGCCTCGTGAGCGCCCCGGGCATTCGCCCGGAACATCCCCCCAGGAGAGCCATGCACCTCGACCACTCCCACGACCACACCGGCGCCGTCTCCGCCGACGCCCACCGCCCCGACGGAACCCGGCGCGCGCTGCGGATCGGACTCGGCGGACCCGTCGGCTCCGGCAAGACCGCCACCGTCGCCGCGCTCTGCCGGGCCTTGCGTGACCAGCTCTCGATCGCCGTCGTCACCAACGACATCTACACCCGCGAGGACGCCGAGTTCCTGCTCCGCAACGCCGTCCTGCCCCCCGAGCGGATCCAGGCCGTCGAGACCGGCGCCTGCCCGCACACCGCGATCCGCGACGACATCTCCGCCAACCTCGAAGCCGTCGAGGAGCTGGAGGACACCGTGGGCCCGCTCGACCTCATCCTGGTCGAGTCCGGCGGCGACAACCTGACCGCCACCTTCTCCAAGGGCCTGGTCGACGCCCAGATCTTCGTCATCGACGTCGCCGGCGGCGACGACATCCCCCGCAAGGGCGGCCCCGGTGTCACCACCGCCGACCTGCTCGTCGTCAACAAGACCGACCTCGCCCCCTACGTCGGCTCCGACCTGGACCGCATGGCCAGGGACGCGAAGGAGCAGCGAGGCGACCTGCCCGTCGCCTTCACCTCGCTCACCGGCCGACACGGTGTCGCCCCCGTGGCCGACTGGGTCCGCGAGCGGCTCGCCGCGTGGAACGCGACCGCCACCGCATGAGCCTGCGCGCCACCGCACGGATCGCCGCCGACGCCGACGGCGGACTGCCGCTCCTGGAGAGCGACGGCCCCCTCGCGCTCCGCCGCACCCGCACCACCGGCCCGTACACCCGTGTCACCGTCGTCGGCGCGATGAGCGCCCCGCTCGGCGGTGACCGGCTCGCCATCGAGACGGAGGTACGGGACGGGGCGCGGCTCCTGGTCGACTCGGCCGCCGCGACGGTGGCGCTCCCCGGCCGCGCCGCCGAGCCCGCCGCGTACGACATCGGGCTCACCGTCGGCGACGGCGCCGTGCTGCGCTGGCTCCCCGAACAGCTCGTCTCCGCGCGCGGCTCCGACCTGCGGATGCGGACCACCGTCGAACTCGCCCCCACCGCACGGCTCGTGCTCCGCGAGGAACAGATCCTCGGCCGCCACGGCGAGGAGACCGGCACGCTCGTCACCCGCCTCACCGTCCGCCGCGCCGGACGGCCCCTGCTCGACCAGGAGCTGGCGTACGGACCCGGCGCCCCCGGCGGGTGGAACGGCGGCGCGGTCCTCGCCGGCCACCGCGCGATCGGCCAACTCCTCGTCGTCGACCCCGAGTTCGAGGAGAAGCCGATGGCGCCCCGGACGCTCGCCGGAAACGCCGTGCTCGCCCCGCTCGCCGGCCCCGGTGCCCTCGTCACCGTCGTCGCCGCCGACGCCCTCCAGCTGCGCCGCACCCTCGACGAAGCGTTGAGCATCCTCGACGACGCGCTGAGCATCCCCGCGCCGTCCTGAGTTCACCGCTCAGCGGTACACCGGTCTCCGGTTATTGGTTCGGCAAAGAAACACCTGTACGCCCTTTTGCCATGAGCCTGTCGAACGAAAGGATCCCCCGGACAGACCGACATCACGGCGCGGCCACGGGGGCGGCGCCGACAGAGGGGGAGGGACCACGTGAGACGCACAGCAGTGCTCGGCTCGGCCGGCACTCTGATAGCGGGCACGCTCATGGCGGGTGCGCTGGCGGCGCCGACCGCCACCGCCGACAGCCGCCACCGTCCGGACGCGGAGGCGCGCGGCGTCGCCCTGGCGGCCGAGCGGGCGGCGAAGCAGGGCATCGACTGGAAGGACTGCCCGGCCGACTGGGGCCTCGAGAAGCCCATCACCTGCGGCTGGGTCACCGTCCCGGTCGACTACAGCAAGCCCGACGGCAAGCAGATCAAGATAGCCGTCGACCGCATCGGCGCCACCGGCACGCCCGCCGAGCGTCAGGGCGCGCTGCTCTACAACCCCGGCGGCCCCGGCGGTTCCGGCCTGCGCTTCCCGCGCCGGGTCACCACCCAGAACAAGATCTGGGCGAACACCGCCAAGGCGTACGACTTCGTGGGCTTCGACCCGCGCGGCGTCGGCCACTCGGCGCCCATCTCCTGCGTCGACCCGACCGAGTTCGTCAAGGGCCCCAAGCTCGACCCGGTCCCCGACAGCGAGGCCGACAAGCGCGCGCAGCGCAAGCTCGCCGCCGAGTACGCCGCGGGGTGCGCGGAGAAGAGCGGCGACATCCTGCCGTACATCAACACCCTCAACACCGCGCGCGACCTCGACGTCATCAGGGCCGCGCTCGGCGAGAAGAAGCTCAACTTCGTCGGTGTCTCCTACGGCACCTACCTCGGCGCCGTCTACGGCACGCTCTTCCCGACGCACGTCCGCCGCATGGTGCTCGACAGCGTCGTGAACCCGTCGACGCGCAAGATCTGGTACGAGGTCAACCTCGACCAGGACATCGCCTTCGAGGGCCGGCTCAAGGACTGGATGACCTGGGTCGCCCAGCACGACGCCACCTTCCACCTCGGCGACACCTACGCCGAGGTCCGGCAGCAGTGGGAGACCCTGCGCGCCGCCGCCAAGAAGAACCCCCTCGGCGGCAAGGTCGGCCCGGCCGAACTCATCGGCTTCTTCCAGAACGCGCCCTACTACGACTCCATGTGGGTGCCGGTCGCCGAGGCATGGAGCGCGTACGCCGCCGGTGACCCGCAGCCGCTGATCGACTCGGCGGCGGCCGACCTCACCGACACGGCCGGCAACGCCGCGTCCGAGAACGGCAACGCGGTCTACACCGCCGTCGAGTGCGCCGACGCCCCCTGGCCGACCAGCTGGAGGAAGTGGGACCGCGACAACAGCCGGCTCCACGAGCAGTACCCGTTCATGACCTGGTCCAACGCCTGGATGAACCTGCCCTGCGCCACCTGGTCCACCCCGCGTCAGCGCCCGACCGAGGTGCGGACCGGCAAGGGTCTGGCGCCGGTGCTCATCACCCAGGCCGAGCGCGACGCGGCCACCCCGTACGCCGGAGCGGTCGAGCTGCACAAGCGGTTCAAGGGCTCGCGCCTGATCACGGAGAAGGACGCCGGCTCGCACGGCATCACCAACCTCACCAACCCGTGCCTGAACACGCGGGTGGAGGCCTACCTGCTGTCGGGCAAGCTCGACAGCAAGGACGTGACGTGCACGCCGCACGCCACGCCCCAGCCGTAGGCACCGGATGAGGGGGGAGGGGCGGGCCGCCCGGCGGCCCGCCCCTCCCTCATGTACGGGAGGCGAGCCAGGCGTCCTCGGCCGCGTAGTCGAAGAAGTCCACCTGGTACTTCGCCAGACCCGGGAAAGCCTCCCGCCACTCCCGGCCCGCCAGCCGCCCGCTCAGCCACTTCACCGTCGGCGCCAGCGAATCCGCGTACGACACCACCGGCCGGTACCCCAACTCCCGCTCCGCCGCCGTCATCCCGTAGACGATCGGATGGCCAGGCAGCCCGCCCCACCTGTCCTGTCGCTCCGAGTACGAGTGCGTTTCCCTTGGCCATGCGCGCGACGCTACGGCGAGGCGGATCGCCGTCCCAGGTTCTTTCGCCGAGCGCGGATCCGCCGTCAGCGTCCGCGGCGCGGGAACTTTCGCGGAGCCCTGGCGTTCTGCGCCTTCGCCTGCTCCTCCGCGGCCTTCACCTTGGCCGCGTAGTCGTCGACGTACTCCTGTCCGGACAGCGCGAGGATCTCGTACATGATCTCGTCCGTCACCGCGCGGACCGCGGCCTTCTCGCCCTCCATGCCGGCGTATCGCGAGAAGTCCAGGGGTGCCCCGAACCGGATGGTGACCCGCCTGACCTTCGGCACGACCTGACCGGGCGGCTGGATCTCGAAGGTCCCCACCATCGCGCAGGGGATCACCGGCACCCCGGCCGTGATCGCCATGACCGCGACGCCGACCTTGCCCTTGTAGAGCCGCCCGTCGTGCGAGCGGGTGCCCTCCGGATAGATCCCGAGCAGTTCGCCCTTCGACAGCACCCCGAGCCCCTCGCGGATCGCCGTCTGCCCGGCCTCCTTGCCGGAACGGTCGACCGGGATCTGCCCGGCGCTGCGGAAGAACGCCGCGGTCAGCCGGCCCTTGAGCCCGGGTCCGGTGAAGTACTCCTGCTTGGCGAGGAAGGTGATCCGCCGCTTGAGTACGACGGGCATCAAGAAGTGGTCGGAGAACGACAGATGATTGCCGGCGACGATCGCCGCGCCCTCCTCCGGGATGTTTTCGAGACCCTCGATGCGAGGCCGGAAGAGCAGCCTCAGCAACGGCCCGAGCAGAACGTACTTCAGCAGGTGGTAGAACACCGGCGGCCCCCGTTTCGTAGAGCGACGCTTATTTGTAACCACTTGCGCGACCGTGGTCCACACTGGAGACGGAGAGTGGACCTGATGGCTGCCGCACGCCCACGAATACCGCCCGGCGCAGCCGTCACCGCGCTGCTGTGCGCGGTGATGACCGCCGGGTTGTACGGATGTGCCGACTCCGGCACCCCCGAGCCGACCCCGACACCCGCGCCCACCACGCCGACCACCCCCCTCCCCGACCAGGCGAAGCGGTCGCCCTTCACGGGGCTGCCGGCCGGACCCGCCCCCGTGCTCGCCGTCAAGATCGACAACGTGCCTCCGGCGCGCCCGCACACCGGCCTCGACGCGGCCGACCTGGTCTACGTCGAGCAGGTGGAGGGCGGCCAGACCCGGCTGCTCGCCGTCTACTCCTCCGACCTTCCCGACCGGATCGGACCCGTGCGCAGCGCCCGCGAGTCCGACATCGAGCTGCTGCGCCAGTTCGGCCGGCCGGCGCTCGCGTACTCCGGCTCGCACTCGGGCCTGAAACCGCTGCTGAAGGCAGCGCCGCTGTACGCGGTGCCCCCGGAGGACGCCCCCGGCGCCTATCTGCGCGAACGCGCCCGGCCCGCTCCGCACAATCTGTACCTGCTGCCCGAGCGCGCGCTCGCCGCCGCACCGAAGGCCGACGACGCCAAGGACATCGGCTTCCGCTTCGGAGCGGCCCCCGCGGGCGGCACGGCGGTCAACGAACGCACCGTACGCTTCCCGGCCGCCCGCTACACGTTCACCTGGAACGCCGCCGAGAAGAGCTGGCGGGTCGCGATGGACGGCCGGGCGGCCGTGACCACCGACCGCGGCCCGGTGAAGGCCACCACCGTCGTGGTGCAGTACGTGACGATCAGGCCCTCGAAGTTCTCCGACTTCCTCGGCAGCGTCTCCCCGTACACCGAGACGGTCGGCAGCGGAAACGCCCTCGTCCTGCGCGACGGCAAGGCCCACGACGCCCGCTGGAGCCGCCCGGCCGCCGAGGACGGCACCGCCTTCACCACCCCGGCCGGCGCGCCCCTGAACTTCGCACCGGGCCACACCTGGATCGTCCTCGCCCCGCGCGGATAGCCCCCGCGCGGCCGGCCGCGGCGGACGGCTCCCGCGGATAGCCCCCGCGCCGGCGGGTACCCGCCGGGTACGACCAGGGAGGAGGCCCGCCATGGGCGCGGACATCTGGGGCTACCCGGAGACCTCGGGCCATGTGCCCGGAGCCCGGCTCATCGGATACGGCGTCGAGGCCACCGACGGTTCGATCGGCAAGATCGACAAGCACACCGAGGACGTCGGCCGGTCCTATCTCGTCGTGGACACCGGACCGTGGATCCTCGGCAAGCGCGTGCTGCTGCCCGCCGGTCTGGTCTCCCGTATCGACCCCGAGAACGAGACCGTCCATGTCTCCTGCACGAAGGACGAGGTCAAGGACTCACCGAACTTCGACAGCGGGCAGTACGAGGAGGACGGCGAACTGATCAAGCTGATCGAGTACTACTACAGCAACCGGCACATGTGAGCCCACGGACAGGCCCTGGTGCTCAGGGGTGAAGGGCCGAGAACTCAGTGGTCGAGGGCCCGGCCTGTCAGGGTTGAGGGCCAGGCCTGCTCGGTCCGCGCCTGCGGGCGCGTGCGGGGGCGCTGCTGTCCGCAGCCGCCATGCCGATGGTGACCACGCCGAGCACCACCCAGCCGAACCAGAGCCAGCCGCTGCTGCCGAGCGCCACCGTGTACGCCGTCGTCAGCACCAGGGCAGCGACGGTGATCGCGCACATCGCCTTCGTGGGACCGGACATCTGTCCGCCTCCTCCCGACGGGGCCGTCACGCTCATCGTGACCCCTGAGGCGGGCGCAGCGCTACTCCCGCGTCACTTCCGCCTCCCGCCCGGTGTCGCGAGGGCTACTGCCCGCGGGTCTGGAGCGAGGCGAGATACGCGTTGTACGCCTCCAGCTCCTTGTCCCCGTCGCGGTCGGCGGCCCGGTCCTTGCGGACGGCCTGCCGCTGCTCGGAGTGGTACCACTGGTACACCAGCGCGATCAGGACGAGCACCGACGGGATCTCGCTGAACGCCCAGGCGATGCCGCCCGCCGCGTTCTGGTCGGTGAGCGCGTCGATCCCCAGCGAGGCCGGCGGATTCTCGTACGCCTTGATCATCGGCTCGGTCGCCATCATCAGCGCGATGCCGAAGAAGGCGTGGAACGGCATGCCCGCGAAGAGCTCCAGCATCCGCATCACATAGCCGGGGCGGTGCGGTCCCGGGTCGACGCCCATGATCGGCCAGAAGAAGACCAGGCCGACGGCGAGGAAGTGCACCATCATCGCGATGTGCCCGACCTTCGACCCCATCAGGGTGTCGAAGAGCGGGGTGAAGTAGAAGCCGTACAGGCTCGCGATGAAGAGCGGGATCGTGAAGGCGGGATGCGTGATGATCCGCATGTAGCGGCTGTGCAGCAGGGCGAGCAGCCACTCGCGCGGCCCCTTGCTGCCCCGGGCCGCGACCGGCAGAGCGCGCAGCGCCAGCGTCACCGGCGCGCCGAGCAGGAGCAGGATCGGCGAGAGCATCGAGATGACCATGTGCTGCACCATGTGCACGCTGAACATGACCATGCCGTAGTCGTTGAGCTTGGTGCACATCATCAGCGCGACGGTCAGCACGCCCGTGGTGAAGAAGACCGTCCGGCTGACCGGCCAGGCGTCACCGCGCCCGCGCAGCCGCGCCACGCCCCATCCGTACAGCGCGAGCCCCACGACGCAGCCGATGAGGAAGAACAGGTCCGGCGAGAACTCCAGCCCCCGTCCCAGCGTGAACGGCGGCAGATCCATGGTCATGCCGTGCCCGCTGTGATCCATCTGTGTACTCCTGGAGCCCGATTCGCGCTTGTTGTCCGCACCAGACTAGAACCGCCCCCGTTCGCGGATGCGACCGGGGGCGGTTCATGGCGTCGGTGCGGCGGTCAGAGCACGCACTCGGCCTCGGCGTACCGCTCGGCCGGAACCGTCTTGAGGGTCTCCACCGCCTGGGCCAGCGGGACCATCGTGATCTCCGTGCCGCGCAGCGCGGTCAGCATCCCGAACTCGCCGCGGTGCGCCGCCTCCACCGCGTGCCAGCCGAAGCGGGTGGCGAGGACACGGTCGTACGCGGTCGGCGTGCCGCCGCGCTGGACGTGACCGAGTATCACCGGGCGGGCCTCCTTGCCGAGGCGTCGCTCCAGCTCCACCGACAGCTGGTTGGCGACCCCGGTGAAGCGCTCGTGGCCGTACTGGTCCTTGGCGCCGACCTCGAAGCTCATCGAGCCCTCGCGCGGCTTGGCGCCCTCGGCGACCACCACGATCGCGAAGCGCTTGCCGGCCTCGAAGCGCTCGCCGACCCGCGCGGTCAGCTCGTCGATGTCGAAGGGACGCTCGGGCACGACGATCGCGTGCGCGCCGGCGGCCATGCCGGAGTGAAGGGCGATCCAGCCGGTGTGCCGACCCATGACCTCGACGATGAGCACGCGCTGGTGGGACTCGGCGGTGGTCTTCAGCCGGTCCAGGGCCTCGGTCGCCACGCCGACGGCGGTGTCGAAGCCGAAGGTGACGTCGGTCGAGGAGATGTCGTTGTCGATGGTCTTCGGCACGCCGACGATCGGCAGCCCGGCCTGCGAGAGCAGGTTGGCGGCCTTCAGGGTGCCCTCGCCGCCGATCGGGATGATCGCGTCGAGGCCGAGCTCGGCGACATGGCCCTTGGCGCGCTCGACGCCGTCGACCAGGTGCGCGGGCTGGACCCGGGAGGAGCCGAGGATGGTGCCGCCACGGGCCAGGATGCCGCCCACCGCGTCGAGGTCGAGCTTGCGGTAGTCGGCCTCGAGGAGGCCCTTCCAGCCGTCGTGGAAGCCGATGACCTCGTCACCGTGGTCGACGACGGCGCGGTGCACGACGGAACGGATGACGGCGTTCAGACCGGGGCAGTCGCCGCCGGAGGTGAGCACACCAATGCGCATAGCCCAAATACCTTTGCAACGTGGGCCGACTCCCGGACCACGTCGTCCGGTTGGATCCCCGCCACCCTATCGGTGCTGGGAGGCGGGGCCGAACCCGATGTCCGCAGAGTGGACACCGTATTGACTTACGAATCCAATGCGCGCACGCCTGCTCAGACGTGCACGCCCTCGGGCTCCGTGGGACTCCGTCAGGCGGGCTGCGTCGCGGCGGCGATGCGCTCGGCGCGCAGCGCCTCGTACCACCGGTCGTCGGTCGGCGGCAGCGCGTTCACGTCGAGGGCCAGCTTGAGGAGCAGGTCCGCGATCTGCGGGTTGCGGGCCATGACCGGGCCGTGCATGTACGTGCCGAAGACGGTGTCGTTGTACGCGCCCTCGGTGCCGTCGCCGGTGCCGTTGCCCTTGCCCAGGACCGTGCGGGCGAACGGGCGGGCCGTCGGGCCGAGATGGGTGATGCCCTGGTGGTTCTCGAACCCGGTGAGCTGGGGGAGACCGAGGCGCGGGTCGATGTCCGCGAGGACGTCGCCGACGCACCGCTCGCCCTCGCCGCGGGTGGAGATCACATCGATCAGACCGAGGCCGGGCTCGCGCTCGCCGAGGTCGTTGATGAACTCGTGGCCCAGGATCTGGTAGCCGGCGCAGACCGAGAAGATGATCGCGCCGTTCGAGGCGGCGCGGGACAGCCCGCCGTCGCGGCGCAGCCGCTCGGCCGCGAGCCGCTGCGGCCGGTCCTCGCCGCCGCCGATCAGGTAGATGTCGCCGGAGGTCGGCACCGGCTGGTCGCTGCGGACGTCGACGCGCTGGACGTCCAGACCGCGCTGGCGGGCGCGGCGCTCGACGACGAGGGCGTTGCCCTGGTCGCCGTAGGTGCTGAGCAGGTCCGGGTAGACCCAGACCAGGCGCAGGCTGCTCTCACTCATGCTGCAAAGTCCTCTACGGGTCAGTTGCCGACGCGGCGGCGGACGTCCTGGAAGGCGGTGTAGTTGGCGATCAGCTCGATCTGTCCGGGCGGGGCCAGCTGGACCGCCTCGTCGATCGTCTCGCACACGCGGAAGTCCACGCCCGCGACCTCGAGCCGGACCGCCAGGTCCAGCTTGCGGTCGCCGATCACCATGATCGGGTGGCCGGCGAGCCGCCCGTAGTCCACGTCCCACAGCCAGGAGGTGTCCGTGCCGTCGGCGCCGCGCGCGTTGACGGAGAGGATCACCGGGGCCGGCGGCTGATCGATGAGGGAAAACGTTTCGAGCCAGCCCGCCGGGTTCTTGGCGAGCAGCAGTCGCAGCTCGCGGCCCTGGAAGGAGACCACGTCATAGCGGCCGGCCACGGCCTGCACCTGGTACATGCGCTCCAGGGCGACCTGCGGCGGGACACCGAAGACGGCGGCGACGGCGGCGGAGGTCGCGGCGTTGGCCTTGTTGGCGCGGCCGGGCAGCTGGAGGTGGATCGGCCAGGCCGAACCGTGCGGGTCGAGCACGTGGTCGCCGTTGAGTGCCCAACTCGGCGCCGGGCGGCGGAAACCGCACTCGCCGCAGAACCAGTCGTCGCCCGGACGCTGCATCACACCACCGCACGCGGGGCAGGACCAGGCGTCGTCCTTCCATTCCTGGCCGGCGGCGACCCACACCACGTTGGGGGAGGAGGAGGCGGCCCACACGATCAGCGGGTCGTCTGCGTTGGCGATGACCACGGCCTTCGACCCGTTCAGACCCTCGCGCCACTTCTCGGCGAGCATCCGGGTCTCGGCGGCGCGGTCCAGCTGGTCGCGGGAGAGGTTGAGCAGCGCGATCGCCTTGGGCGTGGTGTCCCGGGCGACTCCGGCGAGGTACTTCTCGTCGACCTCGATCACGCCGTACTTGGCGTCCGAGCCGCCGGCGAGGGCCGAGGTGATGCCCGCGGGCATGTTGGCGCCCAGCGCGTTGGAGACGACGGGGCCGCTGGCCCGCAGGGCCTCTGCGATCAGCCGCGTCGTGGTGGTCTTGCCGTTGGTCGCGGACACCAGGACGACGTCCAGATGCTGCGCGAGCCGACCCAGCAGGTCCGGGTCGAGCTTCAGCGCCACCTTGCCGCCGATCACCGATCCGCTGCCGCGTCCCGCCGCGCGCGACACCGCCGCCGCGGCCTTGCCCGCCGTCACGGCCAGTTTGGCGCGCGGCGACAGCGGCTCTGGATTACCGGGGTGTCCTGACATCGTTCTTGTTCCTCCTTGCGTCGGTCCGGGCTCAGCCTATCGAGATCCGGCCAGGGACCCGAACCGCGGCACCACCGGGACCCTTGCCGAAACTCCGAGGTCACAGCGGACCGTACCCTTACGCCCATGCGAAACCGGCCGATCCCCGGCAGTTCCGGCCACGTCCGAGCCATGACCTTGCTCGGCGACCCGGTGCTGCACGCCCCCTGTGAACCCGTCAGCGACTTCGGCCCGGAGCTCGCCCGGCTGATCGAGGACATGTTCGCCACGATGTACGCCGCGAACGGCGTGGGCCTCGCGGCGAACCAGGTGGGGGTGGGTCTGCGGGTCTTCGTCTACGACTGTCCGGACGACGAGGACGTGCGCCACCTCGGGCACCTGGTGAACCCCCGCCTGGTGGAGGTGGACGGGGACGTGATCCGGGGCGCCGAGGGCTGCCTGTCCCTGCCGGGCCTGGAAGCGCCGACGCCCCGCTTCGACCGCGCGGTGGTCGAGGGCGTCCTCCTGGACGGCACCCCGGCCCGCGTGGAGGGGACGGGCTTCTTCGCCCGCTGCCTCCAGCACGAGACGGACCACTTGAAGGGCGGCGTCTACGCGGACCATGTGACGGGGTGGCGCAAGTCACGCCTGATGCGGGCGATCAGGAAGGAGCCGTGGGGGACGGGCGCGGACGCGCTGCGCCGCTGACCGCCTCGCCCTCGTTCGCGCCGCGGGCCCGGTGTCAGAACCCCGGAGCCCCGGCGCGGTCCTCCGCCTCGGCCAGCCGCCCCCACAGCAGATCCGCCAGCGCCCGAACCAACTCGCTCCGCGAGCAGGGGCGCTCGCCGAGCCACCAGTCGCCCGCCGCGTGCATCATGCCCACGATGCCGTGGCCCCAGATCCGTGCCTGCGCCTCGCCCCCGGGGCCGAGGTCGATGCGCTCGGCGATGACCTGGCCGAGCTCCTCGCCCATCCGCCGCAGCACCGGCGCCGAGTGGCGGCCCACGTCGAAGCTCTGCTCGGCCTGGTGCGACTCCTCCGCCGGGTGCATCAGGAAGCGGTAGACCTGCGGCAGCGCCTCGATCGAGGCGAGATACGTGTCGAGCGTCGATTCGACCCGCCGGCGCCGGTCGGCCGGCGCGTCGAGTGCCGCCCGCAGCGCGCCGAGAAGCGCGTCGGTGTGCCGGGTCGCGAGGGCCCGGTACAGCCCGCCCTTGTCGCCGAAGTGGCGGTAGAGGATCGGCTTGGTGATCCCCGCCTCCGCGGCGATCGCGTTCATCGAGGCCTGGGGCCCGTCCCGGAGCACCACGCGGTCCGCCGCCTCCAACAGTTCGCGGCGCCGCTGATCGGCCGGCGACTGCTGGTCGGTGGTCCGGTGTGTGGTCTCCATAGCGTGTCTCCCCGCCCGTGCGAATTCCGTGAGGCTGTCGCAACGTAACACCAGTCCGGCACTCGGTGCCGCGCGGTCCTCGGCGCTCCATCGCTGGTTGACAGCGGCTACCAGCGAGTAACAGACTGCTGTTACCGCAAGTAACGCACGCTGGGAGGGAACGATGGCCGAGTTCACGCTCGAACTCAACGACGACCAGAAGCAGGTCCGTGACTGGCTGCACGGCTTCGCCGAGGACGTGATGCGCCCCGCCGCCGCCGAGTGGGACGAGCGTGAGGAGACTCCCTGGCCGATCATCCAGGAAGCCGCCAAGATCGGCATCTACTCCCTCGATTTCTACGCCCAGCAGTTCTTCGACCCGACCGGCCTCGGCATCCCCATGGCGATGGAGGAGCTGTTCTGGGGCGACGCGGGCATCGCCCTCTCCATCGTAGGCACCGGCCTCGCCGCCGTCGGCGTCCTCGCCAACGGTACCGAGGAGCAGATCGGCACCTGGATCCCGCAGATGTACGGCGACGTGAACGACGTCAAGGTCGCCGCCTTCTGCTCCTCCGAGCCCGACGCCGGCTCCGACGTCGCCTCGATGCGCACCCGGGCCGTCTACGACGAGGCCAAGGACGAGTGGATCCTCAACGGCACCAAGACCTGGGCGACCAACGGCGGCATCGCCAACGTCCATGTCGTCGTCGCGGTCGTCGACCCCGAGATCGGCTCCAAGGGCCACGCCTCCTTCATCGTGCCGCCGAACACCCCCGGTCTCTCCCAGGGGCAGAAGTTCCAGAAGCACGGCATCCGCGCCTCGCACACCGCCGAGGTCGTCCTGGAGAACGTGCGTGTCCCCGGCCACTGCCTCCTCGGCGGCAAGGAGAAGCTCGACGAGCGCCTCGCCCGGGCGCGCGAGAAGGCCAGGAGCGGCGGGGACCGGGTGAAGAACGCCGCGATGGCCACCTTCGAGGCCTCCCGCCCCGCCGTCGGCGCCATGGCGGTCGGTACCGCCCGCGCCGCGTACGAGGTCGCCCTCGACTACGCGAAGACCCGCGAGCAGTTCGGCCGCCCGATCATCGACAACCAGGGCATCGCCTTCCAGCTCGCCGACATGCGCACCCAGATCGACGCCGCCCGGCTCCTCGTCTGGCGCGCCTCCTGGATGGCGACCACCGGCAAGCCGTTCACCTCGGCCGAGGGCTCGATGTCCAAGCTGTACGCGAGCGAGGTCGCCAAGAAGGTCACCGGCCAGGCCATCCAGATCCTCGGCGGCAACGGCTTCACCCGGGAGTACCCGGTGGAGCGCATGCACCGCGACGCGGCGATCTACACCATCTTCGAGGGCACGAGCGAGATCCAGCGCCTGGTCATCGCCCGCACCCTCTCGGGGATGCCGATCCGCTAGCGCCCGTCCGGCGGACACCCCCTAGAGACTGAGGGCGTCCTCGGCGTTGGACACCCATGCGGTGACCGAGTTGCGGGACGACACGTACAAGCCGGGGGTCGACGCCCTCAGCGGCACCTGCTCCAGGTCGGACGCGGTGTTCATGGTCATCGCGATCGAGTCGACGGTCCGGCCCGAGCCGTCGTTCGTGCCGCCCATGAGCCCCGCGTACGCCGACTCACCCGGCGCCAGCCTGATGTCGGTGCCGGGGTGCGTCTCCGTACGCTCCGTCGCCGCGCCGTCCAGGTCGCCGAAGGTCACGATCGGGTAGTCCAGCACCTTGCACGGCTTGCCGCTCTTGTTGGTGATCTTCAGCAGATAGCTGCTCGTGGTCCGCTCCGCGAGGGTCGCTGTGAACCGCACGTCGAACGTGCTGCACGGGAAGACCGCGAAGTCGGGATCGGCCGAGCCCTCGCCGGGGGTGCCCGACGGACCGGACGGCTTCGACGGGGCCGCCGACTTCGACGGGGCCGGCTTCGAGGGCGACGTGGCCGACGGCGTGGCCGACGGGGTGACCGGCTTCGACGGAGCCGCCGGGGGCGGGACCTCCTCGGGCCCACAGGCCGTCAGAGCCAGTGCCGAGACGGCGGCGAGGACGACGGCGGCTCTGCGGACGCCGTGGCGGACGTGATAGGTCATCGGTTCCCCCGAGTGAGAAGCGCGCGTGCGCGGACAGGGCACCAGCGTCTCGCCGTACCTTCACGATTCGGTGACCGGGCTTTCCCGAATCCACCACGAATTCACACCACGCAGAACTCGTTCCCCTCCGGGTCCTGGAGCACCACCGCGTAGTAGTCCATCCCGTCCGGCTCGTCCATCGTGTACAGGATCGACGCGCCCAGCGCCGTCAGCCGTGCGACCTCGCCGTCCACCCGCTCGCGCCGCAGCGCCAGCGGCACCTCCCGGCCGCCGCCGATCTTCAGATCCAGATGGACCCGGTTCTTGACCGTCTTCGGCTCCGGGACCTGCTGGAACCAGACCCGCGGCCCGATCCCCCTCGGGTCCACGATGGACTCGGGCAGCTCCCCGACCCCCTCGGGCAGCTCCTCCTCCGGGACGCCGATCGACGCCCAGTACGCCCGCCAGGTCGCATGGCCCTCCGGTGGCGGCTGCGGTACGTACCGCAAGGCCTCCGCCCAGAAGCGGACGAGCCGCTGGGGGTCGGCACAGTCGATGGTGAGCTGCAGGGTCATCTCGAGAGGCTCCATGGCACGAGCCTCCCAGGCGCCACCGACAATCGAGCCAACACGCCGGATTCGGCGCGGTGTTCGCCCATGGCTACCGGTGGGTCACTCGGTGGGAGACAATCGGCGGGCCGGTGACGATCAAGGGGGCAACGCACACATGGCAACGACCAACGCGATTCCGGGCCCGGCGGGGCTGCCGCTGCTCGGCTCGATGTTCGACCTCAAGAACGACTCGCTCGGCACCTTCCTGAACGCCCAGCGCGCACACGGCGACGTCGTCCGGATCACCGCCGGACCGCCCGGAGTGCGCGCGACCGTGTACGGGGTCTTCTCCGCCGAAGGGGCCCAGCAGGTCCTCGCCACGGAGTCCGCCAACTTCCGCAAGGACAACGCCTTCTACCAGGAGGTGCGCGAGTCCTTCGGCAACGGTCTGCTGACCAGCCAGGACGAGGACTACCTGCGCCAGCGCAGGCTCGTCCAGCCGCTCTTCACCCGCCGCCGCGTCGACAGCTACGCCGAGGCCATCGCCGCCGAGGTGGCGACCGTCACCGCGGAGTGGCGCACCGCGGAGGACTCCACCGTCGACGTCATCGACGAGATGACCCGACTCGCCCTGCGCGCCGTCGCCCGCATCCTCTTCGGCACGGACGTCGACGCGGCCGTCGAGATCGTCGAGCGCGCCTTCCCGGTCATGGGCGACTACGTCCTGCGCCGCGGCTTCTCGCCCCTCAACATCCCCCGCGACTGGCCCACCCCCGGCAACCGCCGAGCCGCCGCCGCGCACGAGGAGCTCTACGCCGTCTGCGACCGGATCATCGCCCAGCGGCAGGCGGCAGGACCGAACGCCGGAGACGGCGGCGGACAGGACCTGCTGTCCCTGCTCGCCGAGGCCGAGAGCGCCGAGGACGGCAGCTTCGACGCCTCCGAACTGCGCGAACAGGTCCTCGTCTTCCTGCTCGCCGGACACGAGACGACGGCCACCTCCCTCGGCTTCGCCCTGCACCTGCTCGCCCTCCACCCGGAGCAGCGCAAGCGGGCCCACGAGGAGGTCGACCGCGTCCTGGCCGGCCGTACCCCCGGCGCGGCCGACTTCGACTCCCTGCCCTACGTCACCCAGGTGCTGAAGGAGGCCATGCGGCTCTTCCCGGCCGCACCCGCCATCGGCCGCCGCGCGGTCGCCGCCACCGAGATCGGCGGCCACACCATCCCCGCCGGCGCCGATGTGATCGTCGCCCCCTGGGTCACCCACCGGCACCCCGCGTACTGGGAGGACCCCGAGCGCTTCGACCCCGAGCGCTTCACTCCCGAGGCCGAGGCGAGCCGCCCCCGCTACGCCTGGTTCCCCTTCGGCGGCGGTCCGCGCGCCTGCATCGGGCAGCACTTCTCGATGCTGGAGTCCGTGATCGCGCTGGCGATGATCCTTCAGGAGTACGACCTGGAGGCGATCGACACGGAGGTGCCGGTCGACGCCGCGATCACCCTCCAGGCGGCCGGCCGGGCGCGCTGCCGGGTCCGGCCCCGCACCGCCTAGTCCGGCGCGGGGCCGGCGACCGGCCCCGCGCACGTCATGGACGGGTCGAGACGACGACCGTCGCGTACAGCTCGTCCGAGGTGACCAACCGCGGCGTCAGGCCGCACCGGGAGACCGTCTCGACGGCCCGGGCGGCCTGCCGCTCGCTCGTCTCGACCAGCAGATGCCCGCCCGGCGCCAGCCAGTCGGCAGCCTCGGCCGCCACCCTGCGCAGCACGTCGAGGCCGTCCGAGCCGCCGTCGAGCGCGACCAGCGGTTCGTGCTCGCGCGCCTCGGGGGGCAGCAGGCCGACCTCCTCGGTCGGTACGTACGGCACATTGGCGACCAGTACCTCGATCCGGCCGCGCAGTGCGTCCGGCAGCGCGGCGAACAGGTCGCCCTCGAAGACGCGGCCGCCGCGCGGCTCGATGTTGCGCCGCGCGCAGCGCACGGCGGCGGGCTCGATGTCCGAGGCGTACACCTCGGCGCCCTCCACGGCGGACAGCAGCACCGCCCCCGCCGCGCCGGAGCCGCAGCACAGATCGACGCAGACGGCCCCGGGCCCCGCCAGGCTCACGGCCTGCTCGACGAGGAACTCCGTCCGCCGCCGGGGCACGAACACCCCGCTGTCGACCTCGATCCGCAGGCCCGCGAAGGCGGCCCACCCCACCACGTGCTCCAGAGGGAGCCCGGCGGCCCGCCGCTCGACCATCGCGTCGAGCTCGGCGGGACCGGCCGCGGCGGCGAGGAGCATCTCCGCCTCCTCCTCGGCGAAGACACAGCCGGCCGCGCGCAGCCGGGTGACGACCGTCGTGTCAGACAAGCTGCGCCTCGATGGCCGCGACGACCTCCGGGGCCTCGGGCTCGGTACGCGGACGGAAGCGGGTGACCTGCCCGTCCTTGCCGATCAGGAACTTCTCGAAGTTCCACTGGACGTCCCCGGACTCGCCCTCGGCGTCCGCGACCTTCGTCAGCTCCGCGTAGAGCGGGTGACGGGCCTCGCCGTTCACATCCGTCTTCTCCAGGAGCGGGAACGTCACGCCGTACGTCGCCGAGCAGAAGGTCTGGATCTCCTCCGCGTCGCCCGGCTCCTGGCCCAGGAACTGGTTGCAGGGCACGCCGAGCACGGTGAAGCCCTTCTCCCCGTACTCCTTCTGCAGCCGCTCGAGGCCCGCGTACTGCGGCGTCAGACCGCACTTCGAGGCGACGTTGACGACCAGGACGGCCTGGTCGCGGTAGTCGGCCAGCGAGATCGGGTCGCCGGACAGCGTGCGCAGGGGGATGTCGTACAAACTCATGGAGAGCTCCTCGTCGAGACTAGGGTGTGATCACAACATGAGTGATGAACCACTGGCAATCGACATCGATTCCGCCCCGGAGGCCACGCGGCGGCGCGTGCGGTGCCGGCTGTGCGGCCGGCTCCTGACCGGCGTGGAGTCCCGCCGCACCGGCCTCGGCCCCTCCTGCGACGCCAAGCTCCACCCGCCGGGCCCGGACATCCGCACCCGCCGCCACGAGGTCGACCAGGACACCCTCCCGGGAACCTAGAGCTTCCGGAACAGGCCCTCCTGCACGACGGAGACCAAGAGCCGTCCCTCGCGGTCGTAGATCCGGCCGCGGGCCAGGCCGCGGCCGCCCGTCGCGATCGGCGACTCCTGGTCGTACAGGAACCACTCGTCCGCCCGGAAGGGACGGTGGAACCACATCGCGTGGTCCAGCGAGGCCATGTCGAAGCCCCGCGGCCCCCACAGCGGCTCCACCGGGATCCGTACCGCGTCCAGCAGCGTCATGTCGGACGCGTACGTCAGCGCGCAGGTGTGCACCAGCGGGTCGTCCCCGAGCGGGCCCACCGCCCGCATCCACACCGCGCTGCGCGGGTCCGCGCCCTTGACCTCGTCCTTCGTCCAGCGCAGCCGGTCCACGTAGCGGATGTCGAACGGCTGGCGCCGGGCCATCCGTTCCAGGGCCTCCGGCAGCACGCCCAGATGGTCGCGGATCTCGTCCGCGAGCCTCGGCAGGGTCTCCGGGTCCGTCATGTGCCGCGGCGGAAGCTGGTGCTCGAACCCGGACTCCTCCGGCAGGTGGAAGGAGGCGGTCAGATTGAAGATCGTGCGCCCCTGCTGGATCGCTGTGACCCGGCGGGTGGTGAACGAACGCCCGTCCCGCACCCGCTCCACCTGGTACACGATCGGCACCCCGGGCCGTCCCGGCCGCAGGAAGTAGGAGTGCAGCGAGTGCACCGGTCGGCCGCCCTCCGTGGTGCGACCCGCCGCCACCAGCGCCTGGCCGGCGACCTGCCCGCCGAAGACCCGTTGCAGCGACTCCTGCGGGCTCTGGCCACGGAAGATGTTGACCTCGATCTGCTCCAGATCGAGCAGGTCGACGAGCCTCTCGGCGGGATTGGTCACCTCTGCGCTCCTTCTACAGCTGTCCGACGGACGTCACGCGGACGACCGCCCGGCCCTCCTCGTCGGAGGCCGCGAGATCCACCTCCGCGCTGATGCCCCAGTCATGGTCGCCGTTCGGGTCGGCGAAGGTCTGCCGGACGCGCCACAGGCCGTGCGCCGCGTCCTCCTCGATCGACAGGAGCTTCGGCCCGCGGGCGTCCGGCCCCGTCCCGAGGTCCTCGTACTCGTCCCAGTACGCGTCCATCGCCTCGCCCCAGGCGTCCGCGTCCCAGCCGGACTCGGCGTCCATCTCGCCGAGCGCGTCCACGTTGTCGAGGGCCGCCAGCTCCACCCGGCGGAACATCGCGTTGCGCACCAGGACCCGGAAGGCGCGCGCGTTCGCGGTGACCGGCTTGACCTGGTCGGCCTTCTCCTGCGCCTCCTCGGCCGTCTCGACCTCGGGGTTCGCCAGCTGCTCCCACTCGTCGAGCAGCGAGGAGTCCACCTGGCGCACCATCTCGCCCAGCCAGGCGATCAGGTCCTCCAGGTCCTCGGTCTTCAGATCGTCCGGGATCGTGTGGTCCAGCGCCTTGTACGCGCTCGCCAGATAACGCAGCACGATGCCCTCGGTCCGCGCCAGCTCGTACCAGGACGTGAACTCGGTGAAGGACAGTGCCCGTTCGTACATGTCGCGGATGACGGACTTCGGCGAGACCGGGTGGTCGCCCACCCACGGGTGGGACTTCCGGTACACGTCGTACGCGTGCCAGAGCAGCTCTCCCAGCGGCTTCGGGTACGAGATCTCCTGGAGCCGCTCCATGCGCTCCTCGTACTCGACGCCGTCCGCCTTCATCTGGCCGACCGCCTCGCCGCGCGCCTTGTTCTGCATGGCGGCCAGGATCTGGCGTGGGTCGTCCAGGGTCGACTCGACGACCGAGACCATGTCCAGGGCGTAGGACGGGGACTCCGGGTCGAGGAGGTCGAACGCGGCGAGCGCGAACGTCGACAGCGGCTGGTTGAGCGCGAAGTCCTGCTGGAGGTCGACGGTGAGCCGGATCGTGCGGCCCTCGGCGTCCGGCTTGTCGAGCTGCTCCACCACACCGCCGTCGAGCAGCGAACGGTAGATCGCGATGGCCCGGCGGATGTGCCGCAACTGTGCCTTGCGCGGCTCGTGGTTGTCCTCGAGCAGCTTGCGCATCGCCTCGAACGCGTTGCCCGGGCGGGCGATCACCGAGAGCAGCATGATGTTGGTGACCTTGAAGCGGGAGGTCAGCGGCTCCGGCTCGGCGGCGATCAGCTTCTCGAAGGTGGTGTCGCTCCAGGCGACGAAGCCCTCCGGAGCCTTCTTGCGCACCACCTTGCGGCGCTTCTTCGGGTCGTCGCCGGCCTTGGCGAGCGCCTTCTCGTTCTCGATGACGTGCTCGGGTGCCTGCGCGACCACGAAACCGGCGGTGTCGAAGCCCGCCCGGCCGGCCCGGCCCGCGATCTGGTGGAACTCCCGCGCCCGCAGCGTGCGCACCCGGTTGCCGTCGTACTTCGTCAGCGCCGTGAACAGCACCGTACGGATGGGGACGTTGACGCCCACGCCGAGCGTGTCCGTCCCGCAGATCACCTTCAGCAGACCGGCCTGCGCCAGCTTCTCCACGAGCCGCCGGTACTTCGGCAGCATGCCCGCGTGGTGCACGCCGATGCCGTGGCGGACGTAACGCGAGAGGTTCTGGCCGAACTTGGTGGTGAAGCGGAAGTTGCCGATCAGCTCGGCGATCTGGTCCTTCTCCTCCCGCGAGCACATGTTGATGCTCATCAGCGACTGCGCCCGCTCGACGGCCTGCGCCTGGGTGAAGTGGACGATGTAGACCGGGGCCTGCTTGGTCTCCAGGAGCTCCGTCAGCGTGTCCGTGATGGGCGTGAGCCGGTACTCGTACGAGAGGGGCACCGGCCGCGTCGCCGAGCGGACCACCGAGGTCGGCCGGCCCGTGCGCCGGGTGAGGTCCTTCTCGAACATCGACACGTCGCCGAGCGTCGCCGACATGAGCACGAACTGCGCCTGGGGGAGTTCCAGGAGCGGGATCTGCCAGGCCCAGCCCCGGTCCTGCTCCGCGTAGAAGTGGAACTCGTCCATCACGACCTGGCCGATGTCGGCGTACTTGCCGTCCCGCAGCGCGATCGAGGCCAGCACCTCCGCCGTACAGCAGATGACGGGCGCGTCGGCGTTCACGGACGCGTCGCCGGTCAGCATGCCGACGTTCTCGGTGCCGAAGATCTTGCACAGGTCGAAGAACTTCTCCGACACCAGCGCCTTGATCGGCGCGGTGTAGAAGGTCACCTGGTCATTCGCGAGGGCCGTGAAGTGCGCGGCCGCCGCGACCAGCGACTTTCCCGAGCCGGTGGGTGTCGACAAGATCACGTTCGCGCCGGAGACCACCTCGATCAGCGCCTCCTCCTGGGCCGGGTAGAGCGTGATGCCCCGGCCCTCCGCCCATGAGGAGAAAGCCTCGAAGAGGGCGTCGGGGTCGGCGTTCGGCGGGAGCTGATCGATAAGGGTCACGCCCCCATCTTGCCTGGATTCCGCCCGGAGGAGGGAACCGGCCGTCGGCACGAAGATCACGGACGATACGCTGCCTTGTCGATCGGTCGTCAACTGGACGCCGGCGGGGGACGAATGGGGCGGGAACGATCATGATGGGACCGGCGCACTCGCTGTCCGGAGCGGCGGCCTGGCTGGGCGTCGGAGCGGCGGCGGCAGCCGCGGGCCACCCGATGCCGTGGCCGGTGGTCGTGGTCGGAGCCCTCATCTGCGCGGGCGCCGCGCTCGCCCCGGACCTGGATCACAAGTCCGCGACCATCTCGCGCGCCTTCGGCCCGGTCTCCCGCGGCCTGTGTGAGATCGTCGACAAGCTCTCGTACGCCGTCTACAAGGCCACCCGCTCCACCGCCGACCCCCGACGGTCGGGCGGCCACCGCACGCTCACCCACACCTGGCTCTGGGCGGTACTCATCGGCGTCGGAGCCTCCGTCCTCGCCATCACCGGCGGCCGCTGGGCGGTTCTCGGCATCCTCTTCGTCCACCTCGTGCTCGCGGTGGAAGGCCTGCTGTGGCGGGCCGCCCGGATGTCCAGCGACATCCTGGTCTGGCTGCTCGGCGCCACCAGCGCCTGGATCCTCGCGGGCGTCCTCGACCAGCCCGGCAACGGCGCGGACTGGCTCTTCACCGCCCCCGGGCAGGAATACCTCTGGCTGGGCCTGCCCATCGTCCTCGGCGCCCTCGTCCACGACATCGGCGACGCCCTGACCGTCTCCGGCTGCCCGATCCTGTGGCCCATCCCGGTGGGGCGCAAGCGGTGGTACCCGGTCGGACCGCCGAAGGGGATGCGCTTCCGCGCCGGCAGCTGGGTCGAGCTGAAGGTCCTCATGCCGGCCTTCATGCTCCTCGGCGGCGTGGGCGGCGCCTCGGCGCTCGGCTACCTGTAGCCGCCGGCCGCCACGGACGACGAAGGGCCGCCCCCACCAGGGGGCGGCCCTTCTCGCGTACGTCGGCCGCGGCACGACCGCGTACGCCGGCGCCGCGACCTCATATGTCCGCCGAGCACGTCGGCCGAGCCGCGACCTCCTGCGTCAGCCGTGCCAGGACCGCCAGAGCGCCGCGTACGCTCCGTCCGCCGCCACCAGCTCGTCGTGGCTGCCCAGCTCGCTGATCCGGCCGTCCTCGACCACCGCGATCACATCCGCGTCGTGCGCGGTGTGCAGTCGGTGGGCGATCGCGACGACCGTACGGCCGTCCAGGACCCGGGCCAGCGAGCGCTCCAGATGGCGCGCCGCCCGCGGGTCCAGGAGCGAGGTCGCCTCGTCGAGGACCAGCGTGTGCGGATCGGCGAGGACCAGCCGGGCCAGCGCGATCTGCTGGGCCTGCGCCGGGGTGAGCGTGAATCCGCCGGAGCCCACCTCGGTGTCCAGGCCCTCGTCCAGCGCCCTCGCCCAGCCGTCCGCGTCGACCGCGCCGAGGGCCGCCCACAGCTCCCCGTCCTCGGCGCCCGTGCGGGCGAGGCGGAGGTTGTCGCGGAGCGAGCCGACGAAGACGTGGTGCTCCTGGTTGACCAGGGCCACGTGCTCGCGGACCCGCTCGGCCGGCATCTTCGCCAGCTCGGCGGCGCCGAGCGTGACCGACCCGGTCCGCGGGGCGTAGATGCCCGCGAGGAGCCGGCCCAGCGTCGACTTGCCCGCGCCGGACGGGCCGACCAGCGCGAGCCGGGTGCCCGGGGCGACGTCCATCGACACCCGGTGCAGCACGTCGACACCCTCCCGGTAGCCGAACCGCACCTCGTCCGCGCGGACCGTCCGGCCCTCGGGCCGTACCTCCCCGTCACCGGCGTCCGGCTCGATGTCCCGGACCCCGACCAGCCGGGCCAGCGACACCTGGGCGACCTGCAGCTCGTCGTACCAGCGCAGGATGATCCCGATCGGCTCCACCAGCATCTGGGCGAGCAGCGCGCCCGTGGTCAGCTGCCCGACGTCGAGCCAGCCCTGCAGCACGAAGACACCGCCGAGCATCAGCACGCCCGCAAGCACGGTGGTGTGCGTGAGGTTCACGACCGGGAAGAGCACCGAGCGCAGACCCAATGTGTACCGTTCCCACGCGGTCCACTCCCGGATGCGCCGGTCGGAGAGGGCGACGCGGCGCGCGCCGAGGCGGTGCGCCTCGACCGTGCGGCCCGCGTCGACCGTCTCGGCGAGCGCCGAGGCGACCGCCGCGTACCCGGCGGCCTCCGAGCGGTAGGCCGACGGCGCCCGCTTGAAGTACCAGCGGCAGCCCACGATCAGCAGCGGCGCGGCCACCACGAGCGCCAGGGCCAGGGGCGGCGCGGTCACCGTGAGGCCCCCGATCAGCAGACCGGCCCAGACCACCCCGATCGCCAGCTGGGGCACGGCTTCCCGCATGGCGTTGGCCAGCCGGTCGATGTCGGTGGTGATCCGGGACAGCAGGTCGCCGGTCCCTGCCCGTTCCAGTACGCCCGGCGGCAGCCCGACCGACCGCACGAGGAAGTCCTCGCGCAGATCGGCCAGCATCTCCTCACCGAGCATCGCGCCGCGCAGCCGCACCATCCGCACGAAGAGGGTCTGGATCACCAGTGCCAGCGCGAACAGGCCGATGGTGCGCTCCAGTTGGAGCTCGCGCGCTCCCTCGGAGAGACGCTCGACGAGCGAGCCGAGGAGGTACGGACCGGCCATCGAGGCGGTCACGGCGACCGCGTTGACACCGACGAGCAGCGCGAACGCCCTGCGATGGCGGCTGAGGAGCTCGCGTACGTAGGCGCGTACGGTCGCGACCGTGCCGACGGGCAGGGTCGTCGCCGACTGCGGGGCCGCCGGGTCGTACGCCGGTGGCGCCAGGCCGATCATGCCGACTCTCCTTCCAGCTCTGCTTCCAACTTCTCTTCCAGCTCTTCGTCCGGCTGTTTCGCCGACTGCTCCCGCATCGCCTGTTCCTCGTCGGTCTCCCGGGTGACGACGGCCCGGTAGCGCGGCTCGGTGCGCAACAGCTCGCGGTGCGTGCCGACGGCCACCACCTCGTCGTCGTGGATCAGCACCACCCGGTCGGCCCGGTCGAGCAGCAGCGGCGAGGACGCAAGCACCACCGTCGTGCGGCCCTCGCGCAGCTCCCGTACCCCGGCCGCGACCCGCGCCTCGGTGTGCGAGTCGACCGCCGAGGTCGGCTCGTCGAGCACCAGCACCTGCGGGTCGGTGACCAGGGAACGGGCCAGCGCCAGACGCTGCCGCTGCCCGCCCGACAGGGACCGGCCCCGCTCGGTGATCCGGGTCCGCATCGGATCGCCTCCGGTGTCCACGGAGGCCTGGGCCAGCGCGTCCAGGACGTCCCCGCACCGGGCGGCCGCCAGGGCGGCCTCGGCGCTCACGGCACCGGAGGACGGCACGTCGAGCAGCTCGCGCAGTGTGCCGGAGAGCAGCACCGGATCCTTGTCCTGGACCAGGACGGCGGCGCGGGCCGCGGCCAGCTCCAGCTCGTCGAGCGGAACGCCGCCGAGCAGCACGGAGGTGTGCCCCTCGGTCGGCTCCGCCGGATGGCCGCCGAGCCGGTCCGCGAGCCGCCCGGCCGCGTCCGGGTCGCCACAGACCACCGCGGTGAAGTGGCCCGCGGGAGCCAGCAGCCCGGTCGCCGGGTCGTACAGGTCGCCGCTCGCCGCGCGGTCCTCGCCGGAGACCGTGTCCGTGCGGGACAGCGCGAGGACACGGGCCGCGCGCTTGGCGGACGGCCGGGAGAAGGAGTACGCCATGGCGATCTCCTCGAAGTGGCGCAGCGGGTGCAGCATCAGCGCCACCGCGCCGTAGGCGGTGACCAGTTCACCGACCGCGATACGGCCGTCGAGCGCGAGCCGCGCGCCGTAGGCGAGCACGCCCACCAGGAGCAGTCCGGGGAGCAGGACCTGGACGGCCGCGATGAGCGCCCACATCCGCGCACTGTGCACGGCGGCGCGGCGGACCTCCTGGGAGGCCGCGCGATAGCGGCCGAGGAACAGCTCCTCGCCGCCGATACCGCGCAGGACCCGGAGCCCGGCGACGGTGTCCGAGGCGAGCTCGGTGGCCTTGCCGGCCTTCTCGCGCTGGATGTCGGCCCGGCGGGTGGCCCGGGGGAGCAGGGGCAGCACGGCCAGGGCGAGCACCGGCATGCCGACCGCGACCACCAGACCGAGAGTCGGCTGGTAGACCACCAGACCGACGCAGACCAGGACCATCGTCAGCGCGGCCGCCGCGAAGCGCGACAGCGCCTCGACGAACCAGCCGATCTTCTCGACGTCTCCGGTGGAGACGGCCACGACCTCGCCCGCGGCGACCCGCCGGGTGAGGACCGCGCCCAGCTCCGCGGTCTTTCGCGACAGCAGCTGCTGGACGCGGGCGGCAGCGGTGATCCAGTTGGTGACGGCGGTGCGGTGCAACATCATGTCGCCGACCGCGATGGCCGCTCCGAGCAGGGCGAGCAGCCCGCCCGCGAGGGCCAGCCGGCCGCCTGAGCGGTCGACGACGGCCTGCACGGCCAGGCCGACGGCGACCGAGAGACCGGCGATGCCGAGCTGCAGGAGCAGGCCCCACAGCAGCGACTTCACCTGCCCGCCGAGTTGGTTGCGGCCGAGCCAGACGAGGAACCGAGTGCCCGAGCGGACATCGGGGACCCCTGGATCGGCGTACGGTAGATCGCGAATCTGCATGGCTTCCCAGGGTCTTCCGGTGCTTCGTCAGATGGCTCAAACCGTGCAAGGTTCGCGTTCCGCACCCCCCGGCGGCAATCGATTTATTCGCATCGGGGAACAGAACGCGCCAAGGTCCACCGAGGCCCTCTGGACGCCTCGAAGGCCCCGCGCTTCACTCCCGTCCCATGAGACATCACAAGGTCATGAGCATGATCGGCGGCCTCGTCCTGGCCGCCGGAGCGCTGCTCACCGCCCACCCCGCGGCCGCGCAGGCTCCGTACGAGACACCCCCTCCCGAGTTCACCAGCGACTGGCACGACCCGGTCACCGCCGCGCCGCCCGTCGCCAGGCCGGACACGCCCTCCTGCGAAGTGACGCTCGCCGAGGCCCAGTTCCGCGACTTCACGCCGTACAGGGGGAGTTACGCGCCTCCGAAGGAGTGCGGGACCCGCTGGAACAAGGTCGTGCTCCGCCTCGAAGGGAACGTGAAGGGGCGTCAGTACGACCGGCTCGGGTACCTCACGGTGGGCGGTGTGGAGATCTTCCGCACCTCCACACCGCAGCCCTCGCCGGACGGCATCGCCTGGTCGGTGGAGAAGGACGTCACCCGCTACCGCGACACCCTCAGCCGGCCGCAACCGGTCGAGATGCTCATCGGCAATGTCGTGAACGAGACGTACACCGGCGTCTTCGACGTCCGGGTCACGCTCACCTTCTACACGGCCCGGGGGCAGGTGAAGCCGGCCGCCGACACCCCCGACCGGGTGCTGCCGCTCGACTCCACGAGCCTGACCACCCCGCGCAACACGGAACGCGTCCTCGCCGAGGTGTACGCGACGGGCTCCGGCGGAGGCTGCGAGGAGTACTGGTACCTGACCGTGCCCGACGCCGCCCCGTACTCCTGCAAGGCGACCGACGGGCCGTACCGCGAGGTGCAGGTCTCCGTCGACGGCCGCCTCGCGGGCATCGCCGCGCCGTTCCCGACCGTCTGGACCGGTGGGTGGTCCAACCCGTTCCTCTGGTACGTCACCCCCGGCCCGCGCGCCTTCGACATCCGGCCGATCGTCTACGACCTGACCCCCTTCGCGGGCATCCTCAACGACGGCCGTGCGCACCGGGTCGAGGTGTCGGTCGTGGGCGTCCCCGCAGGGCAGACCGGCTGGAGCACGCCCACCAACATCCTGCTCTGGCAGGACGAGGGCCGCGCCGTGGTCACCGGAGCCCTGGACCGTCACGAGGAGACCGCCCCGCGCAGCTCCTCGGTGTACACGGCGGGTGCGGAGCACCGGCTGGACACAGATGGCGGACACGCGCTCACCGTCGCCGGCCATCTGAACACCTCGCACGGCCGCGTCGACACCACGGTCACCCGGACTCTCGGGCACACCTCCGTGCACCGCTGGGCCGAGAGTGAGAACCCGGACGCGCTCACCGCGCGGTGGACCGACGACGAGACCGTGACGGCCGGGCGCACGAGCACCCGCACCCATCGCACGTACACCATGGACGGCGAGACCACCGTCGGAGCGGGCGACCGTCTGCGGACCGTGCTGTCGCTCGGCGACCGCGCCGACTCCGTCGTCGTACGCGACGGAGAGCGGGCGGCCTTCTCGTACCTCGACGACACCTACCGCGGCGACGCCACCTACACCACCGGTGTGCCCCGCGATCAGCGGCACGCGGTCGGGACGACGTCACAGCGCTACCGGCTGTACGGCTCGGAGGGCTGCTACGACCGCACTCTGAGGACGGCGCAGGGCACGGTCACGGAGGACCGCCTGCGCTGCTGAGCGGATGCGGGGCCCGGCAGGTACGAGCCGGGCCCCGCATCCGCCGTCCCCTAGGCCGGCTTCACCGAGTCCACGCCGGACCGGGCCTTCTTCCACTCCCCGCGGGTGAAGTCCGGGATCGCCAGCGGTGCGCCCTTGGCCTTGATCGAGGCGTGGCTGAGCGGCACGGGCGCCGTCCAGGTCGCCGCGTCGTAGACGTCGAAGTCGGGCACCAGGCCGAGCTGCATGCACTGCATCAGCCGGTAGATCATGATGTAGTCCATGCCGCCGTGCCCGCCCGGCGGATTGGCGTGTTCCTTCCAGAGCCAGTGGTCGAACTCCGTGGCGTACGCAGCGAAGTCGCCCCACTGGTGACCCTTGTGGTCCGGCTCCACATAGATCCGGGCCGGGTAGTCCTCGAACACCCCGCGTGTGCCGCCGAGGCTGTTGATCCGGCTGTACGGGTGCGGTGTCGAGACATCGTGCTCCAGCCGGATCACGCGGCCCTTCGCCGTCTGCACCAGGCTGATCGTACGGTCGCTCCCGATGTACGACTCCTTCCAGCTCGGGTCGCCCGACGGCATGTTCGCGGCCCGGTACTCGGCGAGACCGAGCGCCGGCGTCCCGAAGCTGCTGATGCTCACCGCCCGGTCGCCGCGGTTGACGTCCATGTAGTTGGCGACCGGGCCGAAACCGTGGTTCGGGTAGAGATCGCCCCGCAGCCGGGTGTGCCAGAGCCGGCGCCAGGGGCCCTCGTAGTACGTGGGCGAGAACATCAGCTCGCGCAGATCGTGGTTGTACGCCCCGGCGCCGTGCAGCAGATCCCCGAACTTCCCCGCATGCGCCATCCGCAGGACCCGCATCTCGTTGCGGCCGTAACAGCAGTTCTCGAGCTGCATGCAGTGGCGTCGGGTCTGCTCGGAGAGGTCGACCAGCTCCCACAGATCCTCGAGCGTCATGGCGACCGGACACTCCACGCCGACGTGCTTGCCGTTCAGCATCGCCGACCGCGCCATCGCGAAGTGGAGTTCCCAGGGCGTCGCCACATAGACGAAGTCCAGGTCGGAGCGCTTGCAGAGGTTCTCGTAGTCGTCCTCGCCGTGGGTGTACACGGCGGGGGAGGGCTGTCCGGCGGCGACCACCTTGGCGGCGGCGCGTTCCGTCTGCTCCTTGACCGGGTCGCAGAGCGCGACCACCCGCACCCAGGGGAGGGCGAGGAACAGGTCGATCATGCTGCCGCCCCGGTTGCCGAGGCCGACGATTCCGACACGGACGGTGGAGCGACCCTCGAAGGGGACACCGGCCATGGTGGCGCCCCTGCGGGGGCGCGTCCCGGCGGTCTCGGTGGCAGCGGCGGCCGCGACGGCCTCCCCGGACACGGCGGTCTGGGCGGCTTCGGCGGGCCCGGCGCCCAGGGCGCCGAGGCCGATGCCCGCTCCCGCGACCCCGGCCGTGGTCCGCAGGACGGAGCGACGGCTCGGCGGCTGCGGTGCGTTGTCGTTCATGGAACCTCCAGTAGCTGTGGGCACGGCTGGCTCATGAATCCCGCTCAGGACCCTGGCCGTTGAGACTGGTGGTGCGCAAGGGCGCGGATTGGACTCTTGCGACGGGTGGTTGGACTCTTCGCTTCCGGTTCCGCCTCGGGACCGGCGGCGCGCGGGACAGGGCCGCAGGCGCACGGGGACGGGCCACAAGTGCACGGGGACGGGCCACAAGCGCACCGAAGGGAACCGGCACCACGCGGGGCGTCACGGACGCGTCGCGTGCTCCAGGGCCAGCAGCACATGCCGATAGCTCCGGCCGGTCGCCCGGTCCATGCCGATCTCGCACATCCGGTTCGCCGACAGATGCACGTCGAAGGGGCGCCCCGTCACCTCGGCCGCCTCACGCGCGGTGGCCGACGCCGTCAGCTCCGGATGGAGCATTCCCCGGTCGCCCGCGAAGGCGCAGCAGCCCGCGTCCTCGGGGACCACGACCTCCTCGGCGCACGCCCGGGCCAGCGTCGTGAGCTGCTCCTCGTCCCCCAGATGCCGCATCGAGCACGTCGGATGCACCACCGCCGAGCCCACCGCGCGCCGCACGTCGAGCCGCGGCAGCAGCTCGTCGGCCGCCCACACCAAGGAGTCCAGGACGGTCAGCTCGGCGTGCAACTCACGGTTGTCGGCCGTGAGATACGGCACCACCTCGTGGGCGATCCCCAGCGTGCAGGAAGAGGCGTCGACGACGAGCGGCAGACGCCCGCCCGCCGTCCAGCCCCAGGCCGCCTCCACGATCCGGTTGGCCATCACCTCGTTGCCGCGCTCGTACCCCTTGGAGTGCCAGATCGTCGCGCAGCACGTCCCGGCCACGTCGTCCGGAATCCACACCGGCTTGCCCGCCCGTGCGGAGAGGGCGACCACCGCCTCGGGCAGCGACGGGCCGCGCAGGCCCTCGGGCCCGCCGAAGATGCGGTTCACGCAGGCCGGGTAGTAGACGGCGACGGCCGCCGGGCGGTGGGTGCGGGGGAGGCGGCGGGCCGCCGCGCCCGGGATCTCCGGCAGCCACTCCGGTACGCGATCGGGCCGCACCACCTTGCGTGCCAGGCTCGTGACCGATTCCAGGAGCCGGTCCCCGATCCGGTCCGCCGCGGCGACCGCGAGCCGGGCCGAGGCCTCCACGGCGCGGAAGTTCCTGGCCGCGAGCGCCGCGGCGGCCTCCTCGCGCGGCGTGTGCCGCTGATGGCGGAAGCCCCTCATCAACGCCCCCGTGTCGATACCGACGGGGCAGGCCAGCTTGCAGGTGGAGTCGCCGGCGCAGGTGTCCACGGCGTCGTAGCCGTACGCCGCCAACAGACCCGCCTCCACCGGGGAGCCGTCGCTCTGCCGCATCATCTCCCGGCGCAGCGCGATGCGTTGACGTGGAGTGGTCGTCAGGTCGCTGCTGGGGCAGGTCGGTTCGCAGAAGCCGCACTCGATGCACGGATCGGCGACCGCCTCCACCGTCGGAATCGTCTTGAGGCCGCGGAGATGGGCCTGCGGGTCCCGGTCGAGGACGATCCGCGGCGCGAGCACCCCTTCGGGATCGATGAGCTCCTTGGTCCGCCACATCAGCTCGGTCGCCCGCGGCCCCCACTCCAGCTCCAGGAAGGGCGCGATGTTGCGCCCGGTGGCGTGCTCGGCCTTGAGCGAGCCGTCGAACCGCTCCACGGTCACCTTGCAGAACTCGTCCATGAACGCGGCGTACCGCTCCACGTCGGCGGGGTCGGCGGCGTCGAACGCGAGCAGGAAGTGCAGGTTGCCGTGGGCCGCGTGACCGGCCACGGCCGCTTCGAAGCCGTGCCGGGACTGCAGCTCCAGGAGGTCCGCACAGGCCTCGGCGAGCCGGGCCGGCGGTACGGCGAAGTCCTCGGTGATCAGCGTCGTACCCGAGGGGCGCGAGCCGCCCACCGCGGTCACGAACGCCCTGCGGGCCTTCCAGTACCCGGCGATCGTCCCCGGATCGCGGGTGAAGGCATTGCTCACCGAGGCGACCGGCGCGATCAGCTCCAGTTCGTCGAGTACGGCGGCGGCCGCCCGCTCGTACGCCTCCTGCGCCGCCGTGTCCGGCGCGCGGAACTCCACGAGGAGCGCCGCCGTCCCCTTCGGCAGCTCCGCCCAGTCCGCCGGCACCCCGGCGACCTTGACCGAGGCGCGCAACGTGTTGCCGTCCATCAGCTCGACCGCGATCGCCCCGGCGTCGTTGAAGCGCGGCACCGCGGCGGCCGCGGCCGGCAGCGAGGGGAAGAACAGCAGCGCGCTGGAGACCAGCCGGTCCAGGGGCAGGGTGTCGAAGACGACCTCGGAGATGAAGCCGAACGTGCCCTCCGAGCCGACCATGAGTCCCCGCAGGATCTGCACGGGCGTGGCACCGTCCAGGAAGGCGTCCAGGCGATAGCCGTTGGTGTTCTTGATGGCGTACTTGGCGCGGA
Source organism: Streptomyces sp. NPDC046712 (assembly GCF_040645695.1). Taxonomy (NCBI): domain Bacteria; kingdom Bacillati; phylum Actinomycetota; class Actinomycetes; order Kitasatosporales; family Streptomycetaceae; genus Streptomyces; species Streptomyces sp. NPDC046712. Next base: position 127,206 of record NZ_JBEYYW010000018.1, on the reverse strand, counting down.
TACGGGCCACCAGCTCCGCGTCGCCCTCGATCTCGGCCTTGAGTGCCATCAGCCCTTCGCACAGGCGCGGTTCGGCGCGCGCGAGCTCCTCGTCGGCGGCCGGGTCGCCGGTGTCGACGACGGTGCCGCTCGGCAGGACGACGGTGAGGGAGGCGACGGTCCGGTACGCGTTCCGGGTCGTCCCCGCGGTCATGCCGGAGGCGTTGTTGGCGACCACCCCGCCGATCGTGCAGGCGACGGCGCTCGCCGGGTCGGGCCCGAGGACCCGGCCGTGCCGGGCGAGGGCGGCGTTGGCCCGGACGACCGTGGTGCCGGGGTGGATCCGGGCGCGGGCACCGTCGTCGAGCACCTCGACGCCCACCCAGTGCCGGCGCACGTCGACCAGGATGTCCTCCCCCTGCGCCTGCCCGTTGAGACTGGTCCCGGCCGCCCGGAACACCACCCCGCGGCCCTTCCCGCGCGCGTAGGAGAGGACGGTGGAGACGTCGTCGATGTCCTCCGCCACCACCACGACCTGTGGGACGAACCGGTAGGGGCTGGCGTCGGAGGCGTACCGCACCAGGTCGGAGATCTTCGAGAGGACCTTCTCCGGACCGAGGAGCGCGGTCAGCTCCTCCCGCAGATGACGTGGCGTGCCGCGGGACTGGAGGTCGGGGACCCGGTCGGGGGCGGGAATCCGCTTGGTACCCGGACGCAGGGCCCGCGGGTTCGGCTCCAGCAGTGGCATGTCACGGCTCCCTCGGCGCTCCTGGCGCCCCCTCGGTCAGCAGCGACGCTCCGGCACGTGGTCGACCAGAGCGGACAGCAGACCTTCGAGCACCTCGCGCTGATCGACGGTCAATGGAGCAAGGATGTCCTCTGCGGCCGCCCGACGGGCGCTTCGCAACGCGCGCAGCGTGGCGCGTCCCGAGTCGGTGAGCTCGATCCGGACCACCCGGCGGTTCGTCGGATCGGCGACGCGGCGCACCCGGCCCGCGGCCTCCAGACCGTCCACGAGGCTGGTCACGGCCCGGGGGACGACCTCCAGCCGCTCGGCGAGATCCGCCATGCGGGGCGGACCGTCGTAGTGCGCGACGGTGCGCAGCAGCCGGGACTGCGCGGGGGTGATGCCGACCGGCTCCAGGTACTGCTTCTGGCTGCGCTGCAGGCGCCGGGTGAGGCGCAGGAGCTGCTCGGCGAGGAGGCCGTCGGCATCGGGGGAGTTCATGGGGAGACAATATCAGGACCTGGTTCATTGTGAGTATAGGTAACAATGAGCTATGCTCTGATCGATTTGGCTGTTCTCACCCCTCGTAGGAGCCCATGCGTCCCCATGAAGAGTCCGACTGGACACCTCCACCGCGCGATCCCGCGCAGCCGAAGGAGCCCGCGCAGATGCGGCGCATCCTGCGGCTCTTCCGTCCCTACCGCGGCCGTCTCGCCGTCGTCGGCGTGCTCGTCGGCGCGTCGTCCCTGGTGTCGGTGGCCTCGCCGTTCCTGCTCAAGGAGATCCTCGACACCGCCATTCCGCAGGGCCGCACCGGGCTGCTCAGCCTGCTCGCCCTCGGCATGATCGTCACGGCCGTGATGACGAGCGTCTTCGGCGTGCTCCAGACCCTCATCTCCACCACGGTCGGCCAGCGGGTGATGCACGACCTGCGCACCGCGGTCTACGCCCAGCTGCAGCGGATGCCGCTCGCATTCTTCACGCGCACGCGCACGGGCGAGGTCCAGTCCCGGATCGCCAACGACATCGGCGGGATGCAGGCGACGGTCACCTCGACCGCCACCTCCCTCGTCTCCAACCTCACCGCGGTCGTCGCCACCGTCGTCGCCATGCTCGCCCTCGACTGGCGGCTCACCCTCGTCTCGCTGGTCCTCCTCCCGGTCTTCGTCTGGATCAGCCGCCGTGTCGGCCGCGAGCGCAAGAAGATCACCACGCAGCGCCAGAAGCAGATGGCTGCCATGGCCGCGACTGTCACCGAATCCCTCTCCGTCAGCGGCATCCTGCTCGGCCGGACCATGGGCCGGGCCGATTCGCTCACCACCTCCTTCGCCCAGGAGTCCGAGCGCCTCGTCGACCTCGAAGTGCGCTCCTCCATGGCCGGACGGTGGCGGATGTCCACCATCGGCATCGTCATGGCGGCCATGCCCGCGCTGATCTACTGGGCCGCGGGTCTCGCCCTCCAGGCGGGCGGTCCCGCGATATCGCTCGGCACCCTGGTCGCCTTCGTCTCGCTCCAGCAGGGCCTGTTCCGGCCCGCCGTGAGCCTGCTCTCCACGGGCGTCCAGATCCAGACGTCCCTCGCCCTCTTCCAGCGGATCTTCGAGTACCTCGACCTCCCCGTCGACATCACCGAGTCCGCGGACCCCGTCCGGCTGGAGAAGATCAGCGGCGAGGTGGCGTTCGAGAACGTCGACTTCCACTACGACCGCGAGGCACCCGGCCGGGCGACGCTCGACTCCATCGACCTGACGGTCCCGGCCGGCGGCAGCCTCGCCGTCGTCGGGCCCACCGGCTCCGGCAAGTCCACGCTCAGCTATCTGGTGCCTCGGCTCTACGACGTGACCGCCGGACGGGTGCTGCTCGACGGCGTCGACGTCCGCGACCTGGACTTCGACACCCTCGCCCGGGCCGTCGGCGTCGTCTCCCAGGAGACGTACCTCTTCCACGCCTCCGTCGGCGACAACCTGCGCTTCGCCAAGCCCGACGCCACGGACGAGGAGATCGAGGCCGCGGCCCGCGCCGCCCAGATCCACGACCACATCGCCTCGCTCCCCGAGGGCTACGACACCCTCGTCGGCGAGCGCGGCTACCGCTTCTCCGGCGGCGAGAAGCAGCGCCTCGCGATCGCCCGCACCATCCTGCGCGACCCGCCCGTCCTCATCCTCGACGAGGCGACCAGCGCACTGGACACCCGTACGGAGCACGCCGTGCAGCAGGCCATCGACGCGCTCTCCGCCGGCCGCACCACCATCACCATCGCCCACCGGCTCTCCACCGTGAGGGATGCCGACCAGATCGTGGTCCTCGAAGCCGGCCGGATCGCCGAACGCGGCACGCACGAGGAGCTCCTCGCACGGGACGGCCGGTACGCGGCCCTGGTGCGCCGCGACGAACACACGAACGCGGGAGCGGTTGTTCCCCAGAACGTGTGATCGTTCCGGTATTCGTTGCCCAGCCCCCTTGTGACGGCTGATGATTACGGTGCGCAAGCGACGGGCTGCAGACCGCGACCGCGCACTGTCCCACAGATGCACCCTGCACAAGGAGAAAGCACCACCATGAACGTGATCACCAACCTGCTCGCCGGCGTCTTCCACTTCCTGGGCTGGCTCGTCTGACCCAGGTCCGTCCGGTACGCGCAGTGCACGGCGCCGTCGGTCCCCCGTCCCAGGGGGCCGGCGGCGCCGCCGCATGTGCGGGCTCCGCGGTTTCGCGGTCGGGCCGGGTTAGCGTGCGGCCATGACGCACCGGTCCTGGCAGCCCGAACGCCGTCGCCGCCGCACCCGGCTCACCCGCCGGGGAAAACTCGCGCTGGCCCTCGGCGTGGCCCTCGCCGTGGCGGCGGCGATCACCATCCCGCTGCTGCTGCTCGACGAGGACAAGCCCAAACCCGTCCCCGAGAAGCTGAAGACCCTGGTCATCCCGGAGGGCTGGCGGGCCGGCCAGGTGTACGCGGCCGTCGACCGCTCCCTCGGCCTCCCCGAAGGCACCACCCGCACAGCCGCGACCGCCCCGGCCACCGCCCTGAAACTGCCCACGGCCGCAGGGGGCAACCCCGAGGGCTACCTCTTCCCGGCGACGTACCCCGTGCCGCCCTCGAGCACCCCCCAGAGCCTGCTGCGCTACATGGTGGACACCGCGGGAAAGCGCTTCGACGCCGATCGCATCGGCGCGGGCGCCCAGCGCCACGGCCTGAGCGTGCACCAGACGGTGATCATCGCCAGCATCGTGCAGGCCGAGGCCGACACCGCCGAGGACATGGGCAAGGTCGCCCGGGTCGTCCACAACCGCCTCGCCCGGGGCATGGCCCTCCAGATGGACTCGACGCTCAACTACGCGCTCAACCGTTCCACCGTGGACACCACCCACGAGGACACCAGGATCGACAGCCCGTACAACACCTACGAACGCACGGGGCTGCCGCCCACCCCGATCGGGAACCCGGGCGAGCAGGCGATGACGGCGTCGATCGAACCGGCGAAGGGCGACTGGCTGTACTTCGTGACCGTACGGCCGGGGGACACCCGCTTCACCGCCGACTACGCCGAACACCAGGCGAACGTGGCCGAGTTCAACGCGAACCGGCGCGAGGCGCGAGCGGAGTGAGGTGAGCGTCCAGCCGGCCGGACGCTGAGGGAGGGCTGAGGACGCCGACCAGCTCGGGCGGCCTCCCGGGCTCTGGCCGCCTCCCGACCCGGGCCGCCTGCCGGCTCACGACGTCGGCCGGCTCAGGACGCACGCCGGCTCAGCTGCTCGCCACCGGCTCCGGCTCCCGCGTCGTTTCCGGCTCCCGTTCCAGAAGGCGGCGGATGTCGGTGACGGCCGCGCGCCCGGCCCGGTTGGCGCCGATCGTGGAGGCCGAAGGGCCGTACCCGACCAGATGGACGCGTTCGTCGCGTACGGCGCGCGTCCCCTCCACCTGGATGCCGCCGCCCGGCTCGCGAAGCCTGAGCGGGGCCAGGTGGTCGATCGCGGCACGGAAGCCGGTCGCCCAGAGGATCACGTCCGCGTCCACGGTCCGGCCGTCGGCCCAGGCCACCCCGGTCGGGGTGATGCGGTCGAACATGGGGTTGCGGTCGAGGACGCCCCGCTCCCGCGCGCTCCTGATCGCGTCGCTGAGCGGGAGACCGGTGACGGAGACGACACTCTGCGGCGGCAGTCCCCGCCGTACGCGCTCCTCGACCATGGCGACGGCCGCCCGGCCCTCCATCTCGCCGAACGGGCCCTCGCGGTAGACGGGCTCGCGCCTGGTCACCCAGGTCGTCTCCGCCGCGACCTCGGCGATCTCCATCAGATGCTGGGTTCCGGAGGCACCACCGCCGACCACGATCACCCGCTGACCCGCGAACTCCTCGGGGCCGGGGTAGTTCGCGGTGTGCAGCTGGCGGCCGCGGAACGTCTCCTGGCCCTGGTAGCGGGGCCAGAACGGACGGTCCCACGTACCGGTCGCGTTGATCAGCGCCCGGGTCGCGTACGTCCCCTCCGAGGTCTCGACGAGCAGTCGCCCACCCTCGCCTTCACGGACGGCGCTCACCTCCACAGGCCGGTGGACGCGCAGGTCGAAGCGCTGCTCGTACGCGGTGAAGTACGCGCCGATCACCTCGGAGGAGGGCCGGTGGTCGTCGGCGCCGGTCAGCTCCATCCCGGGCAGGGCGTGCATCCCGTGGACCTTGCCGTAGGTCAGGGAGGGCCAGCGGAACTGCCAGGCGCCGCCGGGGCGCGGGGCGTGGTCGAGGACGACGAAGTCCCGGTCCGGCTCCAGGCCGGTACGGCGCAGGTGGTAGGCGGCGGAGAGCCCCGCCTGGCCGGCACCGATGACGACGACGTCCACATCTCGTACCCCGAAATCGTTCACGATTCCACTAACCAGGGTGGGGTCCGAGATCTTCCCGGCCCCCACCTCACACCCTCACACGGGTCGGCGGCTACCGTCCGCCGCCCGCGACCAGGAGCGGGGCCCCGCCGGGCGCGGAGGCCGGACGTCCGTTCGCCGCCGGCACGCCGAGCAGCGGCGAGGCGGGAATCCTCGGCAGCAGCCCGCGCGCCGCGAGCTCCGGTGTGACTCCTTCCCCGAACCAGTACGCCTCCTCCAGATGCGGGTACCCGGACAGCACGAAGTGCTCCACGCCCAGATCGTGGTACTCCTCGATCCGGTCGGCGACCGCCGCGTGGCTGCCCACCAGCGCGGTGCCGGCCCCGCCCCGTACGAGCCCCACGCCCGCCCACAGGTTCGGCGCGATCTCCAGCTTGTCGCGCTCCAGCGAACCGCCGCCGTGCAGCGCCAGCATCCGCTGCTGACCGACCGACTCGCTCCTGCCGAGCGTGGCCTGGGCCGCGGCGATCGTCGCCGGATCCAGATCGGCGAGCAGCCGGTCCGCGGCGGCCCATGCCTCGCGCGAGGAGTCCCGCGAGATCGTGTGCAGCCGGATGCCGAACCGCACCTCACGCCCGCGCTCCTCGGCGAGCCGCCGGATCCAGTCGATCTTCTCCTTGACCTGCCACGGCGGCTCGCCCCACGTCAGATACACATCCGCGTGCTCGGCCGCGACCGGCCCGGCCGCCGCCGACGAACCGCCGAAGAAGATCTCCGGCAGCGGGTCCGGCGGCAGCGCGGTGAGCCCGCCCTCCACCTGGTAGTGCGTGCCGTCGAAGTCGTACGGCTGCCCGCTCCACACGCCCCGGACCACCTTCAGGAACTCGGCCGTCCGCTCGTAGCGCCGGTCGTGGTCCAGATGGTCGCCGAAGCGGCGCTGCTCCACCGAATCGCCGCCGGTCACCACGTTGAGCAGCAACCGCCCACGGGTGATCCGCTGGTACGTGGCCGCCATCTGCGCCGCGAGGACGGGCGAGATCACCCCGGGGCGGAACGCCACGAGGAACTTCAGCCGCTCGGTGTGCTGGGCGAGCGCCACCGTCGTCAGCCAGGCGTCCTCGCACCAGGTGCCGGTGGGCGTCAGCACGGCCTCGAAGCCCAACTGCTCGGCCGCCTTGGCGATCTGTGTCAGGTACTCGATGTCGGGAGCGCGTACCCCCGTCACGGTCCCGGACCGGGTGATGCCGCCGTCGGTGTAGGCGTGCCGGTCGACGAGCGTGCGGCCGTCACCGCCGGTCGGCAGGAACCAGTGCAGATGGACGGTCATCAGGAGGAGCCCTTTCCGTAGCTGCGCGCCGGGGTGGTGGACGGCGGCAGGTTCTTGTTGAACCGGGTGTCGACGTAGTCGGCGAAGCTGAACGTCCGCGGGATCAGCTTCAGTTCGGCGAAGGTGTCGGCGATCCGCTGCTCGGACGCGATCGCCTCCTTGTCGATCGCGACCGGGACCCGTGTGCCGTTGCTGCGCTTCACCGCGGCGAGCGCGACCTCGTACGGCAGTCCGGTCTCCTTCGCCCAGACCTTCGCCCAGGCGTCGGGGTGCTTGTAGACCCAGTCCTGCGCGCGGCGCAGCCGCTCGATGTAGTCGCCGATCGCCGCCGCCTTCTCCTTGTCGGCGAGCGCGGTGGGCGCGGCGACCTGGAAACCGAGACCGTTGACCACGCCCCGGCCGTCGGTGAGCACACGGGCCTTTCCGCCGGCGAGGACCTGCGAGGTGTACGGATCCCAGACCGCCCAGGCGTCGACCTTCCCGCTGGTGAACGCGGCCAGCGCGTCGGCGGGCTGGAGCAGGCTGACCTTGATGTCGGCGAGCGAGAGTCCGGCGCGCTTCAGCGAGGCGATCAACTGGAAGTGGGCGGAGCTTCCCTGGGCGACGGCGACGGTCCGGCCCTTCAGGTCCTCGGGCTTGCGCAGCGGGGAGTCCTTGGCGACGAGGATCGCCTCGCCGGCCGGGTCGCCGTGCGTCGCCGCGACCACGGTGATCTTCGAGTCGGCGCCGGCGGCGAAGACGGGCGGTGTGTTGCCGACGGCACCGATGTCGACGGCCTTGGCATTCACGGCCTCGAGGAGCGGTGGGCCCGACGTGAAGGTCGACCACTTGATGCGGTACGACAGGTCGTCGAGCTCACCCGCGGCGCGCAGGACGGCCTCCGCGCCGCCCTTCTGGTCGCCGACGTTCAGAACGAGCGAGCCCTTGCCGTCGGCCTCGTCGGCCACGGAGGTCGAGGAGCAGGCGGAGGCGAGCAACGCCAGGGGAAGCAGGAGGACGGCGGGCAGGAGAGAACGCTTCATGGGGTCGGGGTCTCCGTGTCAGGCGGCGTGGTGGACGGCGGGAAGGCCTTCTTCGACGCCGAGTTCGGCGAGAAGGCGGGAGCGCAGCGCGGCGAAGCCGGGGTCACCGGGGGAGCGGGGACGGTCGAGATCGACGGCGGTGTCGTACGCGATGACTCCGTCGCGCATCACCAGCGCCCGGTCGGCGAGCAGCAGTGCCTCGTCGACGTCGTGCGTGACGAGCAGCACCGCGCAGCCGCGTCGCTGCCACAACTCGGCGACCAGGCGTTGCGCCTTGATCCGGGTGAGTGCGTCGAGCGCCCCGAACGGTTCGTCGAGCAGCAGAAGGTCGGGTTCCCGTACGAGTGCACGGGCGAGCGACGCCCGCTGGGCCTCGCCTCCGGAGAGCGTCTTGGGCCACGCCCCGGACCGGTGACCGAGTCCGACCTCCTCCAGCGCGCGCTCGGCGACGGCCCGTTCGGGCCTGCCCGGCAGCCCGAGGAGGACATTGCGCCACACCCGCTTCCAGGGCACGAGACGGGGTGCCTGGAAGGCGACGGCCCGGCGCCTGGGGACGAGGACGGTACCGGAGATGTCCCGGTCGAGCCCGGCCAGGACCCGCAGTAGGGTCGACTTGCCGCAACCGCTGTGCCCGAGGAGCGCGGTGAACTCCCCGGCTCGGAGGGTCAGATCGAGGTGATCGATGACCGGGCGCCCGTCGAAGGAACGGGACAGGCCCTGGATGGTCACTGCCCGGTGAAGGTCGGTCGCCATTGCAGCAGCAGCCTTTCGAGAGTGCGGACGACGGCGTCGGCGAGCAGGCCGAGGAAGGCATAGACGACGAGGCAGACGACGATGACGTCGGTACGGAAGAACTCCCGCGCCTGGTTCATGAGGAAGCCGATGCCGGCGTCGGCGTTGATGGACTCGCCGAAGACGAGCGCGAGCCAGGCGGTCGCGAGCGAGTACCGCAGTCCGGTCATCGCGCCCGGCAGGGCCCCGGGCAGCACCACATGCCGCACGAGCCCCCAGCGGCCGAGCCCCAACGACTCGCCCGCCTCCACGAGTTGTGCGTCGACGCCACGGATCCCGGCGTACACGTTCAGGTACAGATGGAAGGCGACACCCAGCGCGATCAGCGCCACCTTCGGCGCCTCGCCGATCCCCAGCCAGATGATGAACAACGGAATGAGTCCCACCCAGGGAACGGTCCGCAGCATCTGCACGGTCGCGTCGACGAGATCCTCGCCGAGCCGCGAGAGCCCGGACACCAGCGCGAGCGACACGCCGATCGCACCGCCCAACAACAGGCCGACGGCGACGCGTTGGAGCGACACCCCCATGGCGTTCGGCAGCGTGCCGTCGGCGACGAGCTCCCCGCCCGCGCGGGCGATCGTCCCGGGCGAGGCGAGCACGTCGGCGGGCAGCACACCGGCGGAACTGAGTACCTGCCAGACGACGAGCAGAAGCACCGGCCCGACGGCCCGGCGCAGCCAGCGGGGCACGGAGGGCCGCCGGGAACCGACTCCGGAGGCTGGAGTAATCTCCTCAAGCTCTGAAACAGGGGATATGTCCGGCAAGGATTCGGGCGGGGCGTGGTCGACCGTCATGAAGGGGCTCCGGGAGAGGGGAGAAGGTACGCCTCAGCGACCGTGGGCGCGCCGAGGGCACGCGAACACGGGTGTCAGCGCATGAAGATCAGGGTGTGAGAGGGCGTCAGCAGCCGCGAGGACACGCGGCGGAGGCCACCCGCAGCAGGTCGATGTGACCGCGCGTGGTGAGCAGGGCTGTACGCAACATGGCGTGAACGTAGCGACTCGTTCCGGTGCCGGTCAACGGTGTCTCGGAGCGTGGACGCGCAATCCCGCGGTACGAACGGCAGGATGCCCCCATGGCATTCACCACCACGGTCCTCACCCTCACCACCGGCACCACCGAGACGGTCACCGACCTGACCTCGGCCTGCACCGACTTCCTCGGCCGAGCGGCCCAGGGCGGTGACGGCCTCCTCAACCTCTTCGTCCCCCATGCCACGGCGGGTCTGGCGATCCTGGAGACGGGCGCGGGCAGCGACACCGACCTCCTGTCCGCCCTCCACCACCTCCTCCCGGCCGACGACCGCTGGCAACACCGCCACGGCTCCCCGGGCCACGGCCGCGACCACGTTCTCCCAGCCCTGGTCCCGCCGCACGCGACGGTGCCGGTGATCGGGGGTCGACTGGAACTGGGCACCTGGCAGTCGATCTGCCTGGTGGACACGAACAGGGACAACCCGGAGCGTCAGGTGCGGCTGTCGTTCCTCGGGTAGCGGTCAGATGTGCGGGCGGGTGCCGCGTCTGGGGCGGCTCCTTCAGACGCGCGCTCGTCGCCGAGCGGCCTGGTCGCTCGCGAGGAGCGCCTCCTTGATGAGGCGGACACCCCGGGCCAGGCGGCTCAGCTGCTCCAGTTCGACGGCGTACAGCCTGATCGTGTTCTCGATCGTGGGGTCGGACACGCCCAGTGTGGGCAGCTCCGCACGGCAGGTCTGCATCGCCACCCGCACCGCACGGATCTCGTGCTCGACCTGCAGCTGGGCGTGCCGGGCCAGGAGAACGGGATGGCGCGTGAGGGTGGTGTAGCCGCCGTACCGGGCCGGCAGGAGGTCCCGCAGCCAGCGGACAGCTGTGCTTTCCCAATCGCGGTGGCCGGGGGCCGTGACCGAGTACGGCCAGTCGGTGCTGACCGGAGGACGGTGATGGGACATCGTTGTCGCCTTAGGGAGGAGCCTGTGCGGAGGGGTGCGGCCGGCTCCAGGTAGTAAATATATATACCGTCGAGTATGCAAGAGCATGAAAAAATTCATGTGACTCGGGGTGCGGACCGGGGTCCGATGTCCTGCCGCCGGGTCCACAGGAATGGCTTCAGTCAGGTGTCCAGCGCGTCGGCGTACAGCGCGAACAGGCGCAGTCCGGGGGTGCCGGCGGTCGTCCGGGTCTCGCGGAGGCGTCTCCAACAGTCGGCTGTCAGGCGGCGGGCGTGGCTGCCCGGCCAAGGGGCGGGCAGGAGTTCGGGCGGCAGCAGGGGGTCGGGGGTCATCGCCGCGGTGAAGTGGGCGGCGAGTTCGATGGCTGTGGTGAGCTGCTCGGCGTCCGACGGCTTGGGTCCTCGGGTGAGCCGAGTGAGGAGGGATTCGGCGAAGGCCGCGAGCCGTTGGTGTCGGGCGGCGATCTCGTCCAGTGGCCACAGAGCGGCCGCCAGGGCTTGGGGGTCGGTGGTGTTTCCGATCCGCAGGTCGGTGGTGGTGAGGCAGGTGAGGGTGTCGAGGACGCCAAGGTGGTGGGCCTGGGTTTCGACGAGTTCTGTGACGGAGTTGGCGGTGACGTACAGGCCGCTCTGGATGGGTGCGGCGCCGAGGTGGAGGAGGTTCTCGCGCAGGGTGTCGCGGGCGGCGCGACGGGATTCGGGGATGGCGAAGCCGAACAGGTGCCATGTGCCGTCCCACGGGGCGAGTCCAGCGTCCTGCCGGTAGGCGTGGCGGACGTAGGCGGCGTCTGGTGCCAGGGCTCCGGTGACATCCGCGACGGCGCGGAGGGTGGCTTTGCGTCCGCGGCCTTCCTGGGTGAATCGGCCCTCGTCGGCGAGGCGTTTGACGCACAGCCGTACCTGCTGGTCGGACATGCCCAGGAGGCCGGCGACGGTGTAGAGCTCGCTTGCGTCGACGGTGCCGTCCTCGCGGACGAGGGCGTGCACGAGTAGCCGGGTGGGGATTTCCGGCACGTCGGTCCCGCCGTCGGCGTGGTCGGTGGCGCTGCTGTTCATCGTGCCTCCTTGGCGCCCTGCGCGTCTGCTTCGGTGACCTGGCGGTGCATGGTCGTGACGGCGCCGAAGCCCATCAAGCCGCGCAGGTAGGGGGTCTGCTCGGTGCGGACGGCGGTGAAGCCGTGCCGTTCGTACAGTGCCTTGGCGCGGGGGTTGACGTCGATGACGTCCAGCCGGATCCGCCGGCAGCCGTGGTCGGCGGCGAGCGCCGCGATTTCCCGCAGGAGGAGGCTGCCGATGCCGGTTCCGCGGTGCGCCGCCTCCACGGCGATGCCGTCCATGAGCAGTTCACCCTCGCCGGGTGCCCGCTCGAACAGGGCGAGGACCGCCAGCCGTGGCAGGCCGCGGAACAGGCCGTAGGTCGACAGCACGTCCTTCACGCCGCCGCCGGTGAGCGCGCGGCCACCGAGCCGGTAGCCGGCCACGCCGACCACCCGGCCCCCTGTGAGCGCGGTGACACCCCGGTCGTGTTGCAAGTGGGCCGCGATGAACGCACGCCCCACGTCGGGTGGGTTGAGCGCCGGGGCGAGCTTGCGGCCGAATGCCTCCCAGTACAGCGCCGCCACCTGCTCCTCGCTGCCGTGGGGCACACCCCGTCGCACGGCTGGTCCCCCGCTTCCCGCCGTGTGGGCCATTCCCGCTGTCGTTTCCACGCCGCCCCTTCCGTCTGTCGAATCACCTTGCACGATCGAGTGTAATACGCTCACTCTCGATACGAGCGTTTTTGCCGCGATCGATTTGGGGGCCACAGGTATGTTCGCGAAGGGTCGTGCACCGGGGCGGCGCAGATGGCGGTGGGCGGTGGGGGCACTGGCCGGAGTGATGCTGGTGACTGCCGGACTCGCTTGGGTGGTGGTGTGGCAGAACACCTACGCGCTGCGCGAGGAGAAGGTGTCGCTGCGGCACGACGGAAAGCTGCTCGAGGGGGTGCTGGCCCGGCCCGAGGTGGGTGGCGGGCCGTTCGGCCTGGTCGTCTTCGTCCACGGCGACGGGCCGGTCGACGCGACGCACGAAACGTTCTACCGGCCGCTGTGGGAGTCCTTCGCCCGGGCCGGGTATGCCTCGTTGTCGTTGAGCAAGCCCGGGGTCGGCGGCTCCGAGGGCGACTGGCTGGAGCAGAGCATGGCGGACCGGGCGGAGGAAACCCTGGCCGCAGTGGCCTGGGCCCGTGGCCGCCCGGACATCGACGGCCGTCGCATCGGCCTGTGGGGAGCGAGCCAGGCGGGCTGGGTCCTGCCCAAGGTCGCCGCAGAGGACCGGCATCTGCAGTTCGTCGTCGCCGTCTCCCCGGCCGTCAACTGGCTGCAGCAGGGGCGCTACAACCTTCTCGCCGAACTGCGCCGGGACGGCGCCGGCGCCGAGGAGCGGGACGCGGCGCTGCGCAGGCGGGAGACCACCCTGGGCCTGCTGGAACGCGGGGCGTCCTTTGCCGAATACCGCGCCGCGGTCGGCGACGTGGGCGGTATGACGGCGGCGCGGTGGTCGTTCATCGCCAGGAACTACCGGTCGGATGCGACCGCGGACCTGCGCGCCATGCGCGGTACGCCGGTCCTGCTGGTGCTGGCCGGCCATGACGTCAACGTCGACGTCGCCGACACGGAAGCCGTCTACCGCAGGACCCTTCCGGCGGCGTCCCTGACGGTGGTGCACTATCCCGACGCCGCCCATTCCCTGGTGGACCACGAGGTGGAGAGCTCGCGGTGGCGCCTGACGCTGACCGCGGTCCTCGCACCGAGGAAGCTGTACACCGCCGGGTTCCTGGCCGATCAAGCACGGATGCTTCAGCAACTGGGTTCCGGAAAGGGGGCGGCATGACCAGTGCCATCGGAGCCACTATCAGTGGTGGCAGCCAAGTTGGCCGTCCCAGGAAGCTCAGCCGCACTGACGCTCCGGGTTGTTCTTGTTCGTGTCCACCAACCTCCGCTGAAACAACCCCGAGCGTATGGCGAGGGACAGGATCCGGCCCCGCCGGTCCGGGGACGGTTCTCCAGTTGCAGGTGGTCTCGGGGACGCGGGCGGTTGGCGCAGGCGCAAGCCGCGCCATGCGGCTGATCGAGGGTCTCGGGTACGACGGACGAGGGCGGCGACGCCCCCCCGGAACACTTTGAGGTCCTGAGCGGATCCCCTTTCTCGTGAACGTGCGAAGCGCTCGGGTGAATGCTGCAATGGAGGCAATGCTGCGTCCGGGCGTTCGGTCACGTCCGTCGAGAAGCGACGCAGGTGGGGGGGTGTGGTCAGGTTCCTCCCAGCTGTGCGTGGAGCAGACATGAGCGAAGATTTCGAGGACATGGGGCCGATCGACTATCTGGTCATCGAGTTCCCCGGCAACCGGATGACGGGCGAGGGCTTTCCTCTGCTCCTCGACCTGGTCGACAGAGGCATCGTCCGCATTCTCGATCTTCTGTTCGTTCGGAAGGACGCCGACGGCAGCGTCGTCGCTCTGGAACTGAGGGATCTGGATGCTGACGGCGACGTCGACCTGTCCGTGTTCGAGGGGTCCTCGTCCGGACTGCTCGGTCAGGACGACCTCGACGAGGCGGGGATGGCACTCGAGCCGGGCAATTCGGCCGGGATCCTGATCTACGAGAACCTCTGGGCCGCTCCCCTCGCGCGTGCCCTGCGGCGTGGCGGCGCGCAACTCGTGGCCGGCGGGCGCATCCCTGTGCAGGCGCTCCTTGCCTCGCTCGAAGCCGCGGAGGCGGCGGAGGGCGGCAGATCCGCCGCTTGACGCCCCCGTCCGACTGAGGAAGCCGATCCACTAGAAAGCGGCCAAGGAGGACCGACATGCCAGGACTTCTTCGAGGGGTGGCGCGCACCGCGGTGGTCGCCGGGACGGCGACCGCGGTCTCCAACAGGGTCTCGCGGCGCCAGGCGGGCCGTTGGGCCGAGCAGGACGCGGTGCAGGCCGAACGGTACGCACCGGCGCCGGCACAAGCACCGGCACCCGCGCCTGCCGCACCGGGCGACGACATGAACAGCAAGATCGCTCAGCTCAAGGAGCTCGGACAGCTGAAGGAACAGGGCGTGCTGACCGAGGAGGAGTTCGCGGCCCAGAAGAGCAGGATCCTCGCCCTCTGACCGCTTGCCGCGGTCGATGCGCACATCGAGAAGGTGGGTTGTCGCTCGGGGTGTTCGGTAGGTCGGGTAGAGCCGAAGGAGAGTCTCATGTCCAGTAACGTCCGAGGCGCCGAGGGAGGCGACACCCGGCACGACCCCGCACACGGCGGCACAGCCGTCGGGGGATGGGTGGTGTTCGCCGCGGTGCTGATGATTTTCGTCGGCTTCATGACCCTCTTCCAAGGCATCGCAGCCATTGCCAAGGACGACGTGTTCGTCAGCACGCGCAACTACGTCTACCAGTTCAGCCTGACCGGTTGGGGCTGGGTCCACCTGATCCTGGGCATCGTCATGGTGCTCGCGGGTTTCGCCCTGTTCAAGGGAGCCTTGTGGGCGCGCATGATCGGTGTCGCGCTGGCAGGTCTCGGCATGATCGCGAACTTCATGTGGCTGCCGTACTACCCGTTCTGGGCCCTTCTGCTGATCGCGATCGACGTCATCGTCATCTGGGCGCTGTGCGCGGCACCACGCGTCTCGCACGGACACTGACCGCACCGCGGGCTGCACGAGTTGCGGGGGTCGGCTGATCGCGACCCCCGCTTCAACGCGCTCGACCGTCCCGCCGGTCGCTGAACGCGGGGATGTGCGGACCCTGCGGCAGAAGCTGGGTGACGACGAACGACACGGCAACGGCCAGCACCACGAGCGCCACTGTTTCCACGTTGCCCAGCAGGAGTACGACCAGGATGACGCTGCTCACCGGCAGCCGCAGGGCCGCGGTCAGCGAGGCCGCCATCCCCACCGCCATCGCCGGCACCAGCCCCAGGCCGGGCAGCGGGGCCAACAGGACACCGGCCGCCCCACCCAGGAACAGAGCGGGGAAGACCGGGCCACCGCGCAAGCTGCCCAGACACAGCGCGTACGCCAGCCCTTTGAAGGCCAGCACCGCGATGAGGGCGCCCACCGACCAGGCGTGCGGGTCCTTCGCCAGGTCGGACAGAGTGGCCTCGCCGGAAAGGGCCGCATCGGCCGGCGAACGACCGGTGGTGACGGCGAAAAGGGTGACGCAGACCGCCGCGCCCAACGCGCACAGAACGGTGTTCCGCACCGGCCGGTTCGCCACGAAACCGGCGGCGAACCGGCCGCCCACGAAGGTCCAGTGGACGAAGAACGCGAGGGCCGGCGCCAGCAGCAGCACCCACAGCACGTCCCCCCAGTCGAGAGGCGGCGGCGTGGGCAGGCCGATGTCCAGGGTTCCCGTCTCCAAGCCCGTCCAGTGGACGAACCCGGTGAAGATCAGGCCTCCCACCCCGCTGGCCAGCAGGGCCGGCAGCATCACCGCGAACAGCTGCGGCCCGCCCACCCCGGCCACCTCCATCAGCAGCACGGCGCCCACCAACGGATTGCCGAAGAGCGCGGAGATGGCCGCCGCCGCCCCGGCCGCAGCGAGCAGTGCCGTGCTCGCTTCGGTCTGCGGCGCCCGGTTCAGGCCCGCGAAGAACAGCGCCAACCCGCCGCCGAGGGCGATCAGCGGTGCCTCCGGGCCCAGCACGACGCCGAGCGGCAGACCGACCAGCGCAGCGATCACGACACCGGGCAGCGCCTCCTTCGTGACCCCGCCCGAGTGCAGCCCGCCCGCCGGAATGTGCCCGCCCCGGCCGGGAAGGCGTGCGACCACCAGACCGACGACGAGGCCGGCCACCGGCAGCAGCGCGAGCCCCCACCACCAGGGGGCCTGCTTCCACCCCAGGTCCTTGGGCCAGTCCGTCCAGAGCAGCTGCTCCAGCTGGTGGAGCGCCACGAGGAACCAGAATGCGATGAGCGCCACCGGAATCCCGATGAGCCCGCAGAACACCAGTGCCCTGCGGTACTCCGGTCGGCGCAGCATGGCCCGCAGCAGGTCGGCTTCCTGAGGCTGACTTCCCGGCGCAGCCGCGGAGCGGCCCTGCGATGCGGTTCCGGCTATGGGGTCCTCCTTGGCTCGGCGCCACGCCGGGCGGCCGGGTCGGCCGGACGTGGGGTGGCGGTATCGATGGATATGCGGGCGTACATACCATGTGGACGACACTGTTAAGCCTGCTGCCGTCGGCGACCGGTTCGCCGGTCGAACCCATCGCCGCTCCCGCGAGACCCCGCTGGGACGGGGTCAGGACGTCAGTTGGTAGATGCTCCTGCCCACCAGGAACAACCCCGCCGCCAAGGCGACGACCACGAGGGCCTGGTCCGTGTGCGTCTGGAGCCACGTGCGCAGTTTCCCGAGGCGCGCGCGGGCCGAGTCGGGTGCGAACGTCGCGTAGAGCTCCATCGCCAGCAGACTGCTCGTGGCGAGGACGCAGTACGCGAACAGAGCCACGTAGGAGGAGGTGTGGGACAGGTCGGCGCCCACCACCGTCGCCGCGCCGGCCGCCACGAGCCCCCACGGCTGGAGCATCGGAGCCAGTGCCGCCGCGGTCCATACGGAGATCCGGTCGAGCCGTGCCATCATCCCGACGGAGGACCTGTGCCGGTGGCCGGTTCGCTTGCGGGCCTTGTGCCGGTGCCAGCCGTACACGACCAGCCCCACGCCGATGGCGAGCTTGACGGCGGACGAGGCGGTGGACGGAGGGGACTTGGGGGCCGGAGGCTTGCCACCCGTGGCAACCAGCACGATGGCCAGGACGGCCACGAAGCAGGCGAGCCAGGAGAGGATGAAGGCCAGGCCCTTCCAGGTACCGCCCGGCGCCGAGAGCACCAGGACGAACGCGGTCACCGACAGCGGGAACACCGCGATTCCCAACCCGATGACCACCAGGTCAAGCACCATGGCAGCCCCCGCACAGCCCTGAGGGCACGGCCGCCGGGCCGCTCTCGCTCATGGCCTCATCCTCACCGCCCCACCGAAACGCCACAAATCCTCGAAGGCGGGGCCCGTCGGACCTGACGGCCCCGCAGCCCGCCTGTCCTGCCACCTTGTGCGTGCATGGTTCACCCGTACGGTCCTTGCCGCACTCGCGCCGCGAGCCGGGCGGTCGCACGGGCGGCACCCTGGCAGCATGCAGCCAGCGACAGGGGCCGGACGGCGCCGCGCCGACCGCAGGTCGCGCCGGGACCGGCGGCGCGAGCGGCGCCGGAAGTCCGGCGCCTCGCTGTGGTCCCGGGTGACAAGGCTGCGGACCCGGCTCGAGGCACGGTTTCCGCTGATCACGCATCTCATGTCGCACCTGATCTCGGTGAACGTACTCGACTCGGCGACGAGGTTGGCCGCCCAGACGTTCCTCACGGCGGTCCCTCTGCTGTTCGTGGTCGCGTCCATCGCCCCGCAGGGGCTGCGCGAGCAGTTCGTCAGCTCCGTGCACGCTCTCTTCGGTCTGACCGGGGGTGCGGAGTCCGAACTGAACAAGGCCCTCCTGGGCACCGGTGACCCCTCCGACGAGCTGCGGCAGACCACCGGTGCCGTCAGCGGGTTGATGGTGCTGATCTCGGCCACCGCGTGCAGCCGTGCCATGCAACGGCTGTGCGAGCGCGCCTGGAGCCTGCGGGGCGCGAGCGCGCGGGTGGCCGCCTGGCGCTGGGTCGCCTGGCTCGCGGCGTGGATGGTCATGATCGGATTGTCGGGGAGCCTGCACACCGGCTTCGGCCTCGGCCTGTGGCTGGGCCTGCCGCTGCTGTTGCTCACGGAAATCGGCATGTGGTGGTGGACGCAGCACCTGCTGCTGGCCGCGCGCGTGCCGTGGCCGGCGCTGTTGCCGGGCGCCCTGCTGACCGGAGCCGCCCTGAGCGTCCTCACCTCCACCGCGTCGCTGTACGTGCCCCGGGTCCTCAACCACAGCCTGGACAAGTACGGCTCGCTGGGCGCGGTCTTCACTCTGCTGTCCTGGCTCATCACCCTCTGCGTGGTCGTGACCCTGTGCGTCACCGCCGGTGCCGTGGTCGCTCGCGAACCCTGGGCGGCTCGCCGCCTGGGTACCCCCGAACCACCGGCCGACTCGTGATCCCTGCTCGTCGGCGCCGGCCGCGGAGGCCGCATGCTCGGCTCAGCCACGTGCCGACCACGCCCCCGAGCGGGGCACGGTCGGCACGTGGCGTCATCGATGGGTGGTCGCTTCGGTCGAACCGGCGGTCGTTACTGCGGGGAGCCGCCAGGGTCGGTCTGCGGACCGCGGGGGTCGTCCATCTCGATGTTGACCTCCCGCATCGTGATCCGTTGGACGCGGTCGCGCAGGGCATCGGACGAACCGAGCTGGGCGAGGAGGTTGTCCACGTCACCGTTCACGGCACCGTCCTCCGTGCGGTGGACCGCCGCGGCGGAAGGCGAGCCTTCCCCCGCCCCACTTGGGGCATCCGCTTCCTGGAGGCCGGCGTCCTCGATCATCGCGTCGATCGCCGGGTCGTCGGGGGAGAGCTGGACGCCCTCCTCCGTCTCGTCGGGCGCCACGGTCATGTCGGGGTCGAGTCGGTAGGTCATGCCACCGAAGGTGACGCCGTCGGCCGAGGCGGTGATGCGGATCGAGAGGGGACGGCCCACGTGCAGGACCTCGTCACGGGTGAAGTTCTGGCCGGGACTCAGGCTCACGGTGACCTGGCGCTCGGCGCCGGCCGCCAGACCGAAGGCGAACTGGGTGTCACTGTGACCGACCCGGATCCGCCAGCCTCGCTCGGCCAGGAACGGCGGAAGCTCGGTCTTGAGTGTGATGCGGGCTTCGCCGTTGAGCGGATTGCGCACCATGAAGCTGCGGTTCACGAATCCCGAGAGCAGCCCGCGAAGGCCGCCGCCGCCCGGCACCGGTGCGACGTTGCGCTGTGCGAGGTTGTTGTCGAACGGCACGAGGCGCCACTCCGCCGTGGGTCCGGCCGCGCAGGGGAAGAACGTGCCGGGGTCGATGTTGCTCAGGTCACCGGTGGCGCTGACCTCCATGAACATGCACTCGTGGCCGACCGTGGCCGGCTTCCAGTGGAAGGGGCCGACGACCGTGCTGCCGTTCGGCGGGATGCCACCGGGCACCGTGATCTGTGCCGTGACCATCGGCTTCCAGTCGCCCGGCCAGGAAAGGCCGACGCCCGGGTTGGCCGAATAGCCGCGCACCACCACGTTGTTGGCCGGCTTGGTGCCCCGGTTCCTGACGAGTACGTAGGCGTGGTTCACCCGTCCGACGACGGGTGTCTCATGCACTCCGCCGCCGCCTCCCGCGCTCGGCGTCAGCCGGTTCCAGATGTCCGTGCACTCCCAGTGCGACGGCTGGTACCCGTACTCGCCGTTGCGGCCGTCGTCGATGTAGACGTCGACGTCCGGCGGTGCGCCAGGCTTCGTCACGGGCGTCGAGGCACCGGGAGGCTGGTAGAGGCCCTGCTTCTCGAAGCTCCAGCGGACCACCTTGTGGAACGTACCGCCGCGGTAGCCCTCGAAGTTGGCGGTGCCGATGTCGGCGTTCATCAGGGCGGTCGCGAACACCTTGGGGTTCGGTGTGGGGGTCACGGGGCTGCTGGCCAGGGACCCGATCGCCTTGAAGATGAGGTACATGGTCTGGCGCGCCGCGAGTTTGCGACGGTTGACGTCCGCGGAGTCCCCGCCGAGCGACCGGTACAGACGGAAGTGCGTCGTCGACAGAATCTGCTCGCTCGAGTAGCTGCCGACGTCTTCCAGCCCGCCCCATCCCCACCCGGCGGACACCGCACGGCCGTGATTCCGGTCGGGCAGAACCCACGGGAAGGTCTGGAACCGGCGCACCGGGTCGGTTCTGAGTGAGGACTCCGGGTCCATGTACACCGCGGCCAGACTGTCACCGGCGCTGTGCGCGAAGCCGAAGTTCGGGGAATGGACGCTGTCCCAGAGGATCGTGTGGCCGAACTCGTGCAGGACGATGCGTCGGTCGGCGGCGATGCTGACCGCCGGGAACGGCGATCCGGCCAGGCCGAACACGAAGCCGCCGGAGCCGGTGCCGGCCGTGTTGCCGGGCGCCCGCGCGTTGATGTTGTCGCTGAAGCCGCAGGCGTCCACGGGCACCGGGAAGCGGGTCCCGTCGAAGTAGCTCGAGAGGTTGAAGCCCATCTCCTGCATGTGACGGAACAGCCAGTCGCAGTGGTGGTAGGCGTTCACCGCGGCGAACTCCCGTGCGGGCGCGTCGAAGAAGAAGTTGGCCGGCGGATTCGGCGCGTTGGGCGGGGCGGCGACCGGCAGAGACGTGTCCACGACCTCCACGAACGCGCCCCTGAGGTGTTGTGGGTCACCGTTGGTGAGACCCTCCAGGACCGCCGAGGAGCGGAAGGGGTTGAGGGCTGCCGCGGAGCCGGTCGCCGGTGCGGCCGGAGCGCCGGCCGTCAGAGGGTCGGTCCGGTAGATCAGGCCGGTGGCACAGGCCGTCAGCGCCCGCAGGTAGAGGACCGCTCCCGTGGTGGTTTCGACGAAGGCGCGCCAGTTGAGCAAGGAGTAATCCTCGACGGGCAGGGAGAACAGCACCTCGGTCACGCGGTAGTAGTGCTGCGGAGTGATGGCGTCGGGGACGGGTGGAAGCGGCAGCGTGGGCGGCGCCGCCGCCAGCTTCTCGGTCGGCGTGGTGCGGGTCTCCGGGTCGAGCCTCTGGTCCGGGTCGTACTGGTAGATCAGCTGCCGCGGAGTCGCGTTGACCGTCGGTGTGTCGCTGGTGCGCACGCCCAGCAGGGTGGTGAGCACTCCCGGAGTGAGGTCGCCCGGACCGTACTGCCCGCCGTGCAGCGATTCCTCCGGCAGCTCCACGTCCGTCCGGAACGAACTCTGGGACGCGGTGACCCGCATGGGTTCCGGCTGGATGCTGACGCTCACACCCGCTTCCCACACGGGAAGGTCGTCGTACTTCTGCTGGTAGGAGACGAGCGTGGTGCCCATGACCTCCTTTTCCTCCGCGAGTTCCAGGGTGCTGTGGCCGGGGGAGGGCGCTGCGGCGTTCCGTCGGTCCGTGAGGTATTCGCCGTTGCCCGGCAGCACGGCCTCGTCGATTCCGTAGACGGGCGCGACCTCCCGCAGATAACTCGCCGCGAGAATCTGTGCCGTCGCGGCCGGCGCCCCGGCGACGCCGCGCTCGGCGAGATCCCCGCCGTCGGGTGGCACCGCCACGAACGGCTGCTGGAAGTGTTCCAGTTGCCGCACCGCGCCGTTGTTCTCGTGGTGGACGTTCTCGGTGAGCTCGAATGTCATGGTGATTCCTTTTCGCTACCGGGTGGCGGTGAGCCAGGCCGCGGCGGTCGTGGCGCGGGCGAGGTCCGTCGCGTAATCCGCGTTGATCGTTCTGTCGGCGGGGAGGTGATAGTTCGGGTTGCGTTCCATGTTCGGCGCGAGGGGCCCGGGGCCGGGGAAGAGGTCCTCGGACACCAGGCACGCCGTGTACCCGTGGAGCTGGAAGCTGGTGTGGTCGCTGCGTTCCTCGCCCGGGTCGCGCCCGTTGCCGGCCCCCGGGTACATCTGGGGAGCGGGCAGGTTCGGCGAGATCTGCGAGGTCGCGGCGGCGATCAGCTTGGCGAGCTGGACCGAGCGGGCCTCCACGGTCGCGTCGGGCGTGAATCCGGCGTGCAGCTCGAAGGCCCGGGGCTGCTCGACGTCGTAGCCGATCATGTCCATCTGCAGGACGGCCACGATGTCCGTGCCGAGCTGCTTCTGGTCCCGCGCGTAGAAGAAACTACCCACGAGGCCGTGTTCCTCCGCATTGAAGAAGACGAAGCGGATCTCGCGGCGTGGGCTGTCGACTCCGGCACGCAGCGCCAGCATCGCCCTGACCGCGCACAGGACGCCGGCGACCCCGCTGCCGTCGTCGTCGGCGCCGGGGGCAGGGTCCACCTGTGAGCGGTATCCGGGCTGCCGTGCGGCCGTCGAGTCCATGTGCGCGGTCACCAGGACCACACCGTCGAGACCGGAGCCGGGGAGCGTCGCTTCCACGTTGTCGTAGGAGCGGCCCTCATGGACGAACCGGTGGGTCCGGACCGTCAGCAGGCCGGAGCCGGCGGAGGTGAGGTCGGCTACGAGGGTGCGGACCGCGGCGGCGTTGTCCGGGTGATGGATGTGACGGCTGCGGATGGTCACGGTCTCGGACGCCGGACGGGCGCCGGCGTACCGCTCCACCTCCCCGTTCACCTGTTCGGTGGTGATGTTGTCGGTGATGAGGTTCCGTTCCGTGGACGTCAGTTGTGTGTCGACCGCGTCGAACGTGTCGTGCTCGCGTGGTGCCCCGGGGGGCGCCGCCGCGGTCCGCGTGACACCGTTCGCGGCACCGTCCAGGAGCGCCGGGGTGGCCTGCAGCTTCAGGTTGTGGCCGTGCAGCGCGCCGTCGAAGTGGTAGCTCTCCACGGAACGCCCGGCGGGGATCGCGACGAACAGACCCTCCGGGGAGGAGGCGAGCACGCTGTGTGCCGAACCGTTGTCGGCGAAGCGGTCGAAGGCGTTCCCGTTCGGCGATCCGAAGCCGCTGTCGATCTGCCGGTCGTCGCGGAGCAGGTAGAGATCCGTGGTGAGCGGCTCGTTCTCCACACCCAGACGGTCGACGGGGAACCCGAGGTCGTCCAGCTTCAGCGCGGTCGCAGCATCCGCCACGGCGTACACCTCGGCCGAGTACGGGGCTTCGCGGCGCACCGAGCGGTACAGCGGAACCAGGGCCTGTTCCCTCAGCAGGGACTGCCAGTCCGATCCGTTCCCCTCCGCGCGTTTCGCTGTCGCCTCAGGGACGTGGATGCGCAGATAGTGCAGCGGCATGAGCTGGTCCAGCACGGCCGACGCGAGGCTGGGATGCGGGGCGACGAGAAAGCCCGCGAGCCGGGCGAAGGACCGCTCGGTGGCATCCTCGCCCACGAACAGCAGCCGAGGTCTCCCGTTTCCCCCGGAGTTCCGTGCCTCGGCGGCGCCCTGCTCGAAGAGGAGCGTGGAATTCTTCCGGCCGTAGAGAATCAGTTGCTGATCGAAGTGTGCCAGCAGGCCGGCCCGATTCAGCGCGGCATTGACGCGCTCCTCCGGAATGGTGCCCCGGTCGGAGAGGATTCCGAGCCGGGCGCCTTTCTCGCGGAGCTTCTCCAGTATGAGCGGGATGCCCGGATAGACCGTGAGGCTTTCGATATCTTGCTGGTCCACGGAGACTCGCACGGAGGCGAGCGTGTTTCCGATGTCCAAGAAGACGACATTTTCCAAGTTCTCAGCCATTGACGGATCCTCCTCGGCGCATGCAGGCTGCGTCGACGCGAAAAGATGAATTGGCCGATCGGCTTCGGTTCAGGACCCTGAAATCATCGACGCGATGGGGATTCGACGAGTGCGATGTTCTCCGTGCGTCTCCGTGCGCCGTTCACCTGAGCCGATTCCGATTGCTCACAGGGCGCTCACGACGCGGGCCTCTTCACATCATGGTGAGTGGGCAGTGCAGCCGCTGCAACTGGGCGGAAGATAGTTGATACCCGCTCGTTCAGCGGGGAAACGGTTGGTTTTTCAAGTAGATGATGACCCGTCAGGAACTCCGCGGCGGTGATATTTTTGAGTTGAAGCTTTTTCAGTGCTGCTGGTCCAAGGGTGAGGACGGCCGTGGCGATCGACGACATTCGATTCGGGGCGCACCGGGATCATCGGGAGACCCGGCGGCTGGTCGTCCTGCGGCACGCCAAGAGCGCGTGGCCCGAGGGTGTTCCCGACCATGACCGTCCCCTCGGACCGCGCGGCCTGCGCGACGCCCCCGCGGCCGGCCGCTGGCTGGCGGAGGCCGAGTGCCTGCCCGACCTCGTCCTGTGCTCCACCGCGCGGCGGGCCCGCTCGACATGGGAGCTGGCCGCCGCCGAAATGGACGGCACCCCGCCCACCCGCCACGACGGGCGCATCTACGCGGCCGACAGCCACCGCCTTCTCGACGTCGTACGCGAAGTGCCGGCCGATGTGTGGACCCTGCTGCTGATCGGCCACAATCCGGGCCTTCAGGACCTGATCACGCTGCTCGCCGGCGAGGCTGTCGGCGACTCACTGCAGCGCGCCGAGGCGAAGTTCCCCACCTCTGCCATCGCCGTGCTGACCCGGCATGGCACATGGTCCGGATTCGCGCCGGGCACCGCGCTCCTGACCGGCCTCGCCGTGCCACGCGGGCAGGGGTGAGCCGGCCCTGCGGGACGGCGTTCCGCCGGGTCTGCGGCGGCGATCCGCCGGCGGTACGCTCACTGTGAGCGCCGGCACCGGGCATGAGGAGCCCAACCATGCCAAAGGGTGCGCCCGCGGCTACGTACAGCGATCGGCCGGCGGCGCCGGGCGCGGCCGTCGAGGAGGTGGGCGATGGTCGGCAACACCATCGACTTCACCGAGGAACGGGCACCGTGCGGGTGCGTCGTCGACGGGCTGCGCTACCAGGAGGACGACACCGCGGGGCTGTTCATCGACAGGGTGATCTACGCATGCGGCTGCCGACAGGTCCGCCGCGAGTTCCACGACGGCAGCCTCCGCGTCAGGATCGTCCGCCACGACGGCACCGTCGTGCTGGACGAGAGCAGCGGCGAGCACGAGGCCTGACAGGCCACCCAGGAGCGCACACGCGCGCACGGCACAGCCGACAGGCAGGTGGTGACATGACCGCTTCCCATGACGTCGTGGTGATCGGCGGCGGAGGCGCCGGGCTGCGCGCGGCCATCGCCATCGCGGAGACCGATCCACGGTTGAGTGTGGCGATCATCTCCAAGGTCTACCCGATGCGGAGTCACACCGTCTCCGCCGAGGGCGGGGCCGCCGCCGTCGCCGGCAGCGACGACAGCCTCGACGAGCACGCCTACGACACCGTGTCCGGCGGGGACTGGCTGTGCGACCAGGACGCCGTCGAGGCGTTCGTCGCCGAGGCGCCCCGCGAACTTCTCCGCCTGGAACACTGGGGCTGCCCATGGAGCCGCCAGGACGACGGGCACATCGCCGTGCGGGCGTTCGGGGGCATGAAGAAGATGCGCACCTGGTTCGCCGCCGACAAGACCGGGTTCCATCTCCTGCACACGCTGTTCCAGACCGCGCTGTCGTACCGGGACATCGTGCGGTACGACGAGTGGTTCGTCAGCACCCTGCTCGTCGACGACGGGAAGGTACGCGGAGTGGTGGCGATCGAACTGGCCACCGGCCGGGTCGAGACCATCACCGCGCGCTCCGTCATCGTGTGCACCGGAGGGTGCGGACGGGTCTACCCGTTCACCACCAACGCCAACATCAAGACAGGCGACGGCATGGCCCTGGCCTACCGGGCCGGCGCACCGCTGAAGGACATGGAGTTCGTCCAGTACCACCCCACCGGTCTGCCCTTCACCGGAATCCTCATCACGGAGGCCACGCGCGCCGAGGGCGGCTGGCTCCTCAACAAGGACGGCTACCGCTATCTGCAGGACTACGACCTCGGCACGCCCGAACCGAAGCCGGTGCTGCGCAGCATGGAGCTGGGGCCGCGGGACCGGCTCTCCCAGGCGTTCGTGCACGAGCTCGACAAGGGCAGGACCACCTCCACGCCGCACGGGCCCGTCGTCCACCTGGACCTGCGCCATCTGGGGGCGGAACTCATCGACACCAAGCTGCCCTTCGTACGGGAGCTGTGCCTGAAGTACCAGAACATCGACCCGGTCCGGGAGCTGATCCCGGTGCGGCCCGTGGTCCACTACATGATGGGCGGCATCCACACCGACATCCACGGCGCCACCGGTCTCGACGGTCTGTACGCCGCCGGCGAGGTGGCCTGCGTCAGCATCAACGGCGCCAACCGGCTTGGCTCCAACTCCCTCCCGGAGCTGCTGGTCTTCGGTGCCCGCGCCGGCCGGGCCGCCGCCGAGTACGCCGTGCGCGCCGCGCGTTCCGCGGAGTCGGGACCCAGCAGCGCGATCCTCGCGCAGGCCCGGGACGAACATCGCCGGCTTGAGCGCCTGGTCGCCCACCATGCCGAGGGGCGGGATCACATCGCGGACATCCGCACCGCCATGCAGGACACCATGGAGAAGGGCGCCGGGATCTACCGGGACAGGGGCTCCCTGACCACGGCCGCCGACACGCTGCTCGATCTGCGGGCGAGGTTCGGCGGTGCCGCCGTCGACGATCACAGCAGGACGTTCAACACCGATCTGATCGCCCTGCTGGAACTGTCGTTCATGCTGGACGTGGCGGGGAGCATCGTCGACAGCGCGCTGCGCCGCGAGGAGTCCCGGGGCGCGCACCAGCGCACCGACTTCCCCACGCGGGACGACGGACGGTACCTCGCCCATTCGCTGATCCACCGTGAACCCGACGGCACCGCGCGGGTGGAGTACCTGCCGGTGACCGTCACCCGCTGGGCACCCGGGAAACGCGTGTACGGGAGGCAGGAGCCATGACGGACCGGATCACCCTCCAGGTGGCCCGCTACCGGCCGGAGCAGGAGACCGAGCCGACCTGGCAGTCGTACGAGGTGCCGCTGCGCAGGGAGTGGACCGTCCTCGACGGACTCAACCACATCAAGGACCACCTGGACGGCACGCTCTCCTACCGCTGGTCCTGCCGGATGGGCATCTGTGGCAGCTGCGGCATGACCGTGAACGGCGAGCCCCAGCTGACCTGTTCGGCCTTTCTGACCGACTCGGCTCCCGGCCCGGTACGGGTCGAACCGCTCGCCAACTTCCCCGTCATCCGTGATCTCGTCGTCGAGATCGGCGACTTCATGAACAAGCTGACCGAGGTCAAGCCCTGGATCATCCGGGACGAGCACCGGCTGATCGAGGGGGGCGAGTATCTGCAGACGCCGGACGAGATGGACGCGTACAAGCAGTACAGCATGTGCATCAACTGCATGCTCTGTTACTCGGCCTGCCCGGTGTACGCGCTCGACCCCGACTTCGTCGGCCCGGCGGCCATCGCTCTCGCGCAGCGCTACAACCTGGATACGCGGGACGAGGGAGCCGCCGACCGGCGCGACGTCCTGTCGTCGGCCGAGGGCGTCTGGGCCTGCACGCTGGTCGGCGAGTGCACCACGGCCTGCCCCAAGGGGGTCGACCCGGCAGGCGCCATCCAGCGTTACAAGCTGACGGCGGCCACGCAGTCGCTCAAGGACCTTCTGTGGCCCCGGGGCGCGCGATGAGCGGGACGCCGCGGCCGGCCCTGTACCGCAAGCCCGTCCCCACCTTCTGGTGGCTGGGGCGCCGCGCCTACCTCGTCTTCGTGCTGCGCGAACTCAGCAGCGTCTTCATCGCCTGGTTCGTCGTGTTCCTGCTGCTCATGGTCGGCGCGATCGCCGACGGCAGGGCCGAGTACGAGCGGTTCCAGGACTGGAGCGCCGACTGGTGGATGATCCTGCTCAACACGATCGCCCTGCTCTTCGTCCTGCTGCACACCCTGACGTGGTTCAACCTGGCACCGCGCGCCATGGTGGTACGACTGCGCGGCCGCCGCGTCCGGCCACGCTCGATCGTGGCACTGCACTACCTGCTGTGGGCGCTCCTGACGGCGGCCACGGCATGGCTGATCCTGAAGGGGTAGGGCGATGGGCAGGAAATCGCCGGAACCGCTGATGTGGCTGCTGTTCAGCGCGGGAGGAATGGCCGCCGCGCTGCTGGTCCCGGTCCTGCTGTTCCTGTTCGGTGTCGCCTTCCCTCTGGGCTGGCTCGGGACCCCCGATCACGAGCATCTGCTCTCGGTGCTGCGCCACCCCCTCACCAAGGCGATCCTCTTCGCGCTGTGCGTGCTCTGCTTCTTCCACTGGGCCCATCGCTTCCGCTACACGCTCTACGACGGCCTGCGGCTGAAGAGGCTGAGCAAGGCGATCATCGTCTTCTGCTACGGAGGCGCGGTGCTGGGATCGATCGCGGCCGGGTTCGTCGTGTTCCGGGTCTGACCACGCGACTCGGTGGCGGGCAACTCGCTGCCCGCTGCACGCCGCCCCCGGCCGCCACTTCTCAGCCCTGTGCGTCCTGCGGGTACCAGCGCAGTTCGACCGTGTTGCCGTCCGGGTCCTTGACGTACACCGACTGCGCGGAGCCGCGCGCACCCCACCGCGGGACGGGGCCCTCAAGGACGTCGAACGCCCCGGAATCGATGACCTCCTGCCAGTTCAGAGGGTCCACGACCAGGCATATGTGATCGACGTTGGACTCGCCACGCGGACGGGAGAACAGGTCGATCACGGTGCTCTCGTCGATCCGCACGGACGGGAACGACACCTTGCCGGCCCGCCACTCCTCGACCCGCTCCGGCGCGAGGCCGAGGAGGCCCGTGTAGAACTCGAGCGCCTTGTCGACATCGGTCACATTGAGCACCAGGTGGTCAAAGGCTTTGACTCGCACGGTGGTTCCTCGGCTTTCTCGATATGCGCCTGCTCGGCAGGACGGATTGGTCGAGGCGGGGTCCTACGGCCCGCCCGAACTTCCTACCTTGCCATGCCGGCGAGCAGGACGAGGCGCCGATGACCACCGAGGGTTCGCGTGACCGCACACGTCATCCGCGAACCGATGCCGCTCATGCCCCGACGGCGGGCGGGCAAGGCGGCTCCCGGGGTGCCGGTGCGGCGGGTGAGGGGCACCCTGGAGGCATGGCCCGAGCCAACGACCAGGTCGAGGCGCTGCTCCAGGAGTACGCCGACCTCATCGCGATCCGGGGCGAGGAAGCCTTCAAGGCCCGCGCGTACGAGAAGGCCGCGCGTGCGGTGGGGGGCTACCCGCAGGACGTCTCGACCCTGGACGTGAAGGGGTTGCTCGAGATTCCGAACGTCGGCAGGTCCGTCGCCGACAAGATCGTGGAGTACCTGCGGACCGGCCGCATGTCCGTGGTCGAGGAGGCCCGGACGTCCGTGCCGGCCGGAGTGCGCGAGCTGATCGCGATTCCGGGGCTCGGGCCCCGCAAGGCCATGGTCCTCTACGAGGAGCTGGGCGTCAGCACCGTCGACCAGCTGATCGACGCCATCCACCAGGAACGGCTGCGCGACCTGAAGGGCTTCGGGGAGCGGACCGAGGAGAACATCCTGCACGGGATCGCCGCCCTGCAGAAGGCAGGCGAGGGCCGGATCCTCGTCAGCGCCGCCATGGACATCGCCGAGCAACTGGTCGCGGAGCTGTCCGACATCCGTGGCTGCGTCCGGTGCACGTACGCGGGGTCCCTGCGCCGTATGAAGGAGACCATCGGCGACATCGACATCCTGGTGGCCGCACGCCGGTCCGCCCCGTTCATGGACGCGCTCGCCGCCCTCCCGCACACGGCCGAGGTCATCGCGCACGGCGAGAAGAAGACCTCCGTACGGACCGTCACGGGCCTCCAGGTGGACCTACGGGTCCTTCCCCCGGCCTCCTGGGGCGCGGGACTGCAGTACTTCACGGGCTCCAAGGCGCACAACATCCGCACGCGCGAACTCGCGGTGCGCCAAGGCCTCAAGCTGTCCGAGTACGGGCTGTTCGACGCCGAGAGCGGCGAGAGCATCACGTCCGAGACGGAGGAAGCGATCTACGAGCGGCTCGGACTGCCCTGGATCCCGCCGACGCTGCGCGAGGACCGCGGCGAGATCGCGGCCGGGCTGCGCGGCGAACTCCCCGAGCTCCTGACGGAGAAGGACATCCGTGGCGATCTGCACACCCACACCGACCTCACCGACGGGCTGGCCCCGCTGGAGGACATGATCGCCGCCGCTGCCGCGCGCGGATACGCCTATTACGCGGTCACCGATCATGCCCCGAACCTGTACATGCAGCGCATGACCGACGAGAAGATCCTCGCCCAGCGCGAGCGGGTACGCGCGCTCGACGGCGCGCACCGCAAGATGCGGCTGCTGCACGGCACGGAGCTCAACATCGGCCCGGACGGCTCCCTGGACTGGCCCGACGAGTTCCTCGCGGACTTCGACATCTGTGTGGCCTCGGTCCACTCCCACTTCAACCAGAGCAGGCGGGAACTCACCCGTCGGCTCATCCGGGCCTGCGAGAACCCGAACGTCGCCGTCATCGGCCATCCCACGACCCGCCGGATCGGCAAACGCCCGGGCATCGACGCCGACTTCGACGCGGTCTTCAAGGCCTGCGCGCGGGCGGGCACCGCGCTGGAGATCAACGCTCATCCCGAGCGGCTCGACCTTCGCGACGAGGACATCCTGCGCGCGAAGCGGTACGGCGTGAAGTTCGCCGTGAACTCCGACGCGCACTCCACCACGCATCTGCCGTACATGCGCTACGGGGTGGCCACGGCACAGCGCGGCTGGCTGACGACGGACGATGTCATCAACGCGTGGCCGCTGACGAGGCTGCGCCGGTTCCTGGGCAAGAAGGGTCTGCGCAAAAAGGCCGCCTGAAGCGGATGAAGCGCCTCCATCGATCCGACTCCCTCATTCGTCGTCACGCGAGGCCATTCCTTTCGCGCCTTTCACATCCGACTCAGCTGCGCGCCCCGATCGTGCCGCCGCTGTGACATCTTCACAGAATGGGCACGGCGTGATGATCAGTCGGTCCGGACGGCTTCTCAGCGGCCTCACGCCCGGATTAAGATTGCTCTGCGTGCCGGTCGACTCGCGGTCTGTGATGCAGGGGTGGTTCTTGTTCGGTGACCGGTTACGCATGTCGTCATCGGATCCGTGACTCATGGAATTGGGTGACCCATGCCTCCTCGTCTTGTAGGCCATCAAGGCTCTCTGGCAGGACAGCAGTTCCCGATCGGCGCCACACCGGTAACCCTCGGCCGCAACAACGACAACAGTGTGGTGATCACAGGCGGAAACGTCTCACGCTTTCACGCCGAGGTGCGTCGCGAGCGCCACGGATTCGTGCTGTACGACAGTGGCAGCAGTAATGGAACGCGAGTCAACGGGGAACGTGTGACCTCGCATGAACTGCAGCCCGGAGATCTCATCGAGATCGGAACCGAGACGTTCCGCTTCGAGGCGGCCGACGCGATGGAGACCATCCTCGACCTCTCCGTGCTGGGGCCGCTCGCTCCCTCCAAGGCGACCCTGGCGGAAGGGCCCGTGCTGAACGTCACGGTTTCGGGTGGCGGTCCCGTCGGCCTGAGTTTCGCTCTGCTCCTCGAACACCTCATGGGGCATCGCGTGGCCATCACCGTGTACGACGGCCGGTGGGTTCAGGACGGGGCGAAGGTCGTCTGGAAGAGCGAAGGCCAGGGCAACGTCAGGCGGCAGCAGGTCGTCACCGTGCAGAGCCGCCAGTACCTGAACCTCCCCGAAGAGGTGCAGAGGCGGCTGTTCCGCGGTGATGCGTACACCGAAATGTGGCCGGTCGGCCCCGATTCGCTCCGTGGCTACAACCCGAGGAACCTTCGCATCGCCTACATCGAGGACACCCTCCTCGAATTGGCCAACGAAAAGCCGGACCGGATCCGGCTCGTTCCCGACGCGTTCGACCCGGCCGAATATCACAAGGCCGAGACCAAGGATCATGTGCTCGCCGTGTGCGAGGGGGGCCGCTCCCGGACGCGGGAGTATTTCACCGACAGGTTCGGCAACGCCGACAAGTCCATCTACTCGCTGCACGGTCAGCATATTCAGGACGTCGTCCTGGGGCTGCGCGTCAAGTCGACTCTGACGGACCCCATGACGGTCCTGCTGACCGTCGCTCAGAACCGCTTTCTCCTCAACGCCCTTCGCGGCGAGGGGTTCCTGAACATGCGACTCACCGACGCGGAGGCCGCGGAAGTGGTCGGCATCGATCCGGTGCGGCACGTGTTCGAGGACTGCATCGCCTCACGCCCGTGCGTGATGGGGCGGGACGACCACGGCGACTTCCAGTGCTCGACGCACAGCACACTCTTCCTGCCCGCCATGGTCAGGGGCTCGGCCCTGTGGAAGCGGGTGCTGGAGGGGCTGGCGCTGTTCGGTGTCGCCGAGAAGGACCTGAGCGCCGTCACGGCCTTCCGGCTCGACATGGTGCAGCGGCCCAGGTTCACCACCCGGCTCCGCTCGGCCACGTCGACCACCCCGGGGACGTACGGGTTCCTGCTCGGCGACGCGGCCAACGCCATCCATTTCTGGCCGGGACGCGGGCTCAACAGCGGACTCGGCTCGGCCATCTCGCTGGCGCGGTCCCTCAACGGCGCATGGACCGGCAGGCCGTTCCGGGACGCCGACTTCGCACGCCACGAAGCGGCCATGTCCATGCTCCAGTACCGGCACAAGAGCCGCGCGTGGAACACGATGATCACCACCGACGAGAACGGTGTCAGCCGTGCGATCAAGGAGAAGATCGCGCAGAGCATCGAGGAGTCGGAGGGGAAGGAGCTGGACAGGAAGGCGGACATCGACGCGCTCATGGATCGGCTGCGGGGAATCCGTGACCGGTTGGCATCACGCGTTCCCGGCATGCCCGACGACTCGACTCTCCGGAACCACCTGGAAACACTCAACTCCGCCACGCTGCGCACCCTGTTGGAGAGCGGCGCGTGGGACACCCTGATCGTCGGGGGCGAAGAGGTGGACATCGACATCTTCTACCAGCAGAGCTCGCCGGCCGCGACCGCTCCCAGGGAGGCCTCCGCCGCGAAGTGATCACGGAGGCCCCCGGCCAGGCGGGTCCGTATGCGAGGAATGCCCGGCGGCGTGATCGCGGGCGCGTCACTGCTGTACAGTCCGCGCCTCCGTCGTGACCCAAGCCGTGCCGTAAGGAAGAGATCCATGCGCACCCGCCCCACTCGCCGCTCCGCCGTGCTCGTACTCCCGCTCACCTTCTCGCTGGCCGCCTGCGGGACGGCGGACGACGACGGGGCGGCGGGTCCGACCGCGGCCTCGACACCGCTCCGGCAGGAGTCCGCCGAGCCGACGGCCGCGCAGACTCCGGAGCCCGAGTCCCCCGAGGAGTTCCTCGACCTCGCCGAGAAGGCCATGCGGGGCGAGAACGCGTGGACGTTCTCCGTGCGGGGACAGGAGGGGCTGACGCTCCAGGGGCAGAAGAGCGCGGCCACCTACCGGGCCACGGTCCGACGCGGCATGAAGTCCGCGGCGCTGCACTCGCAGGGCGTGAGCACCGGCAGCAAGGGGACGAAGAAGACCGAGGAGCTCTACGTCGTCGGCGACACGGCGTATCTGAAGGAGGGCGGAGCCGCCTGGAAGTCCGTGTCCGCCGCCGACCCCGAGATGCGGAACAAGGCCGAGGACCCGGTTGCGGTCATCCAGGAGTTCCGGATGTACGCACAGGCCCGGAACGGCGATGTGAAGCTGACGGAGGCGTCCGGCACGGTCGAGCTCCGCGTCGAGAGCGGCAGGCGGCAGCTGACGGCCGTACGGGACCGGGCGTGGGCGAAGAAGGCGGAGCGCGAGTTCGCCCCCACGGCCGCACAGCTCCGCACCGCGGGCATCCCCGTACGCAACGCCGAGCTGACCCTCTCCGGCCTGGAGGAGGTGCTGGTTCTGGACGCGAAGACGTACCGGATCAAGAGCCACCGCTTCGAGTTCGGCTTCCTCGTCCCGTACAACGGCCAGAAGATCACGTTCGAGCAGGATGTGCGGGAGGAGAACACGGGGACGTACGACGGGAGGATCGAGCTGCCGGCGGGCGTGAGCTGACAGGGATCCCCCCGGCCGCTCCACTCCGCGAGGTCGGCCGTTCGAGGCAGACTGGGGGGATGGACAGATGGACCTGGTCGGACCGCGAACCCGGCCCCGCCCTGTACGGACGCCTGCGCGTCGAGGACGCGGACCTCGGGCCGGCGCACTGGCTGACCGAACGCCGCCCCGGTCACGGTGATTTCGGCACCGTGGCCGGTGTCGCCGCGCCCGGCTTCCCGGCGTACGCGCGGGTACTGCACCCCGCGGCTCTCGACGAGCACCCCGTTCGCTGGGACACCGTCGCCGCCGCCCACGGGCGACAGGTCGAGGCGCTGACGGACTGGCACGAGGTGATCGCCGTGGAGCGCTTCTACCAGAACATGGAGGAGTACGGCCGGCCCGGGGTGTGGGACGAGCACCCGGCCGAAGGCCCTACGCCCGGCGGGGTCGCGCGTGCCATGATCCCCGTCCTGGCGCGGCACACGAGCACGCCGGAGCGGTGCTGGTACGGGCTGTGGGACGGGTACGGCACCTGGGAGTGGAAGGGGGTTCCCACCTTCCCGACTCCGGGCCGCGACGAGATCCTCTTGTCCGGACCGCTGGCCGATGCCGTGTCCCCCGACCTCCTGGACGAGTTCGCCGAACTCCCCGACCTGTGGTGGCCGGAGGACCGCGCCTGGTGCGTGGGCGGCGACGTCGACCTGGTGAGCACCTACGTCTGTGGCTCCGAGGAGCTGATCGCCGACCTGCTCGCCGCGCCCGGACTGGAGGTCCACCGGGTCGCGGCGGGCGACAAGGTCGGCTGACCGGGCGATGCCGCCGGGTCCTCCTGCCCGTCCTCGCAGCGCGAGCGGCCCGCCCGGTTCAGAGTCCGGTGACCTTGGCGCTCGCCGACAGCTCGTAGACCAGGGTGACCGTGCGGCGGCCGCCCGGCGGGAGGGTGACGTCCCAGCGGGCGATGCCCTCGGCGTCGACCGCGTCGGGCGCCGGGGAGCAGGAATCCTTGTGCAGGCGGACCTCCACCGCCGAGACCTCGGAGACCGGGATCCGCTCCCGAACGGCGACCACCCGCTCGCCGTGCTCCCCGGGGGCGGAGAACCGTGACAGGTGCAGCCGGACCGTGCGGGTGACGACGGTCCGCTGGGTGATTCCGGCGGTGTCGCGGGTCTCCTCGGCATGCCGGACCACCCGGTAGTCGTCGCGGCTGCCGAAGGCCAGCTCGACGGGGGCTCCGGGGGCGGTGAAGTCCAGCGTGCCGCGTCCGATGAATCCACTGCCGCGGACCAGGTCCACTGGCCCGGCGAGCAGCGCGTGACCGGACAGGTTGTCGCAGCGCACGACCTGCGTGACCAGGGGCGACAACTCCGGCGAGCAGTCGTACTCACTGCGCGCGGCCGTGGTGAACGCGGAGAGCGGCACCCGGTGGGCGCGGCCGTCACCGGGCACCGAGACCGGCGCGGACGCTCTCAGCACCCGTGCCTCGCCGCCGTCGTCCACCCCTGGCAGACCGAGCACCGGGGCCGGGCCGAGGTCCCCGATCTCCTCCTCGCGCAGCTCGACGTCGACCGTGCGCCGCTCCGCCGCGGAGCGGTCCTTGAGCGTCAGCCGGTCCTCGGCAAGGCGTGGCGGATCGGTGGCCAGCGCCGAGCGGGCCGTCGACAGGGTCAGCCGTACGTCCGACCAGTCCTCCCCGGTGCGCTGCCAGACCATCGCGTCGGTCTCGAGCGTCAGGGAGTCCCCTTCGAGCACGGCCCGGTAGGCCGGCCGCCACAGCGCACACGGGGTGAGGTGGCTCAGGCGCAGCCCGACCGGCCCCGCGGCCGCGGCCTCCACGGTCAGCTCGACATGGCCGACCAGCTCGGCGGGCTCCTCCTCGGAGAGGTCCATGGCCCGCTGGGTCTCCCCGAGTTCGGTGGCGATGGCGGCCAGCCGGGCCTCCACGGTACGGAGTTGCTCGCCGCACGTGTCGCGCTCGCCGTCCACCCGGTCCAGTTCGCGGGCCCAGCGGGGCCGTTCGGTCTCCCCGGAGCCCGCGCCTTCGCCGATCTCCCGCAGCAGGTCGGTGGCGAGGCGACCGAGCAGGTCGAGGCGCGCATGCAGCCGGTCGCGTCGCTGCCCCAGGGCCGACCGCTCCTCTTCGAGGGCGTGTACGCGACGGCGCAGGGCGGAGTCGTCGTCGGTGGACGGTCGCGGGCCGCGCGGCGTCCAGCTGCGGACGATCCGTACGTCGAGCACGCTCGCGGGGTGATCGGCGGTCAGTTCCGCGTGGAGGGTCCGGTCGACGGCCAGCGCGCTGACCGGCCCGAGACGCAGCCGCTGGACCCCGGCCGCCAGGTCGAGCACGGCGGTGCGCTCGACGTGGGCGCGATCCTCGAGGCAGGTGACGGCGGTGACGGGGAGGGCGATCGGCTTCGGTGCCGTGGACATGGTGTGTCAGCTCCTGCGGTTGCCGCCGACCAGGGCCTTGCCGGTCGGGATGCGGATCTCGTAGCCGCCGTCGAGGGCCGCCGTGGCGCCGGCGGGCAGGTCCAGCCGCCAGACGCGGGTGCCCGGGGCATGGCGATCGGGCCCCGCGCCGTCCTCGGGCGTCGTCCAGTCGGCGCGTTCCTCGATCCTGACGTCCGGGTCGGAGGCGACCGGCACCCGCTCGCGGACTTCGACGGAGACGGGCCGCGTGAGCCGGTTGGCCAGCTCCACGTGGACGCGGTGGTCGAGCACGGTGGTGTTGTTGCGCAGGCCCGAGGTCGACTCGCGCAGGTTCGTACGCCGGGTGACCCGGATGCCCTCGGCAGGCCCGAGCCCCACCCGGCGCACACCGCCGGGGGCGAGCGTGGGCAGCGCGGCGGTCAGCAGGAAGTCGTCGTCGACGGTGACCTCCACCGGGCCGGCGAGCAGGGCCTGGTCGGTCGCGTTGGAGAGCACCAACGTCGCGTACACGGTCTGCTCCACCGAGGGCACGCAGAGGTACTCGGTGCGCAGGCCGACCGGGATCTCGCCGACGGTGACGGTGTGCCAGGTGCCGTCCGACGGAACGTCGGCGCGGGCGGCGGCATCGAAGCGGTGGTCGAAGGAGCCCGCCGACTCGCGGGGCCGTACGGCCTGTCCGGGCAGCGGCAGCGTGGCCACCGCCTCGGCGCGGCGGCGGTACTCGGCCGCCACCGGGTCGGAGGAAACGCCGGGAAACAGCCGGCCTCGGCGACCGCCCTGCTCCTCGGGGCCGCACAGGACGAGGGCGGCGTAGTCGAGCTCGGCGCCGCTCGGCTGCGGTGGACCGGCCACCGGCGCCGGAGCGGGTGGCGGCGCGGCCGCGCCGGGAGCCGCGGGAGCCGCGGGCGCCATGGCGGCGGGAGCACCCGCGAACCCGCCGCCGGCACGCGGCCTGCCGCCCGGACGCGGGCCGCTCGGCTGCGCGGGGGCGGGCATCGCGCCGCGGAAGCCCTCCGGGGGAGCGCCGTATGCGCCGCCGGGCACCGGGAGCGCCGCGGGCGGTCCGCCGTAACTCTGCGGCGGGGGAGGCGGCGGTGGCGGAACGGGACCGGGTGCGGAGCCGCCCGCGACGGCCACGGGCACGGAGCCGCCCGCCATGGGCACGGGTGCGGTCGGGGCGGGGCGGGGGCCCGCGGCGTCGTACGCGGTGAACAGGTCGGCGAGCCCCGCCGGGGGCTCGCGCCAGCCGGACGGCGCGGGGGCGGGCTGCCGGCGCCCGATCCGCATCGAGCGGAGCTTCGGCAGGTCGGTGCGGCGCCGAAGGTCGGCGGTGGCGAGGGCGATGCGTACGCCGGTCCAGTCCTCGCCGGTCCGCTGGGCGACCGAGGCGCGCAGCATCAGACGGCCGCTGCCGTCGCCCTGACGGTGAGTGAGACGGTACGTCGGCACCCAGACGGCGCCCGGCACCCCGTACTCCAGCTCCACCTCCGCGTCACCGGTGCCGTCGAGGGTCAGGACCGCGCTGACCGTGGTCTCCACGTGCGTCGACGGTGCGTGGGTGGAGGCGCGGGCGAGCCTGTCGGCGGCGATGTCGAGCTCGTGCCCGACGTCACGCAGCGCCTCCTCCAGCTCGACGAGGCGGGTGTGGAGCCCCGTCAGCCGCTCCTCGACGAAGTCGGCGAGCTCCAGCCACGCGTCGACCGGGGTACGGCGGTGCGGGTCCTCGCGCCTGCGGGCAGGCGGGACCGGGTGGAGAGCCCTGACCTCCTCGATCAGGCTCAGCTGCCGGTCCCGGCGTCCCTGCGCCGCCGCGTACGCGTCGCTCAGCCGCTCGACCTCGCGCCGCAACTCGTCGGGCGTGCCCGGGTCGAGCGGCTCGGCCTCGACCTCCACCCGGGCCTCGGTGACGCGTACCCCGGAAGCGCCGAGCACACGGGCCCGCAGCGAGCCGGGGTCCAGCGAGCGGGGCAGTCCCGTCACCCGCACCCGGCCGTCGGGCGGCACGCTGCCCCGGGCCAGGCGGTGGCAGAGCGCGCCCTGCGCGTACACCACGACCGAATCAAGGGCCGACGCCCACCGCTGTGCCGACTCCACCGTCATGTGCTCCGCCCCCCGCCGTGATCCTGCTGGGCGAAGCCTACGCGCCGGGCCGGTCGCGCGTCCGCCCGCGGGAGGGGAAAGCCGCGCCCTCAGAGAAACGCGGTGAGGCCGTCGAGGAACCTGTCGACCTCCTCGGCGGTGTTGTAGGGCGCGAGGCCCACCCGCAGGGCCGGGTCCTCCAACTTCAGTGCGGCGAAGGGCTCGTACGCGTAGAACGAACCGGCAGGGGCGACGACGTCGCGCGCGGCCAGGTGGATCTGGGCCTCGCGCGCGTCGCGGCCTTCGAGGGTCATCAGCAGGGTCGGGGTGCGGTCCTGGGCCTTCGAGTGCAGGGTGACGGCGTCGCCCAGGGCCCGCAGACCCTCCTCCAGGAGTGTGCGCAACGTGCGTTCGTGCTCGTGCAGCGAGCCCAGGGAGTGCGCGAGGCGCTCCCTGCGCGAGATCCCCGCGCCCGGATCGATCGCGGCGAGGAAGTCGACCGCGGCCGTGGCGCCCGCGAGGATCTCGTAGGGGAGCGTGCCGAACTCGAAGCGCTCGGGCACGGTGTCGGGGGAGGGCAGGAGCTTGTCCGGGCGGAGCGTTTCGAGGAGCTCGGGCGCCGCCGCGAGCACACCGCAGTGCGGTCCGAGGAACTTGTACGGCGAGCACACGAACAGATCCGCCCCCAGCGCGGGGACGTCCACGAGGTGGTGCGCCGCGTAGTGCACGCCGTCCACGTACACCAGGGCGCCGACCTCGTGGGCCAGGTCGGCGATCCGGCGCACGGGCGGCTTGGTGCCCAGCACGTTCGACGCCGCCGTGACCGCGACCAGCCGGGTCCGGGGCGAGAGGGCCCGCTCGTAGGAGTCGAGGTCGAGCTCCGTCGTCACGGGATCGATCTCGATCCGGCGGACCGTCACTCCGGCGTACTCGGCCGCCTGGATCCACGGCCGGACGTTGGAGTCGTGGTCGAGCCGGCTGACGATGATCTCGTCGCCCGCCGTCCAGCCCTTGGCCAGATGGCGTGAGAAGTCGTATGTGAGCTGCGTGGCGCTGCGCCCGTGGACGATGCCGCTCGCGGGCACGTGGAGCAGATCGGCGTAGGCGGCGCGGAACTCCGTGACCGCCCGCTCGGCGTTCAGCTCGGACGGGCTGACGGTTCCCCGGTTGGAGAGGGGACCGGTCAGCGTCGCGGCGATGGCCTCGGCGACCGGGCGGGGGGTCTGCGTGCCGCCCGGCCCGTCGAAGAAGGCGAAGCCGTGGTCCAGCGAGGGGAAGTGGCCCCGGAGGGCGGTGAGGTCGATGGCCATGGCCTCGGCTTTCTGTCGAGCGGCGTGCCCCGTGGCGCGGTGCTTAGACTCTGGCACCCGGCCCCGAAACACGTAAAGCGATGAATCGCGAAGGGAGAGTTCACGGTCCATGAAGCCCCAGCCCGATCTGAAGCTCCTGGCCACCTTCCTGGCCGTGGTGCGCCACGGCTCGATGGCCGAGGCCGCGGTGGCGCTCGGCTATGTGCCCTCGGCGGTCTCCCAGCACATCGCCGCGCTGGAACGTGACATGGGCATCGAACTCCTGGTCCGCCGTCCCGGCAGCCGGCTGATTCTCACCGCGGCCGGCCGCTCCCTGGCGCAGGCGGCGGAGACGCTCTTCGACGCGACCGCGCGATTCCAGGACGCCGCCGACGGCATCGCCAACCGGGAGATCGCCGAACTGCGCGTCGGCACCTACCCCAGCGCGATGAGCCACCTGCTCCCGAACGTCCTCTCCACGCTCAGGGCGCGCAGCCTCGGCCCCCGAATCCGCCTCATCGACGTGGAGACGCACGAGGGACTGCCGAAGGTGAAGTCGGGGGACATGGACCTGCTCATCGCCTACCGCTACCTTCCCGAGGACCCGCCGACCCCGTCCGAGGCATGGACCATCACGGCCCTGGGGCGCGAACCGCTGGTCCTCGTCACGGCCGCCGAGCCGGGCCGCCGGCGCCCGGTCGAGCTGGCCGAATGCCTGGAACGGGAGTGGATCTCGGGCCACGCCCACAACGCCGACCGGCGTCTGCTGCACCGCTGGGCCGGAGAGCTCGGGATCTCGCCCCAGGTGACGCTGGAGACCGAGGACCTGCACAGCATGCTCGCCATGATCCGGGCCGGCCTGGCGGTGGGTCTGATCCCGGCCACCCTCCTCGGCGGAGAGCCCGCGGCGTCCGGGGTCGACAGGGTGGTCCTTCCGCCCGGGGGCGCACCGCTCCACCGCGAGATCCTCGCCGTGAGCAGACCCGGTGCCCGGCCTCAGGTCATCGACGAGCTGGTCACGCTGCTGGCCGGTGCCGTGGAGAGCGTTCAGCCGTAGTCCCGGACGGCCCGCGGCACGTGCTTCCGCTCCGCACGCGCGCGTGAGGCCGACTGGACGGTTTCGGCGATACGGCGGGCGGCTTCGCGCAGTCGGTCGGGTGGGTGGGCGGCGTAGCCGAGGACGAGGCCGGGGGCGCCGGGCGTTCTGCGGTGCCAGGAGAGCGGGTGGGTGAGGACGCCGGCCCCGCGCAGGCTCTCCGAAAGGTCGGTGTCATCCACCCTTCCGGTCAGTTCCGGAAAGGTGATCAGGAGGTGGAGTCCCGCCGCGACGCCCTGGACGTGTACGGAGGGGAGGCGCGCGGTCAGGGCGGTCAGGAAGGCGTCGCGCCTGGTGCGGTAGCGGCCGCGCGTGAGCCGCATGTGCCGGTCCAGGTCGCCGTGGGAGATCAGCCGGGCGAGGACCAGTTGCGGGAGGACGGGCGAACCGAGATCGCTCGCGTGCTTGGCGGCCACCAGGGCGTCCTGCAGGGAGCGCGGTGCGATCAGCCAGCCCAGCCGCATGCCCGGGGCCAGGGTCTTGGAGATGCTGCCGGTGTGCACCACGCGCTCGGGCGCGGACGCCTGGAGCGCGGGCACCGGCGGCCGGTCGTAGCGGTGCTCGGCGTCGTAGTCGTCCTCGATGACCAGGCCGCCGTCGTTCGCCCAGGCCAGCAGTTCGCGACGGCGGTCCGGGGCCAGCACGACACCGGTGGGGAACTGGTGGGCCGGGGTGAGCAGCGCCGTACGCAGACCGCTGCGGACCAACTCCGCGACCCGCAGGCCCTGTTCGTCGACCGGCACGGGCACCGGTTCCAGGCCCCAGTGGGCCAGCGCGTCCTGGGCCCCGCGCGATCCCGGGTCCTCCACGGCGATCTCCGTGGTGCCCGCGGCCCGCAGGGTCTGGGCGACGAGGGCGAGGGACTGGGCGACACCGCCCACCACGATGATGTCCCGCGGATCAGCCCGCACCCCGCGCACGCGGGCGAGCCAACTCGCCAGCTCCTGGCGCAGCGTGTGGGAGCCGCGAGGATCACCGTAGGCGAACTCCGCTGCCGCCGCCCCGCCGAGGACGGACCGCTCGGCTCGCCACCAGGCGGAACGCGGAAAGCCGGAGAGATCCGGCAGCCCCGGGGAGAGGTCGATGTCCACCAGAGGATCGAACGGCGCGAGGGGGAGCCGCGGAACGGAAGGACGCCCCGGGGCGTCGGCCGCCCGGTCCGCCGGCAGAGGCGCACTCCCCGAGCGCGCACTCCCTGAGGACGCACTCGAGGACGCACACATGGAGGGCGCGCTCCCCGGAGACGCGCTCCCCGGAGACGCGCTCCCGGACGGCCCGCTCCCCGAAGACGCGCTCCCCGACGGCCCGCTCCCCGGGAGCGGAGGCCGCGGGGTCACGGCCATGACCGCCGTGACCTGAGTGCCGGCGCCCGTGCGCCCACTGACGAGCCCCTCCTCGGCCAAGCGCCGGTATGCCTCGACCACGACGCCCCGGGAGACCTTCACATCCTCCGCGAGCACCCGCGTCGGGGGCAGGTACACGCCCGGCGTCAGGCGGCCGTCGGCGATCGCTTCGCGCACCGAGTCCACCAGCCAGGTGGTCAGCCCTCCCAGGGGTGCGGACGTGCGCCGCAACTGGAGGAAGTCGGATCCCTGCGCGGTCTGATTGGTCCGGTTCACAAGGCTCCCAATGGTACTGGCGACCGAGCCACCCCCAGGGGTCGGATGGATCCGTACGCGCCGACGACCGACGCAGGGGGAGGGTCCGCTCGATGAACAACGCCCTGGACGACTTCGACCGATGGGTCAGGACCGATTTCGTGGAGCTCAACACACGCCTGGAAGAAGCCTATTTCGCCGCCGGGAAGCAGATCGAACGCGGCGTCGCGGAACTCGAGGCGCTCAAGGAGAGGCTCGCCCTGGAGGGCGCTGAGCTCGTCCGCCGGGCGGGGCCCGCCGATGCGGCTCCCAGGGACCTGGACGCGCGGTACGAGCTCCTGGGGTCAGTGGGCCTCTACCTCGGCGCCTGCCGACGCCACGAGGTCGAAGGTCCGCAGGCCGCGGCCTGGCCTCTCGCGAACTTCCTCGCTTCCTCGCTCGGCGTCGCTCCCCGGTTCGTCTTCGCTCATCAGGCGCTCTTCAACCAGGCGGTCGGCGACAGGTTCCGCACCTTCACCTCGCTGGAGGACGAGCGGAACTTCATCGTCTACAACGGCCTGTGCGTCCTGGCCTACCAGCGCACGGCGGCGGCGCTGCGGCGGATCGCGACGCTCGGGGTGTCCAGCCCGCTGGCCGCGTACCTGCTCCGTGAGGCACACGCGGGCCTCGGCGACGTACTGGACTTCAGCAAGACGCTGAGCAAGAACCTCGACGTCGACCGGTTCTTCCTCAACATCCGGCCGTACTTCAAGTCGTACCGCGTGGGAGTCGCGGAGTACCGGGGTGCGAACGCGGGGGACTTCGCCGCGATCAACGAGATCGACGTCCTGCTCGGCCTGTGCTCACCGAACGACCCCTTCTACCAAGCGGTGCTGGCGGAGAAGTATCCGTACATGCCGCCCGAGGACCAGTCTCTGCTGCGCGCCGCGGTCCTGGCCGAACCGCTCCTCGACGCCTTCCTCCGCGAGACGGCAACGGGATCGGTCACCCCACAACTCCGGGAGAACACCGAGCTGTTCCTCGCCGTCTGCCGTCGCCACGGAGCGGCATCCGCGTACCACCACCATCGTCTGGTGGCGCCTTTCCTCCAGGCTCCCGCGGCCCACGCCCCGCAGGAGGATCATGACGACCTGACGTCGAGCGGACCACCGCTCGACGTGGTCGTGGCACATCTGGGCCGCCTGGTCGACCTGCGGTCGGCGAAGGCCCGGGCCGATGCCTTCGGCGCACGTGCGTCGCTGGACGGACTCCGGGACGCGCTCGCGGGCGGCCGGTCATGACGCGGTCGGCTCCGGGCCGGCTCGGGGTCAGCGGACCACCAGGATCACCTCCAGGGTCCGGGGGCCGTGCACGCCCTCGACCCGGTCGAGTTCGATGTCGCTGGTGGCGGAAGGGCCGGAGATCCAGGTCAGCGGACGCATCGGGTCGAGGCGCGGCATGGCCTGCGGCACCGAGGCGACGATCTGGTCCGCGGCGCGTACGACACAGAGGTGCAGGTCGGGGACGAGGCTGAGGGCGCGGCGGCCCTGGCCGGGACCGGCGTCGAGGACGATGCTCCCGGTCTCGGCGACGGCGAGGGCGCAACCCGTCACCACGGCGTCGGTCGAATCGAGCGCGTACGGGCTCAGGGCGCCGTCGTCGGGGCGCTGTTCGGCCTCGGTGGCCGCCAGCCAGGAGACGGGCAGGCCCGGCGGAACGGCGACGCTCTTCGCGCCGTGCTCGGCGAGCAGCCGGCCGATCAGGGACGGGAGCGCGTCCTCGGTGGCCCGGTGGACGACGGCCCGGTAGTCGGCGAGGTTCTCGTGGAGAAGGTCCAGCAGCACTGCCGGGTCGTCGGGGGTGTGGCTCCCGAGGTAGTCGCGGACCACCTCGGGAGCGTCCGGGGCGTCGGCGACGGCTGCCCGGACGCGGGCGAGGATCCGGTCGCGGGACGAGGGCTGCGAGGTCATGTGCGGTTCTTCCTCCACCAGTCGCGGAACGGTTCGGCGGGCATCTCCGGCAGGTCACGGCTCTCGGTCCACTGGCGGGCACCGGGGCCGGGAAGCCGCTCGGGATGCAGCCTGCGCGTCGTGGAGGCGAGGCGTTCGGCGGCGGTGAGGGCTGCCGGGTGGTCGAGGATCCAGCCCGCGGCCTTGATGGCGGCCTTCTCCAGACGGTGCCCGGCGCCGCCCTGGTCGGCCACCTTCTCCCGCAGATGGACGAGGACCTCGGGGATGTCGATGGCGACCGGGCACACCTCGTAGCACGCCCCGCACAGCGAGGAGGCGTACGGGAGCGAGGCGTCGATCTCGCTCTGCGTGCCACGGAGTTGAGGGGTCAGGATCGCGCCGATCGGGCCGGGGTAGACCGACCCGTACGCGTGGCCGCCCGCCCTCTCGTA
Organism: Streptomyces sp. NPDC046712; assembly: GCF_040645695.1. NCBI lineage: Bacteria > Bacillati > Actinomycetota > Actinomycetes > Kitasatosporales > Streptomycetaceae > Streptomyces > Streptomyces sp. NPDC046712. The sequence goes on along the minus strand of NZ_JBEYYW010000018.1, from coordinate 82,214 downwards.
CACCGGGCAGACGTTGAGGCAGGCCGAGCAGCGGATGCAGCGCAGGGCCTGGCGGCCGACCTCGTCGGCGAGGGCGTCGGTGCGGCCGTTGTCGAGCAGGACCAGGTGGAAGGTCCGCGGCCCGTCGCCGTCCGTCGTCCCCGTCCACATCGAGGTGTACGGATTCATCCGCTCCGCCGTCGACGAGCGGGGGAGCGTCTGGAGGAACACCTCCAGGTCCCGCCAGGTCGGCACGGTCTTCTCGATGCCGACGACCGAGATCAGGGTCTCCGGCAGCGTCAGGCACATACGACCGTTGCCCTCCGACTCGACGACCACGAGCGTGCCGGTCTCGGCGACCATGAAGTTGGCGCCCGAGATGCCGACCTTCGCCCGCAGGAACTTCTCGCGCAGATGGAGCCGGGCGGCCTCGGCCAGTTCGGCCGGGGAGTCGGTCAGACCGTCGGGGGCCGGTCGGCCTCACTCGCCCATCTCCCGGGCGAAGATCTCGCGGATCTCACCACGGTTGCGGTGGATGGCCGGGACCAGGATGTGCGAGGGGCGGTCCTGGCCGAGCTGCACGATCAGCTCGGCGAGATCGGTCTCGTACGCGCGGATGCCCTCGGCCTCCAGCGCCTCGTTGAGGCCGATCTCCTGGGTGGCCATCGACTTGACCTTGACGACCTCCGTCTCGCCCGTCTCACGGACCAGTCGGGTCACGATCCGGTTCGCCTCGGCCGCGTCCGCCGCCCAGTGCACGGTGCCGCCCGCCGCCGTGACCGACTCCTCCAACCGCACCAGATACCGGTCGAGATGACGCAGGGTGTGGTCCTTGATCTGCTTTCCGGCCTCGCGCAGCTCCGCCCAGTCGGAGACCTCCGCGACGGCCTTCGCCCGCTTGTCACGGATGGTGTGCGTGGCGTGCCGCAGATTGCCGCGCAGGGTCTCGTTCCGGACCGCCTCGTGCGCGGCCTTCGGAAAGGACGGCATCCCGACGAAGGCCCGCCTGTCACCCGGCGACCGCTCCTCATCGAGCGCTGACGCGCGCACCTTCTTGTTCATGCCATTGGCTCCTCTTCCGTGCTCGCGAGGATGTCCGCGAGGTGCAGCGCGCGCTGCGGGGCGTCCTGGCGGCGCAGCATGCCGCCGATGTGCATCAGACAGGAGTTGTCCGCACCGCACAGCACCTCGGCTCCGGTGGAGACGGCGTTGCGCACCTTGTCGGCGCCCATGGCCGCCGACACGTCGGGGTTCTTCACCGCGAACGTGCCGCCGAAGCCGCAGCACTCCTCCGCTCCGGGGAGTTCGATCAGCTCCAGGCCCTTGACCGATGCGAGCAGCCGCCGCGGGCGGTCGCCCAGGCCCAGCATCCGCAGGCCGTGACAGGACGGGTGGTACGTGACGCGGTGCGGGAAGTACGCCCCGACATCGGTCACGCCCAGGACGTCGACCAGGAACTCGGTGAGCTCGTACATTCTGGGCACCAGCGACGAGGCCGCGTCCGCGAGCGCTCCGCCGCGCCCCTCGGCCGCCGCCCGGGCGCCGATCCGCGGGTAGTTGTCGCGCACCATGGCGACGCAGGACCCGGAAGGGGTGACCACGTACTCGTAACCCTCGAAGGCTCGGGCCGTACGGCGCACCAGCGGCTCGGTCTCGCGGCGGTAGCCGGTGTTGAACTGGGGCTGTCCGCAGCAGGTCTGCGCCGCGGGGAAGTCGACCTCCACGCCGAGGCGTTCGAGGACCTTGACGGTGGCGATCGCCGTCGAGGGGTAGATCGCGTCGTTGACGCAGGTGGCGAAGAGTGCGACGCGCATCACGGGTTCCTTGGGGCAGTGTCGAGTCGGGCGGCGGCCGCCTCCCAGGCTGCCGTGTCTCCACGGGGACTGTAGTGCCGCAGACGCTGGGTGGCGGCGACGAGCCCGCGCATCGCCGGGAGATCACCCACGAGTCCGGCGGCCCTCGCCTGGACGAGGATGTTGCCGAGTGCGGTGGCCTCGGTGGGGCCGGCGACGACGGGAAGGCCGGTGGCGTCGGCGGTGAGTCCGGGTCGACGACCGCGGCGAACGGCGTGGCGCTGGCGGCGTCGGCGAGCAGCGTGGGGAGATGCGTGGGCAGACCCTGCCCGTCCCAGGTGCGCCGGCACTCCTCCAGCAGCCACATGCCCATGATGTTGCGCAGATAGCGGATGGTGCCGTCGATGCCGCGCTCGTTGGTGAAGTTGGCGGCCCGGGAGGCCTCCGTGAGCACCGGGGCGTCCAGTTCGAGACCGGCCAGCGACCAGGTGCCGCAGGAGATGTACGCGAAGTGCGGTGCGGTGGCCGGGACGGCGACGACGGCGGACGCGGTGTCGTGCGAGGCGACCGTGGTCACCGGGGTGCGGGGGTCGAGGCCGGTGGCGGCGGCGACGTGCGGCAGCAGCGTCCCGGCCCGGTCGCCCGGGGTACGCAGCGGGGGCAGCAGACCGGGGTCGATCGACAGCCGGCCGAGGATGCCCTTCGACCAGGTGCCGGTGCGGGCGTCGAAGAGACCGGTGGTGGAGGCGTTGGTCTCCTCGGCGCCGAGTGATCCGGTCAGCCAGTGGACGAGCAGATCGGGGATGAGGAGCAGGGTGCGGGCGGCGCCCCACTGGGCGCTTCCGGCGGGGGAGGTGAGCTGGAAGACGGTGTTGAAGGGCAGGTGCTGGAGGCCCGTCGTCCGGTACAGCTCCTCGGGTCCGACCCGCGCCCAGACCTGGTCGGCCGCGCCCTCGGTGCGGCTGTCGCGGTAGTGGTACGGCTGGCCGAGCAGGGCGCCGTCCGCGTCGAGCAGCCCGTAGTCCACGGCCCAGGTGTCCACCCCGATGGAGAGGACACCGCCGGAGCGGGCGGCTTCGCGCAGTCCGTCGAGGACGCCCTGGAAGAGGGCGAGGACGTCCCAGCGCAGCCCGTCGGGAAGGCGCACGGGGGTGTTGGGGAACCGGTGGGCCTCGGTGAGGTCGAGGCTGTCGGGGCCGACCCGGCCGAGGATCACGCGTCCGCTGGTGGCGCCGAGGTCGACCGCGGCGAAGGCGGAGGAGGACGCCGAGGTCGGCGGGATGGTCGTCACGTGAGGTACCTCCGCGGCGAGCGACGGGAATCGAGAAGAACGAGCAGCAGAGCAGGACAGGGAGGGGACGCGGGAGAAGCACCCGGGGCCGCCGCGCCGACACGGCGGCCCCAGGCGGCTTGCGGGGGCTTTCGTCAGCGCAGGAAGGCGGCGGCGACGCCCGCGTCCACGGGGATGTGCAGACCGGTCGTGTGGGTGAGTTCCCCGCCGGTCAGAGCGAACACGGCGTTGGCGACATGCTCGGGCAGGACCTCCCGCTTGAGAAGGGTGCGCTGGGCGTAGAACGCGGGAGCCCGGCTCCTGGGCCTGGCCGAGCGACCCATCGCGGTCTTCTGTGCCAACGACCTGCTGGCCCTCGGCGTACTGCAGTCCATGTACGCGGCCGGTGTCCGTGTTCCCGAGGACATCGCGATCGTCGGCTACGACGACATCGAGTTCGCCGCGGCGGCCACGGTCCCTCTGACCTCGGTGCGCCAGCCGGCCCTCACCATCGGGGCCAGGGCCGCCGAACTGCTGCTGCAGGAGACGGGCGAGCGCGCGGCTGTCCATCAGCACGAACACGTCATCCTGCAGCCGGAGTTGGTCGTACGTCAGTCGAGCCTCACCCCGCGCTGACGCGCGAGCCCGGTTGCCGCGTGCGGGCCGGCGTCGCCGGCGCCGATGACGATCGCGTCGTAGTCGCTCACGCCTGCGCCGCTTCGGCCGCGATGCGGTCGAACTGCGCACCCATGGCCTCGGACAGGGCCTGTGCGGCGGACAGCGGTCGGACCATGACGGTGAAGTCGTCGATGAAGCCCTGCTCGTTCAGGTGCAGGAAGTCGCAGCCGCTGATCTCCCGGTCGCCGACCTTGGCGCGGAAGACGAGGGCGTGGTCACGGCCGTCCTCACCGGTGATCTCCCGTACGTAGTGGAAGTCGGTGAACACGCGGGACACACCGCGCAGGATGGCCGCCGTGATCGCCTTGCCGGGGTAGGGCTTGAAGGCCACGGGGCTGGTGAAGACGACGTCCTCGGCGAGGAGGGCCTCGATCGCCGTGTGGTCGTTCGCCTCGACGGCCTGGCGGAATGACTTCATGGTCGCCTCCATTGCTAGTCAACAAATTGAATAGGTGGAGGCAGGCTAGTGACTCCGGGCGCGGCGCGTCCAGGGTTCACGCGGGAACGCATGGCTGTCCCGGCAGTGCGAACAGCTCGCCCTGGACCACCGGGCGGAACCGGCCACGAGCGCGGAACGGGCGGGTACGGAATCGGCGGGCGAGGTGTTCCTGCGCGTCGACGACGCACTGGCCGACCTCCACCTGATCCGGGGCGCCCATATCGGGGAACTGCTCGGCCGCCGGGTGCTCGCGAGGTGAGCCGATCGCGTACGTCGGGCGGGCGTGGGGCGAGTCCCTCGGGTGGGCACGCGCCTCAGGGGTGCGTCAGGCGCGCGGCGCCCGCGGCTCGATCCGGAAGTCGAAGGCCAGCGTGCCCGGGTCGACGGCGGTCACGCCGCCGTCGACCGTGAGGACCGCTCCGTTGACGAACGAGGAGGCGGGCGAGAGCAGCCAGGCCACGGCCTCCGCGACCTCGCGGGGCTCACCCGGACGCCCGGCCGGAAGGACACGGGTGACCTCCTCGTACGCCGCGTCGAGACCGCCCTCGCCCAGCCCCGCCTCCTCGGCGAACCGGTTCATCCGGCGGTCCGCCATGTCGGTGCGCACCCAGCTCGGGCACACGGTGTTGGCGCGCAGGCCCTCGGCCCCGTAGTCGACCGCGAGCGAGCGACAGAGCTGGAGCAGCGCCGCCTTGGAGGTGGCGTAGGCGGCATTGCCCATGCCGTTGCGCAGGGCGGACACCGAGGCGACGGCGACCACCGACCCGCGGGCGTCGAGCAGATGCGGGAGCGCGGCACGCAGCAGATGGAACGGCCCGGTGAGGTTGGTCCGCATGACCGCGTCCCAGTCCTCGAGGGTCACCCCGCCCACGCTTCCGCCGCGCCCGATGCCGGCGTTGAGGACGAGTCCGTCGAGGCGGCCGTGCGCGGCGACGGCGGCGTCGACGAGTGCGCGTACCGCGTCCGGGTCGCCGATGTCGGACGGGACGGCCAGGGCCCCGGTCTCCTCCGCGACGAACCGCAGGGGCTCGGGGCGGCGCCCGGAGATCACCACATGGTGACCGGCTTCGCTCAGCAGCCGGGCGGTCGCGGCGCCGATGCCCGTCCCGCCGCCGGTCACGAGGTACACGCGCTGGTCCGCCATGGTCGTCGAGCCTCCGTCGTCGTCTGCCGTCGCCGTGATCATATGCGCGCAAGGACGGCCCGCCGGGTCGGTGCGGCCGAGGCGGGACCGAACGGACCTGTCCGGCCATCGCGCTTGTCCGGCCGGAGAGTTCGGCCGCACCGCCCCGGCGGACCGGTCGGCGGTCGGCGTCTCGAGCCCGTGGAGGCCCGGCCCGTGTGAACTATCTTGGGCAGCAGCGAGACGAGAGGGAGGCACCCCGTGCCATCTGGGCAGCAGGCGCGCGCACAGGCAGCCGCGATCACACCGGGCAGGCGCTCCTCGGAGGCGGAGACCGCCTCTCCCGCCGAGCGGGTGCGGGCGCTGTTCGGCGGCCACCGGCTGTCCCCCGGGCAGCGGCGCATCGCCCAGTTCCTGATCGACCACCTCACCGAGGCCGCGTTCCTGTCGATCACCGAGCTCGCGGAGCGCGTGGGCGTCAGCCAGCCCTCCGTGACCCGTTTCGCCTCGTCGCTGGGATTCAGCGGGTACCCCGCGCTCCGGGAGGCCCTGCAGCCGATCGCGCTCAGCGCGGTCGCCGGCGCACCGGACGAGGGGGAGGAGCGGCTCCGTAACGAACTCCAGTCGGCCGTCGACGCCGAGATCGAGAACCTGACGTCCCTGCGGCGGGTGCTCGCCGACCCCGACCAGATCCTGGAGATCGGTCGCGAACTGGCCCGGTCCGTCCCGCTGACGGTCCTCGGACTGCGGATCTCGGTGTCCCTCGCCGAGTACTTCGCGTACGCCGCCCGGCGCATCCACCCCGATGTTCGGGTGGTGACGCGCGGTGGCAGCGTCGCCTACGACGGACTGCTCCAGGCGCGCGAGGCGGGCGGGACGTGGGTGCTGGCCTTCGCGATGCCCCGGCATGCCAAGGAGACCCTGGCCGTGGTCCGAGCCGCCCGCGGCGTCGGGCTGCGCGTCGCGCTGATCACCGACCTGGCGCTCGGGCCGCTCGTCGACGAGGCCGATGTGGTGTTCACCGCCGGTACGGGGTCACGGCTCGTGTTCGACTCGTACGCGGCGCCGGGGGTGCTGTCCGCGGCCATCCTCCAGGCCATGGCGGACGCGGATCCGGAACGTACGCAGACGCGGCTGGAGAAGTACGAGCACGCGGCGGAACAGCACGATTTCTTCCTGGACGACTGAGCCGCGGGAGTCTCTTTCACGCCATCGAGGTGCATGAAATTTTTCATGCCCTTGCGTACTCGACGGTATATATATTTACTACAGGTGCCCCCACGGGCCCGAACAGAACACCGCAGGGTCGCCCCCTCCTCCTCAGACGGCCCTCGTGTTTCGACGGTACGCGCCGCGCTTTCGCGCGGGTGCTCTGTGGCGGCTCCGGTCAACCCCTGGGCCGGAGCCGCCGCACAGAATTCCCCGGTCAGCCCCTCGGCGAGGTCAGTGGGCGCCGGGTACCGCGTCCCTACTGGGCGTAGGTCTCGTACTCGGCGATCTTCGGCGTGCCGGTCGAGCTCGTGATCTCGAAGGTGATCTTGTTAAGGGCGGTCCGGGGGAAGGTGATGACGCCGGCGCCGCTGCCGGTGGTCAGGACGGCGCCGGTGTCGGCGTTGACCACCCTCCAGGACCCGATGCTGCCCACCGAGCCCGCCGCCTCCCGGATGTTGATCGCCGAGACGGTGGTGGCGGTGCCCCACTTGATCGAGACGGAACCGGTCGCGCCGGCCGGCGACCAGTAGGTGCTCATGTCACCGTCCCGCACGTTGCCGTAGCTCGTCCCGTCCGCCTTGCCGGAGCCGTCGGAGCCGGCCCCGATGCTGAGGTTGGTTCCGCCGGGCTGGGTCGGCCCCGGGGTGGTCGGGTTCGGCGTGGGTGTGGTGGGGCTCGGCGTGGGTGTGGTGGGTGTGGGGGTGGTCGGTGCCGGTGTCTGCGGCGAGCAGTCGCCGTTCGACACCTGCAGCCCCTTGTTCGCTCCTGCCGTCCGGCTCACGACGTTCGGCACACACCCGGCTTGGTCGAGGCTGTACGGGTAAGGGATGGCGACGGTCGTGTTGGACTGCGGGTCGGGGCCGGCGGGGTTGTTCTCGGCACCGGGGCTGGACCAGGTCACGTTGTCGAAGATGTTGCCGCCGACCTGCCAGTAGCCGGCCGCGTCGGTGTAGAAGGTGCCCAGGACGTCCTTGGAGTCCTCGAAGTAGTTGTTGTCCACCTTGGCGCGAGCTCCGGCCCGGGAGTTGATGCCGGACTCGTTGAGCTTCACGTAGTGGTTGTTGTACATGTGGGCCGTGCCGCCGCGCAGCAGGGGCGCGCGGGAGTCGATGTTCTCGTACAGGTTGTGGTGGTACGTGATGAAGCTGTTCGACAGGTCGCTCTCGCTGGATCCGACGAGTCCGCCGCGGCCGGAGTTGCGCAGGACGCTGTACGACAGCGTCACGTACTGGGTGTTGTCCTTCATGTCGAAGAGGCCGTCGTACCCCTCCGATTCGCCGCCCGACGCCTCCAGGGTGGTGTGATCCACCCAGACGTTGCGGACGTTGCTCTCCATCCCGATGGCGTCACCGCCGTTGGACGTGGGCGAGCCGGACTTCTTGACGTTCCGGACGGTCACGTTCTGGATGATGATGTTGGAGGCGTCGCGGATGTGGATGCCCACCTGGTCGAAGACGGCTCCGCCGCCGACCCCGACGATCGTGACGTTGCTGATCTGCTTGAGCTCGATCACGCCGTCGGCGGTGTTGCAACTGTCACCCGACAGCTTGCTGGTGTTGCCGTGGTCGATGGTTCCCTCGACCTCGATGGTGATCGGGGTGCTGTTGGTGGCCCGCCCGCACAGGGCCGCGTGGATCGCGGTCCCGGTGGTGGCCCGCACGGTCTGCCCGCCCGCTCCGCCGGTGGTCCCACCGTTCTGGGTCGCGTATCCGGTGGCGCCACCGGTCGCCGCCGATGCCTCGGGCATCGACAGCACCGCACCGGCCGCGGCCGCCACGGCCGTTGTGGCCAAAGCCGCGCAGAGTCGTACTGCGACGGGTCGTCTCATCCTGGTCTCCTCATGCATTGCCGAATGCGGGCGGGGTCGCGGAGCGGCTCCGGTTCAGAAAGCGCTTTCTGCCCGGCGACAATAGGGTGGCGTCCATCGGATCGGCAAGGCTCCGGTCGACCCCGACATGCTCAACGTCCTTATTTCTCAAGGAAGTTGTCGTCAGCGCCGTGGGCGAGGGCCGAACCAACCGTCGTCGGGGCGGAACTCGGCGGCAGCATTCACTGCATGACCTCGGCCGCGGCGGCGGTCAGTGCATGACCTCGGCCGCGGCGGTCACTGCACGACCTACCTGGTGATCCGCGACGCCGTCCCGTCCTCCCCCGACCGTTCGAGCTCGCGGCGGCCGGCCGACGAGAGCGCCGGGTCCCAGCCGCGGCGGGGGACCGAACTGAGCAGCAGGCGTGTGTAGGGGTGGGCGGGAGCGTCCAGGACCTCGGCGGTGGGGCCCGCCTCGACCACCCGTCCCGCCCGGAGGACCATCACCTCGTCGGTGATGTGCCGGACGACGGCGAGGTCGTGGGTCACGAAGAGGAAGCCGATGCCCATCTCGCGCCGGATGGTGCCGAGGAGTTCGAGCACCTGCGCCTGGATGGACACGTCCAGCGCAGCCACGGCCTCGTCGAGGACGAGGACCCGCGGTTCGGCGGCCAGCGCGCGGGCGATCGCCACCCGCTGACGCTGACCGCCCGACAGCCTGCCCGGCAGGGCCGCCGCCTCCCGTTCGCCGAGCCCGACCTGGTCGAGGAGCGCGACGGCGCGGGCCCGCCGGGCCTCGGCCGCCATCGGGAAGTGGAGGCTGAGCACCTCCTCGACGCACCGCCCCACGGTCACGCGCGGATCGAGGGAGAGGTACGGATCCTGGAAGACCATCTGGATCTCGCGGGCGCGCGCCAGCCGCTCGGCCCGCCTGCGGGCGGGCGCCGAACGGTCGCGCCCGCCGATGCGGACCGTGCCGCCGTCGGGCCGCTCGAGGCCGACGAGCATCCGCACCGTCGTGGTCTTGCCGCTGCCGGACTCGCCGACGATGCCGAGGGAGGCACCCGGCGCCAGGGTGAACGACACGTCGTCCACCGCCATGTGGTCCCCGTACCGCTTGCGCAGTCCTTCGACGACGAGTTCCTCGTGGGTTCCGGTCACAGTGCGATCCCTTCGTCGGCACGGTGGCAGGCGGCCAGACCGTCGCCGTGGCGTGCCAGGACGGGTGACTCCACCGCGCACCGCGGCTGCGCGTGGGCGCAGCGCGCCGCGAAGGCGCACCCCGGCGGGGCCTCGGCGAGGGAGACGGGCCGGCCCGGGACGGGCCGTGGGGCGGGAGCGTCGGCCTCGATACGGGGCGTGCAGGCGAGCAGCCCCGCCGTGTACGGGTGGCGTGGACGGTCGAAGAGTTCGTCGGTGCCCCTGGTCTCGACGATCCGGCCCGCGTACATCACGTACACGCGGTCGCAGATCGCCGATGCCAGCTCCAGGTCGTGGGTGACGAAGAGCATCCCGGTGCCGCGCTCGGCCTGCAGGCGGGTGAGGATCGCGATGATCTCCGCCTGCGTCGTCACGTCGAGCGCGGTGGTCGGCTCGTCGGCGACCAACAGCTCGGGCTCTCCGGCGAGCGCCGCCGCGATGACCACGCGCTGGAGCATGCCACCGGAGAACTGGTGCGGATAGCGGCGCAGCGCGCCCCGGGGATCGCGGACGCCGACGGCGTCGAGCAGTTCCTCGGCCCGTGCGAGCGCCGCGGCGGCGGGCGTGCCGGCGCCCCGCAGCCCTTCGGTGAGGAAGTCGCCCACGCGCCGCAGGGGGTTCACCGAGGCGCGCGGGTCCTGGTAGATCATGGCGACCTGCCGGGCCCGCATCCGGGTCAGCTCGGCGCGGTCCATGGCCAGGACGTCGCGGCCGCCGACCCGTACCTCACCGGACGTCCGCGCGCCGGCGGGCAGCAGGCCGAGAACGCTGCGGCACGCGACCGACTTGCCCGAGCCGGACTCGCCGACCAGACCGACGGTCTCGCCGGCCGCGACCCGGAGGGTGACGCCGTCGAGGATGGGCCGGGCCGCCTGTCCGCCCGGCAGACGGACACCGAGTCCGTCGACCTCCAGAACGGGCATGTGTTGCTTGCTCATGGTGCTCATCGATCCCGCTTCGCGATCCGGTCGGCGAGCCCCTCGCCGACGATGCCGAACGCCACCACGGCGATGACGATGCAGGCGGACGGCGCGAGCGCCGGCAGCATCGCCCCCTGCTGGAGGGCCGACTGACCCTCGTTGATCATGGCTCCCCAGTCGGCCGTGGGCGGCTGCACACCGAAGCCGAGGAAGGACAGCGCGGCCAGGTCCATCAGTGCGTACCCGAAGTTCATCGCGGACTGCGCGAACACCGTCGGGGCGATGTTGGGCAGGAGGTGGCGCAGACAGATCGTCCAGCCCGACCAGCCCTGCACCCGGTACGACTCGATGTACGGGCGGGCCTTCTCCTGGCGGGCGATCCCGCGCACGAGCCGCCCCACGTACGGCGTGTACGCCACGGCCATGGCGATCACGGGGGCGGTCATGCCCGAGCCGAGGACGGCCACCAGCAGGATCGCGAGCAGCAGTCCGGGGATCGCGAAGGCCAGGTCCATCGACCGGGACAGCAGGGCGTCCGCCCAGCCGCCGCGCCAGGCGGCGACCGTGCCGAGCAGTGTGCCGAGCAGGGTCGAGACGCCGACCACGAGCAGCGGTCCGAGAAGTCCGGTCCGGGCGCCGTGGAGGAGCCGCGACAGGATGTCCCGGCCCGACTGGTCGGTGCCGAGCAGATGGTCGCCGTCGGTGCCCACGAGGCTCGCCGACAGGTCGAGCGCTTCGGGGTCGTACGGGGCGAGTACGGGAGCGAGCACCGCGACCAGGACGAGTGCGGCCAGGACGACGACGGAGGCCGTGAACAGCGGGCCCTGGCCGAAAACGCGCAGCGCGCGCACTCCGGGGCGGCGGCGCAGCGTGCCGGACGCGGGGGAGAGGGTGGTGGTCATCGGGACGCCTCCCCGTGGAGGGACAGCCGGGGGTCGATCAGCGGAACGAGCAGGTCGACGACGAGATTGACGACGACGAACGCGGTCACGCTGAGCAGGGTGATCGCCTGGACGACGGCGAAGTCCTTCGCCGTCACCGACTGCACGAGCAGCGAGCCGATGCCGGAGACGTTGAAGGCGGTCTCGACGATCGACGTGCTGATCAGCAGGCCGGCGAGCATGGTGCCGCCGACCGTGACGATGGGTCCGAGGGCGTTGCGCAGCACGTGCCGGCGGACCACGGCGCCGCCCGCGACGCCACGGGCGCGCGCCACCTCGACGTGCTCGCGCCCGAGTTCGTCCAGCATCGCGGATCGGGTCACCCGCGCGAGGAGGCCGGCGAAGGTGATCGCCAGGGCGAGGGCCGGCAGCGTCAGGTGGTACATCCGGTCGGTGAACCCCTCGGGCGTGCCGCCGGGCCCCGGGAGCCAGCCCAGTTGGACGGAGAAGAGCGAGACGAGCGCGATGGCGCTGACGAACGAGGGGGTCGCGGTGGCCACCCCGGTGCCGAGCAGCACCGCGCGGTCCACCGCGCCGGGCCGCAGGGCGGCCAGCACGCCCGCGGAGACGCCGAGGACGGCGACCAGCAGCGCCGCGTATCCGACGAGCACGGCCGTGCCCGGCAGGCGTGAGCCGATCAGGGTGCCGACGTCCTGGTGGAACTGAGAGGAGCGGCCGAAGTCGCCGTGCAGCACCCCGCCGAGCCACTTTGCGTACTGGACCGGAAGGGGGTCGTCCAGGTGGTACTGGGCGCGCAGCGCCGCGACCGCCTCCGGGGTCGCGGGCCGGCCGTGGAGCAGGAAGGACACCGGGTCGCCTGGTGCGAGATGCACGGTGCCGAAGACCACGACCGAGGTCACGAGCAGCACCGTCGCCAGGCCGAGGAGCCGGCCCGCCAGATAGCGCGTCATGACTGTGCGGCCCCGATCGTCGCGGCCCACGGGTAGTACAGCTGGGCGATGCCGGTCGGGGCGCCCGTGACGCGGCTGCCGAGGAAGACCGAGTACGGGGCTTCGTACAGCGGGATGATCGGGAGCTCGCGCACGGCGATCTTCTGGAGCTCGGCGGTCAGTTCCGACCGGCGGGCCGGGTCGGGCTCCGCGTTCGCCCGGTCGAAGGCGGCGTCGTACTCGGGGTTCGACCAGTTGCCGTAGTTCCCGAAGTCGCCCGTGCGCAGGTACTGGTAGAACTCCAGCGGGTCGGGCGTGTTGTCGTACCCGTTGGTGATGACCAGGTCGAGACCCTTGCGGGCGTTCGGGTCGACGAAGATGCTGCTGTACTCCTCCGGGGCGACGGCCTTCAGCCGGACGTCGAGGCCGATCTGCTTGCCGGCCGCCTGGACGGCGTTGGCCACCACGCTGATCTCCGGTGCGAGCGTGCTCGTGACGAGGGTGACCTTGCGCCCGGTGGCACCGGCCTCGGCGACCAGCTTCTTCGCGGCGGCCACGTCGTACACCGGATCGGGCAGGGCCTTGAAGTAGGCGTCGGTCCTCTCCGGTGCGAGGGCCCACGCGCCGCGTGCGGTGGGCGCCTTAGCGGGGACGCCGACGCCGCCGGCCGCGGCCTTGACGATGTTCTTCCGGTCGAGGGCCATGGAGAGGGCCTGCCGGACCTTCAGATCGCCGAGTGTGCCCTTGAAGTCGAGGACGGCGAGATCGGCCGCCGCCGTGTTGGGGCCGAAGTACACCTTCCCCTTGGGGGTGTTCCGCAGCTGCGCCAGCGAGGAGGAGGGCACCATGTACCCGCCGTCGGCCGTGCCCGACAGGAAGGCGCTGGTACGGGCGGCCGGGTCCTCGATGAAGGTGAACTTCACGGTGCCGGTCTTCGGCGCCAGGGACGAGTCCCAGTACGCCGGGTGCTTCTTGAGGGTGAGGCTGTCGCCCTGGGCCCAGCTGTCGAGCGCGTACGGGCCGGTGCAGTTCACCTTCCCCTTCGGGCCGCCGTAGTCCTTGCCCGCCTTCCTCAGGAAGGCGGCGCTCTCGACGGTGCCGGGGGAGGCGGCCAGCAGCTCGTGGAGCAGGACGTCCGGCTTGTCGAGCTTGATGGTCACCTCCAGCGGCCCGCTCCTGGTGATGGCGGCGACGTTCTTGAACGCGGAGCCCCACGGGGAGCCGGTGGCCGGGTCCATGTGGCGCGTGAGGGAGGCGACCACGTCGTCGGCGGTCATGGTGGTGCCGTCGTGGAACGTCACGCCGGAGCGCAGGGTGTACACCCAGGTCTTCGGGTCGGGGTTGGCGTACTTCACGGCGAGCCCTGGCTCGATCTTCAGGTCGGGGGTGACCCGCAGCAGCTGCTCGCACACGTTGGCGAGCACGGTGTTGGGCGGGTAGTCGTAGGCGAGCGCGTAGTCGAGCGTGTACGGCTCCGCGTAGAGCGACCAGGTGAGGGAGTCGAGCGCTCCCTTCGCCGCGGGGGAGGTCGGGGTGACGGTGTAGGCGGCGGCGCCGCCGGATCCGGTTCCGGTGGCGCCGGAACAGCCGGCGGTGGTGGCAGCGACGGCGGCGGTACAGAGGAGCAGTGCGGTGGCTCTGGACAGGCGCAAGGAGACCCACCCCTTTACGGGTGTAGTGACGGGCGCTGGGGGATGGAGCGAGTATTGATGCGGGAACGTTCCCGCACAAGGCTTTGCGGGAACGGTTTTGCCGAGGTCGCGGGGGTGGCAGCATCAGTCCATGACCGAAGCTCCCGGCAGCGGCGGGCACGCCTCGCCGACCCCCTCGCGCCCCGCTCCGCCCCGCGTGCGTCTCGTCGATGTGGCCCGCGAGGCGGGCCTCTCCAAGACGACCGTCTCGGCCGCCCTCAACGGCACGGGGCGGCTCTCCCCGGCCGTACGGGAGAAGGCCAGGGAGACGGCGCGCAGGATGGGATACCGGCCCAACGCCACCGCGCGACAACTGCGCGCGGGACGGGCCCGGTTGATCGGTTACGTGGTGGGGGAGTTCGCGGGACGGCCGTGGGCCTACCTGGAGTCGCCGTACTTCGCCCAGTTGACCAGCGCCACCGCCGCGGCGGCGCTCCGGCGCGGATACGCGCTGGTGATGCTGCCCGCGGGCTCACTGCAGAGCGAGTGGGCCGACCTGCCGTTCGAAGCGGTGATCGTCGCCGATCCGGTCGCCGACGACGCCGTCGTCGAGGACCTGCTCGCCGCCCGCATCCCCGTCTTCAGCGACGCGTCGGTCGCCGGCAGGACAGGGGCGCACTGGGTGGACGTCGACGCCGGGGCGGCGGTCCGCGAGACCCTCGACCACCTCCGGGAGCAGGGCGCGCGGCGGACCGCGATCGTCCTGCCCGACAGCACCACCCGCTTCCATCAGGGCGTCCTCTCCGCCTACCGCGACTGGTGCGCCGCGCACGGCGACACACCCAGGGTGGCCCTGGCCGCCGACGCCGGCAACGGGCCGGTCGTACGAGCCGTGGACGACGCGCTGGCCGCCGCGGAGCGACCCGACGCGCTCTTCGTGGTCGCCGAACTGAGCCCGCCGCTCGTCCTGGAGGCGGCCCGCCGCCATGGCTACGACGTGCCCCGTGACCTGCTCGTGGTGTGCGTGAGCGAGGACGCGACCGCCGCGCATTCCGACCCTCCGGTGTCGACGCTGAGCCTCCAGCCCTGGGAGATCGCCGAGGCCGGCATCGAGCTCCTCGTACGCGCCCTGGAGAAGGGCGACGAGCAGCCGTCGGGCGTCCTGGTGCCGACCCGCCTCCTGGTGCGCGAGTCCTCGCGGCACGGAGGCGGGTCGGGCGGGACCGTGTCGGTGTGACATCAGGCGGAGTGCACCTGCGTGCCGCCGACGTAGGTGCTCAGCACCCGCGCCTCGGCGATCTCCTCCGGCGGGCCGGTGAAGATGTCGCGGTCGAGCACCACCAGGTCGGCGAGCATGCCGGGGAGCAGCGTGCCGGTCTCGTCGAGTCCGTTCACATGCGCCGAGCCCGCGGTGTACGCGGCGACGGCGGTCGTGAGGTCGAGGCGCTGCTCCGGCAGGAAGACCCGCGGGTCGGTGGTGCCGGGCTCCTTCCGGTTCACGGCGACATGGATGCCCGCGATCGGGTCGGGGCTGCTGACGGGCCAGTCGCTGCCCGCCGCCAGGGTGGCCCCGGCGCGCAGCAGTGAGCCGAACGGATACTGCCAGGAGGCCCGTTCGGGCCCGAGGAAGGGAATCGTCAACTCGTCCATCTGCGGCTCGTGCGCGGCCCACAGCGGCTGGATGTTGGCGATGGCGCCGAGCCGCGCGAAGCGCTCCATGTCGTCCGGGTGCACGACCTGCAGATGGGCGAGATGGTGGCGGTTTCCGCGCCGGCCGTTGGCCTCCAGCGCGGCCTCGACGGCGTCGAGCGCCTCCCGCACCGCACGGTCCCCGAGCGCGTGGAAGTGCACCTGGAAGTCGAGGGCGTCGAGCTGGGTGACGTACGAGCGCAGCGCCACCGGATCGACGAAGCTCAGGCCCGAGTTGGCGGTGGCGCAGCCGCAGCCGTCCAGGTACGGGGCGGTCATGGCGGCCGTGAAGTTCTCCGCGACGCCGTCCTGCATGATCTTCACCGAGCCGGCCCGGAACCGCCCGTGGTTCAACTGCTCGCGCCGCGCGAGGAGTTCCTCGATCTGCTCCGCCCCCCGGTCGCGGTCCCACCACAGTGCCCCGTTGACCCGGGCGGTGAGGGTCCCCGCCCGGGCGGCGGCGAGATACGCGTCGGAGGGGTCCGGGTTGCCGCCGTACATCCCCAGCATGGCGTCCTGCCAGCCGGTGATGCCGAGCGAGTGCAGCAGCTCCTGTGCGCGCAGCAGACCGGCGAGCCGGTCGGCGGCCGTGCTCGGGGGGACGAGCCGGGAGACCAGGGCGGTGGCGCCCTCCTGCAGGGTGCCGCTCGGGGTGCCGTCCGCCTCGCGTTCGATGCGCCCGTCGGCGGGGTCGGGGGTCTCCTTGGTGAGCCCGGCGAGTTCGAGGGCGCGGGTGTTGGTCCAGGCGCCGTGATGGTCACGGTTGATGAGATAGACCGGCCGGTCGGGGACCACGGAGTCGAGGAGCTGCCGGGTGGGCAGGCCGCCCTCGAAGCTCTCCATCGACCAGCCGCCGCCGGTGATCCACGGGCGGTCCGGGTGCGCCTCGGCGAACTCCCTCACCAGGGTGAGGTAGTCCTCGACGCCGACCGTGCCGGTCAGATCGCACTCGGCCAGCTCCGTACCGCCGAACACGGCGTGGACGTGCGAGTCCTGGAAGCCGGGGAGGAGCAACTTGCCCCGCAGGTCGACGACTTCGGTGTCGGGACCGATGAGCTCGTGTACGTCGTCGTGGCCGACGGCGGTGATGCGCTCCCCGGTGACGGCCAGGCTGCTCGCCCGCGTTCGGGCGGGATCACCGGTGTGGACGGGGCCATGGGTGAAGACCAGATCGGCCTTGGTCATGGGGCGCTCCAGAGCGAGAAAAGGGAGGGGCGTGGTGAACGGCCATGCAACTGGGCGGAGCATTTACATGTCAATGGCGTTGTCATAAGGTGCGCCCATGGTCGAGCGAGTGGTCCCCGAGGGACAGCGGCGGCGCCGGCGGCCCACCAAGCAGGGCGCGGTCCTGTCGGAGCGGCTGATCATCGAGACCGCCCTGCGGCTGGTCGCGCAGCACGGCGCGGATGCCCTGTCGGTACGGCGGCTGGGTGCCGCCCTGGGTGCGGACCCCAGCTCCCTCTACCGGTACTTCCGCAACACGGACGACCTGCTGCTGGCCCTGGCGGACGAGTTCGTGGGGCGCGCGCAGGAGGGCTGGGAACCCACCGGGGACTGGCGGGCCGACCTCCGCGAGATGGGACTCCGGGTCCACGCGGTCTACCTGGCCAACCCGCAGGTGGCCCTGCTCGCGGCACACCGCACGACCGGCCGCGTCCACGAGACGGCGGCGGTGGAGAGGATCCTCGGAATCCTGCGGGGTGCGGGCTTCCCCGACGCGATGGCGGTACCCATCTACCACGCCTTCATCGACCAGGCGCTGGCGTTCGCGGCGCTGGACGCCGCCGCGCTCGCCCTGCCGGAACCGGCGCGCGAGGCCGACGAGGCGGTGTGGCTGGCCGCGTACGGCGAACTGCCGGCGGCCACGCATCCGAACATCGCCGCGACGCTGCCGCTGCTCGCCGAGGAGATGCGGTCCAGCGGCTACCCCTTCGCCCTGGAGCTGACGCTCGACGCGGCGGCGGCACGGCTGCCGGGGCGTCGGGCCTGACGTCGGTGGTGTCGCGGTGATCCGTGACCGGGTGCCGGGGCCGGTCGGTGTCCGGCGGCGAACCGTCGGCTTCGGCGTCGGCGGCGGGTCTGTTCGACGAGTCCGGGGCCGAGCAGCCGGCCGCTGATCGTCGGAGACGCACCTTTCGTCCGGGAATACGTGCTCGATTTCCGGCGTTCTGGCAGCTGACGACTGTCGAGTACCCCTCCGGAAGGCCATGCAGAGACTCCGAGGCGCCTGCTGCGCCCTTGCCGTGACCGTCACCGCCGTGCTCGTCGGCTGTTCGGCGGCGGACGGCGCGGGCGGTGCGGCCACCACGTCCGGTACGGCCGCCGCGTCCGGTGCGGCCACGACGTCAGGGACGGCCACCACGTCCGCTGCGGCCACCACGTCCGGTACGCCCCCCACGGCACCCGCGGGCTCCGCGTCCACGTCACCGGCGGTGCCCCCGGCCCCCTCGCCGCAGGCCCCCGAGCCCGACCCGAGCAAGCGGTCCCGTGCCGCGGTGATGGCCATACCGTCGATAGGCGTCGAGAAGCTGACCGTCGTGCCCTATGAAGGGACGACCGACGACCGGGCGGGCACCCGCATACAGGACCGCGGAGTGGCCGCCAGCCCCTATGGAAAGCGCGGCGGCGTCGGCCCGGGCGAGATCGGCAACTATCTGGTGACCGCCCACCGGCTGTCCGCCGGCGGCCCCCTGCGCGACCTGCCCGCGGTCGACGTGGGCGACAAGGTCTTCGTCACCTTCGGTGACACCGTCTACGAGTACAGGATCACCGATACGCGGGAGACGTCCTTCCGCTCCGCCCGCTCCCTCGCCGAGCAGCGCGCCGCGGTGCCGGGTGAGCCGGGCGAGAAGCCCACCCGAGCCATGATCACTCTCTCCACCTGCGCGACGCCGGAGGACAACGCGGCGGGCAACTTCTGGCGGGACGCCCAAAACAACCCGGAACACCGCATAGACAAGATAGGCGTCCTGACCGCGACCCGGCCGGCGTAAGTCGAGGGCGAGGAAAGCGAAGGGACTAGTTCAATGGGTTTTGAGAAGGAAGCCCCTTCATGGCCTCGCCGGCGCCCAACATAGCAGTCACTCGGGGATCAGGTCGCGCAGGTTTTCCGGCGTCACGATCCGGGAGCCGGGGTGCAGACCCTCCGGGCGCTGCAGACCGATGTACGTGACCGGACCCTCCGGGACGGTCGTCCCGTCCCACACCGTCGTGGCCGCCGTTCCGTCCGCGAACAGCCCCATGAGGTAGCGCACCGTGAGCGGGGTGCGCTCGACGACGCCGCGGAGCAGCGTCGCGACGGAGATCCGGTTTCCTTCGACCCGGTTGGCCGAGGGATGGCCCTTCAGATACAGCTGCAGCCAGATGGCGCGCCACCGGCCGTCGTCGCCGCGTACGAACGCCAAAGGCAGCGCGACCCTGCCGGGGCCGCGCAGTTCCGACTTCATCCGCACCGTACGCGCCTCGAACGGACGGCCCCCCTGTTCGGCGTCGCGCAGCATGAAGCCGAAGAACGACTCCTCGACCTCCTCGAAGCCCTCACCCGAGTAGATGTCGACCTGCGGCACGATGAACGTGCCCCGGGCGGCACCCAGGCGCAGGTTGATGAACTCCGAGGCACCGTCGGGCGCCGAGGTGATGTCGCCGGAGTGCTCGCCCTCGAGATCGGTGAGAGCGGTGTACGAAAGCCAGGACAGGGTCGAGTAGTCGGCGTCCAGCATGAGCGCGGACAGGTCGTAGTCGGTGTCGCGGTGCGCCTGCTTCCAGTACACGAAGAAGCGCAGCAGTTCGCCCTCGACCGGTGTGACGGACCCGCGGGGCAGGACGCCGAGGCCGGACCCGGCGGCCCGGCCGCTGAGCGGGAGAGCCACGTCGAGGACGTCGGGGTCGATCAACAGATGGCCGGGGGAAGGGAGTCGACGGCGGATCTCGGCGTCGAGAGCGGCGATCAGACGGTCGCGATCGGGCGGCAGCACGGCCCGACGGGTGTCGGAGGCGACCCAGGCGCGGCCGAGGCGGTTGACGAACACCCGGTGTTCGCCCGCCTTCTCGTGGCGGTTGTGGAGGTGTTCCCGTACCGCCAGCACGACGCGGCCGGAGACCTTCGGCGCGAGCTCGACGGCGGCGGTCACCACCGCGTCCCGCTCGTCCTGGCCCGACGCCGCGCGCAGCAGACGGTCCAGGGCGCGGAACAGCATGCCCGGCGCGGACCTCAGCAGCTCCGTCGCACCGATGACGTCGTTGCGGCCGAGCAGCTCCTCGACACGGCTGTCGAAGGAGCGGACCTTTCTCTCGCCCCGGGCGACGGCGAACACCTCGGCGGCGTGGGGCCACCGGGGGTACTCGTGGGGGTGGAGGCGTTCGCCGAGACGCTTCCACGCCTCGCGGTGCGCGCCGACGTCCGCGAGCTTGGCGGGGGCCGCGGCGACGACGGAGTCCAGGCCCGCGAGCAGCGCGCGGCGGATCGGGCGGGACAACGCCCGGAACCGGGTCGGCTCCTGGAGCGTGACGTCGCCGTCCGACAGCGCGCAGGCGAGCCGGAGCACATCGGTCACGGTGTCGAGAAGGAGGTCCGCCCCGGCGGACAGTCGCTCACGGTTGACGACGGCGAGGTTCTCCCGGATCGGGACCGCCTCGGGCTGGGGGCCGTCCGCGCAGTGGGCGGCGAGCGTGGCCAGGTCGCGCAGGTGGTCCTCGCCCAGCGGCGTGGTGCTGCCGGCGAGAGCCAGGTACAGGGCCGAGACCTCGACGTCCGCGTCGCCGCCCAGGTGGAGGACCGTCAGGCGGTCGCCGGCCGCGGCGGTCAGCTCGTCGTGAGCGGCGAGCATCTCGGCGTAGGTGTGCCGGTAGTTTCCGTACGACGGGAGGGTGAGCAGGTCGAGCACGCCGCTCTCGAGCTGGGCGACCGTGCGGTCGCGGGACGTCTCGTCGCTCAGCGCGTCGGCGATGCACCGCATCCAGAAGTCGAAGGTGTCGGGCACATGGGCCGGGAAGTCGCGGAAGTAGACGTTGTGCTGCACGTGGTCGCCGACCATCTCGCGGACGACGCCCAGTGTCCGTACGGCGACGGCGGTCACCGTGTCGCCGGAGAGGCCCGACAGGTGGGTGAGCAGGTCCGCCGAGAGCTTGAAGCCCACGGACATCAGCGCGGCGTCGAACTGCCGCGCGGCGACCTGACCGTCCCCCGAGGGCCCGGTGGGGGCGGGGAGACGGTGGGTGTGGCGGACGACCAGCGGTTCGAGGAGATGGGACATCCCCGCATGATCACAGAACGGCGCGACCCGCTGCACGCGTGTTTTCGCGCCGGGCCGTATGGATCATGACTGCGGCCCGCCCTCCGTCACGCCTTGCGGTACAGGGCGGTGAGCAGTTCGATCACGTCCTGCGTGGCGGGATGGCGAGGCGGACGGCGATCGGCTCGGCGTCGCGCACCGGGCGGTACACGACGCCGGGTCGGGCGTACTGACGGGCGGTGGCCTCCGCGGTCATGCCGATGCGGCGGCCGGTGGAGATCGCGGTGAGCCAGTCGTCGACGTCGTGGGTCTCCTCGGTCGCCGGACGGGAGTCCGGCGGCCACAGCTCCGGCGTCGTGGTCCCGGTCCGCCGCTCGATCAGCAGGGTGTGGTCGCTGAGGTCGGCGAGCCGGACCGACCAACGCCCGGCCAATGGATCGTCGGCGGCCATGGCGCACAGGCGCCGTTCCAGGCCCACGATGGCCGAGTCGAAGCGGCGGTCCTCCAGTGGTCTGCGCACCACGGCGAGGTCGCATGTGCCTTCCGCGAGGCCCGCGGTGGAGGAGTTGACGCGGATCAGGCGGAGTTCCGTCGACGGGTGCGCGGCTGCCCACCGGCGCTGGAACGTCGGCGTATGCCGTCCCAGGGCCGACCAGGCGTACCCGATCCGCAGGATCTGGTGCCCGGACGTGGCCTCCCGGACCAGGGCGTCCGCCTCGGCGAGCACCCGCCGGGCGTGCGCCACCACCCGCAGCCCGGTGGCCGTCGGGGTCACCGAGCGGGAGGTCCGCCGCAACAGCCGTACTCCCAGGGCCCGTTCGAGGGAGGCGAGGGTACGGGAGACGGCGGCCTGGGAGACGCCCAGCGCGAGGGCGGCGTCGGTGAACGTCCCCTCGTCGACGATCGCGACGAGACAGCGCAACTGACGCAGTTCCATATCCATGACTCAAGCGTATGGATTCTTCCGGTCATGCATTTTGCGCAAGGATCGGCGGCGCGCACGATCACGCCATGCACGCAGCCCATCGATCCACGGGAGCACCGGCGGACCGGACCGTCCCGGTGTCGCCCACCCGCACACCCCGCCGCACGTCCCCCGCCGGGGTGGCCGCCATGCTCGGCAGCGGCCTGTCCACACAGATCGGTGCCGCCGCCGGCTCCCTCGCCTTTCCCGTCCTCGGCCCGGTCGGTGTCGTCGCGGTCCGCCAGTACGTCGCCGCCCTCGTCCTGCTGGCCGTCGGCCGGCCGCGGCTGCGGAGCTTCACCTGGCGGCAGTGGCAGCCGGTGATCCTCCTGGCGGTGGTCTTCGGCACGATGAACCTGTCCCTCTACAGCGCCATCGACCGCGTCGGCCTGGGGCTGGCCGTGACCCTGGAGTTCCTCGGCCCGCTGGCCATCGCCCTGGCCGCCACCCGCCGCCGGGTGGACGCCTGCTGCGCGGTCCTCGCGGCCGCGGGTGTCGTCACGCTCATGCGCCCGCAGCCCTCGACCGACTACCTCGGCATGGGTCTCGGCCTCCTGGCCGCCGTCTGCTGGGCGTCGTACATCCTGCTCAACCGCACCGTCGGCCGGCGCCTCCCCGGCGCGCAGGGCAGCGCGGCCGCCGCGACGCTCTCCGCGCTGATGTTCCTGCCCGTCGGGATCGTCGTCGTCCTCCGCGACCCGCCGACGGCCGCGTCCCTCGGCTACGCCGTCGCCGCGGGCGTCCTGGCCTCGGCCGTCCCGTACCTGGCGGACCTGTTCACCCTGCGCCATGTACCGGCCGCGGCCTTCGGACTCTTCATGAGCGTCAACCCCGTCCTGGCGGCCCTGGTCGGCTGGATCGGGCTCGGACAGCACCTGGGCCCACTCGACGGGGCCGCCATCGGAGCCGTCGTCGTCGCCAACGTGCTCACCATCGCCACGACACGCCGCTGACCCCTGCCCCGCGGAACGTCAGTCCTCCTGGGCGGAGCGGGGCAGATGGCCCTTGGCGTCGTCGTACCCCGCCTCGGCGGCCGGGGCGGCGGGGGCGTACATCAGGTTGAGGACGCCGGTGGCGAAGGTCTCGGCCGAGAGCAGCGTCAGTGGGGTCGGCGTCTCGGCTTCGTCGAACAGCCGCAGGCCCTTGCGCACGGCGATCGGGTGCACCAGCAGGTTGAGCTCGTCCAGCAGACCGGCGGCGAGAAGTTGCCGTACCAGGGACACCGATCCGCTGATCGCGATTCGGCTCTCGCCCGGCTCGTTCTTCAGCGTCGTGACCGCGTCGAGGAGGTCGCCCTGGAGCAGCTCGGAGTTCCGCCAGGTCGGAGCGAGCGGCCGATGGGAGGCGACGATCTTCCGCGCGTCACCGAGCACCTTGGCGAAGGGGGCGTCCTCGCCGCCCGCCGCCTCGCGCTCGGGCCACGCCCCGGCGAAGCTGTCGTACGTCCGGCGCCCCAGGAGGAGCGTGTCCACCCGGCCCAGGACGCCGTCGACCGCGATGCCCATCTCGTCGTTGAAGTACGGGAAGTGCCAGGTGTGGGGATCCTCGACGACGCCGTCGAGCGAGATGAACAGCTGGGAGACGATCTTCCTCATGCCACGCTCCGGGGGGTTCCGACGATGTGCCTTCCGACGGTAGACGCCGCTACGGCCCGTAACTCGTCGTCGGCCGACGGCACGCCGGGGCGGCCCGCAGCGGGCCCGGATTCAGGGACAGAACCGGAGGAATGCTGATCAAGAGGTGTCAGATCGTTCACAGAGTGGCCCCCTTGAACGATCAAAGAGAGGGCGGGTTAGCATATGAGCGCCGCCTAGCTCGAAAGATAAACCTGTGACTGTCAATGATGACTCGTTCACCAACTGGAAGACCCGCGAGGAGATCGCGGAGTCGATGATCCCCATCATCGGGAAGCTGCACCGCGAGCGGGACGTGACGGTCCTGCTGCACAGCCGCTCCTTGGTGAACAAGTCAGTGGTGAGCATCCTCAAGACCCACCGGTTCGCCCGGCAGATCGCCGGTGAGGAACTCTCGGTCACCGAGACGATGCCCTTCCTGCAGGCGCTCGCCGCGCTCGACCTCGGTCCCTCGCAGATCGACATCGGCATGCTCGCCGCGACGTACAAGACCGACGACCACGGTCAGTCGGTGGAGGAGTTCACCGCCGCGGCCGTCGCCGGCGCCACCGGTGCCAACAAGATCGAGCGCGGCGCGGGACGCGACGTCGTCCTCTACGGCTTCGGTCGCATCGGTCGCCTCGTCGCCCGCCTCCTCATCGAGAAGGCCGGCTCGGGCAACGGCCTGCGCCTGCGTGCCATCGTGGTCCGCGGTGGCGGCGACCAGGATCTGGTCAAGCGCGCCTCGCTGCTGCGCCGCGACTCCATCCACGGCCAGTTCCAGGGCACCATCACGGTGGACGAGGCGACGAGCACGATCATCGCCAACGGCAACACCATCAAGGTGATCTACGCCAACGACCCCTCCGAGGTCGACTACACGGCGTACGGGATCAACGACGCCATCCTCATCGACAACACGGGCAAGTGGCGGGACCGCGAGGGCCTGTCGAAGCACCTGCGTCCCGGTATCGACAAGGTCGTCCTGACCGCTCCGGGCAAGGGCGACGTCCCGAACATCGTGCACGGCGTCAACCACGACACGATCAAGCCGGACGAGCAGATCCTGTCCTGCGCCTCCTGCACCACCAACGCGATCGTCCCGCCGCTGAAGGCCATGGACGACGAGTACGGCGTGCTGCGCGGTCACGTGGAGACCGTCCACTCGTTCACCAACGACCAGAACCTTCTGGACAACTACCACAAGGCCGACCGTCGCGGCCGTTCCGCGCCGCTCAACATGGTCATCACCGAGACCGGCGCCGCCTCCGCCGTCGCCAAGGCGCTGCCCGAGCTCAAGGCGCCGATCACCGGCAGCTCGATCCGCGTCCCCGTCCCGGACGTCTCGATCGCCATCCTCAGCCTGCGCCTGGGCCGCGAGACCACCCGCGACGAGGTCCTCGAGTACCTCCGTGACGTCTCGCTGCACTCGCCGCTCAAGCGCCAGATCGACTTCACCACCGCCCCCGACGCCGTCTCCATGGACTTCGTCGGATCGCGCCACGCGTCGATCGTCGACGCCGGCGCCACCAAGGTCGACGGTGACAACGCGATCCTCTACCTCTGGTACGACAACGAGTTCGGCTACTCCTGCCAGGTCATCCGCGTCGTCCAGCACGTGTCCGGGGTCGAGTACCCGACCTACCCGGTGCCCGTGGTCTGACCTCGCCGGTCCGGCACGTCCGGGTCCCGCTGAACGGGGCGGCGGTGGAGCGGGTGCGACAGATCCCGAAAGGGATCACGCACCCGCCCACCGCCGCCCCGTCGGCGTACGGAGCGAGAAGGTCAGAACTCCCGGCGCGGGGCGCCGTCGGAGCCCGGGGTGACCAGGCCCGTCTCGTACGCGGCGATCACCGCCTGCGCGCGGTCGCGGAGCCGGAGCTTCGCGAGGATGCGGGCGACATGCGTCTTGACGGTGGCCTCGCTCAGCCGGAAGCGGGCCGCCAGTTCGGCGTTGCTGTCGCCCCCGGCCAGCGCTTCGAGAACCTCCAACTCGCGCGGCGTGAGCGTGGAAAGGTCGCGGTGCAGCGACGTCGTCCGCTCCCGGGACGCGGCGAAGCGCTCCACCAGGCGGCGGGTGATGGCCGGGGCCAGCAGGGCGTCCCCCGAGCGGACCAGACGGACCGCGGCCGCCAGGTGTTCGGGAGTGACGTCCTTCAACAGGAAGCCGCTCGCGCCCGCGCTCAGCGCGGCGTAGACGTACTGGTCGAGGTCGTAGGTGGTCAGGATGACGATGCGGGGCGCCGCCGTCCCCTCGTCCCGCAGGATGCGGCGCGTGGCCTCCAGACCGTCCGTGCCCGGCATCCGGATGTCCATCAGGACCACGTCGGGTCGCGTGCGGCGGACCGCGGCGACCGCCTCGTCCCCGTCGGACGCCTCCGCGACCACATCGATGCCGTCGGCGGTCAGGATCATCCGGAAGCCGGTCCGCACCAGGGCCTGGTCGTCGACGATCACTACGCGCGGTGCCTCGGTCACGGATCCTCCACCGGAATCACCGCGCGGACCCGGTAGCCCCCGCGCGGGCGCCTGCCCGCGTGCAGCGTACCGCCGTAGACGGCGAGGCGTTCGCGCAGACCCATGAGCCCGCGCCCGCCGCCGGGGCCGGCCGGCGGGAGCGCCTCCCCGCCGGTGTCCGCCACCTCCACCCGTATCTCGCCCGGCGCGTACTCCACGATGACGGACACACTCGCCCCCGCGGCATGCTTCACCGCGTTCGTCAGCGCCTCCTGCACCACCCGGTACGCCGCCAGATCGACCCCGGCCGGCAACGCCGCCGGAGTGCCCCGCACCGTCAACTCCACCCGCACGCCCGTGTCCCGCACCCGCCCGGCCAGCTCCTCCAGCCGGTCGAGACCGGGCTGCGGGGCCAGATCCACGGTCGCGGCCGGATCGGGACCGTCGGCGGCCATGGTCAGCAGCCCCATCACATGGCGCAGCTCCGACATCGCCGTGCGGCCGGCCGCCTCCACCGCCAGCATCGCCTCCCGGGCCTGCTCGGGCGACGCGTCCAGCACCTTGCGCGCGGCGCCCGCCTGAATCGTCATCATGCTCACGTTGTGCGTGACCACGTCGTGCAACTCACGGGCGATCCGCGCACGCTCCTGCTCCACCGCCCGCCGCAGCGCTGCCTGTTGCTCCTCCCGCAGCGCCTGCGCCCGCTGCCGCCAGGTGTGGATGCCGTGCGCCGCCATGGCGACCGGGAGCAGGACGAGGACGGGGACCAGGCCCGCGTCCACCTCGGGGACCAGAGGCGTCGCCGCGTACAGCACCGCCCCGGCGACCAACGAGACCGCGGTTGCCTTGCGGTGGGGGCTGTACATCGCCGCGCTGTACGCCGCGATCAGACCGGAGGCGAAGGTGACCGTGGTGGCGTCCTTGGCGACGTCGCCAAGGTGCAGCAGCACCGTCGCCGCCACCACCGCCCAGTACGCGGCCAGCGGGAAGCGGCGACGCAGCACCAGCGGAAGGGCGGTCAGCACCGCCGCGAGAAGCTCCCAGAGTTCCACCGGCGGCAGCGTGTGCTCCACCGCGGGCAGGACCTGCTGGGATCCGGGCGGCGGGACCGGCGGGACCGGCGGGACCGGCGGGACCGGTGGAACTGGCGGGACCGGTGGAACTGGCGGGACTGGCGGAACTGGCGGGACTGGCGGAACCGGTGGAACAGGAGAGTTCGGAGAGACGGGCGGGACCGGAGAGACGGGCGGGACCGGTGAGACCGGCGGAACCGGCGGCGGCTCGACCGGGGTAGGGACGTCGGGCTGGTGGGGCTCCCCGCGCACCAACTCCACGTACGACCGGTCCAGATCACCCACCACGGTGCACACCGCCAGCGTCAGGGCGATCACCGCATCGGCGGCCCAGGACCGGGGCGACAACGCCGGCGGCGCGCCGACGGACCACCCCGCGCGGAGCCGACGGACGACTGACTCTGCTTCCCTGCTCACCGGCTCAGTGTGCCAAGCGGTCCACGGTGCCGAATCGGCCGTGGGACGCACGGCCGTACATCACACGCGTACATCGCAGGGATGACGCACCGCCCTTGTCAGCCGCACACGGTACGCGTCTTCCGCACCGCGGCCGACGTGCCCGCGACCCCCTCCCTCCTAGCGTCCTTCCGACCGATCCGAGCCGTGGAGGAGACCCATGACCGACCCCCTCATCGACGTACGCGAGGTGAGCAAGGCGTACGACGAGGGCCCACCCGCCCTGGACGGGCTGACGCTCCAGGTGCACCCCGGAGAGGCGCTTGCCGTGCTCGGCCCGTCCGGCAGCGGAAAGTCGACGCTGCTCAACATGATCGCCGGCCTCGACCGTCCCACCACGGGCAGCGTGAGCGTCGACGGGCTGCGCGTCGACCGACTGAACGAGACCGCCTCCGCGAAATACCGGCGCTCCCGCATCGGCATGGTCTTCCAGTTCTTCAATCTCCTCGACGACCTCACCGTCACCGACAACGTGCTGCTGCCCGCCCAGCTGTCCGGTATGGCGCCCGCGCGGGCGGCGGCCCGCGCCGCCGAACTCCTCGAACAGCTCGGCATCGACCGGCACGCCCGCGCCTATCCTGGCCGGCTGTCCGGCGGGGAGCGTCAACGCGTCGCGGTCGCCCGGGCCTTGATGAACCGCCCACCGCTGCTGCTCGCCGACGAGCCCACGGGCGCGCTGGACACCGCCTCCGGGGCGGACGTACGCGACCTGCTGCGCGAGCTCAACGCCGACGGGCAGAGCATCATCCTGGTGACCCACGACCTGGCGCTCGCCGAGTCCTGCGCGACGCGGACGATCGAGCTGGTCGACGGCCGGATCGCGCGCGACGTGCGGGCGGTGGCCCGGTGAGCCGCCCGGTGGTCCGGCGTGGCGCTCTGGGCAGGGTGGTCCGCGGCGGGGTCGGGCGACGCCGGGTGCAGACCGCGGTGATGATGCTGACGACCCTTCTCTCGGTGGCGGCCGCGGTCCTCGCGGTCGGGCTGCTCGTGGCCTCGCAGGGGCCGTTCGACCGGGCCTTCGCCCAGCAGCGAGGGGCGCATCTGACGGTGCAGTTCGACGGCTCGGCCGTCGCCTCCGGACGGCTCGGGGCGACCGCCGACGCCGCCGGAGTGGCTGCGGCCGCGGGCCCGTTCGCCGTGGCCTCCGTGCGGCTGTACGACACCGAGGGGGCCCCGCCGGGCTTCGAACCGCCGGCCATGACGGTGGTCGGGCGCGGCTCGGCCGAGACCGCTGTGGACCGGGTGGAGACGGTCGAGGGGCGCTGGGCCGAGGCCCCCGGGGAGATCGTGATGGAGCGGGGCGCGGTGCAGCGCGGCAACCCGCTCGCGAAGACATTCCGGGCCGGTGACACCGAGCTCACCGTGGTCGGGATCGCCGAGTCGGTGGGAGAGAGCGCCGACGCCTGGGTCGTGCCCGCGCAGCTGCCCGAGCTGGCCGGCACAAAGACCCGCACACCGCCCGGCTCACCGTCCGGAACATCCCCGGGGACACCGCTCGGGCAGCAGATGCTCTACCGGTTCACCGCCTCCGCGACCCGCGCCGACATCGAGGCCGGCCGCGCGGCGATCGCCGCCGCCGTGCCGCCGCGGGCGATCGCGGGCACACAGTCGTACCTCGACGTCAAGCAGACCGCCCAGGAGAACACCGCCGCCTACGTCCCCTTCATCACCGCTTTCGCCCTGCTCGGCCTCGCCATGTCCGTCCTGGTGATCGGCATCGTCGTCAGCGGCGCCGTAGGTGCCGCGACCCGGCGGATCGGGATCCTGAAGTCCCTCGGCTTCACGCCGCTCCAGGTGGGGCGGGCGTACGTCGGCCAGGCGCTGATCCCGGCATCGGTGGGCGCCGTCCTGGGCGCGGCCCTGGGCAACGTGACCGCCGTGCCGCTGATGGCGGAGATGGCGGAGGCGTACGGCACGGCGGCGGTGCTGATCCCCGTGTGGGTGGATCTGGCGGTGCCGGCCGGCGCCCTGCTGGTGGTCGCCGCCACCGCGTTCGTCCCTGCCCTGCGAGCCGCGCGGTTGCGCACCGTGCGGGTGCTCGGTGCCGACCGGACCGGAGGCGGCGGACAGGGGCGTCGAGTACGCCATCTGCTCGGCCGGCTGCCTCTGCCGCGGCCGGTCGGCCTGGGGCTCGCGAGTCCGTTCGCCCGGCCGGCACGCTCGGCGACGATGGCCGCGGCGGTCGCGTTCGGAGCCCTGGCGGTGACCTTCGCGGTCGGCTTGGGCAGCACGCTCGTGGCGGTCAAGACGGGCGGGGACCCGGACCGCGGCGGCACCGTCACGGTCCACACGGTGGCCCGGCCGCAGCCCGATGACGCGGGGCCCCCGACGCCGGCCGACCCGGCGAAGGTCGCGGCGGCGATCGGGGCCCGCCCGGAGACCGCGTCCTTCTACCGGACCGCCAAGTCGGAGGTCGGCGTCGCCGGTCTGAAGGGTGGCGCACCCCTCGTCGCGTACGACGGAGACTCCTCCGCCACCGGTGCCACGATGGTCTCCGGGCGGTGGTTCAGCGGCCCCGGCGAGGCGGTCGCGGCCTCGCGCTTCCTGCAGGTCGCGGGGGTGCGGGTGGGGGAGACGGTGGCCCTGACGGACCGGGGTCGCACCGTCCGGCTGCGGATCGTCGGCGAGGTCTTCGACCTGGGCGACAAGGGGATGGCGCTGCGCACCGACGCGTCGTCGGTCGCCGCGCTGCAGACCCGCTTCATGCCGGCCGGCTTCGCCGTCGAGCTCACGCCGGGTACGGACCCGGCCCGTTACGTCGAGGAACTGAACGCCGCCCTGACACCGCTCGGCGCGTACGCGGCCCCGACGGAGGCCGGCAGGTCG
This sequence comes from Streptomyces sp. NPDC046712, assembly GCF_040645695.1. Taxonomy (NCBI): domain Bacteria; kingdom Bacillati; phylum Actinomycetota; class Actinomycetes; order Kitasatosporales; family Streptomycetaceae; genus Streptomyces; species Streptomyces sp. NPDC046712. Next base: position 52,022 of record NZ_JBEYYW010000018.1, on the reverse strand, counting down.
ACCGTGATCCTGGCGATGCAGGCGCTGATCGCGATGCTGACGGCGATGCTGGTCGCGGTGGCCTGCCTGGGCGTCCTCAACACCGTGGTGCTCGACACCCGGGAACGGGTCCGGGACCTGGGGGTGCTCAAGGCCCTGGGCATGAGCCCCCGTCAGACGGTCGTCCAGGTCCTCACCTCGGTGGGCGCGATCGGCCTCGTCGCGGGGGTGATCGGGGTACCGCTCGGGGTGGCGCTGCACCGCACGGTGATGCCGGCGATGGGCCGCGCGGTCGGCACCACGATTCCGGGCGCCCATATCGACGTGTACGGCGCCCCGCTCCTGGCCACGCTCGCCCTGGCCGGCGTGGCGATCGCGCTCACGGGTGCGGTGGTCCCGGCGCTCTGGGCGGCCCGGACCCCGACGGCACGAGCGCTGCGGACGGAGTGACGGGGGCGCGGCTCAGGCGGCGCGCCGCCGTGGAGCCGTGGGTGACCGCGTGATGGACCATCACGCCGTGGAGGGGCCCGAGCTACGTACGGACGTGCCGAAGAACGGACGTGCCGAAGAACGGACGTGCCGAAGAGGGTCGGCCGCCAGCCGCTGGGAGGGCAGGCACTCGGGGCAGGTGCAGGGGAGCGGCCGCCCGGGGGTCAGCACCCAGGCGAGGACGACCAGGGCGGCGAGGAGCCACGTGCACGCCACCGGGGCGAGGACGGCGGGACCCGGGCCTTGAGCCACCGCTCGCCCTCGGCCACCGTCCAGGCCGTGACGCCACCCTCGGGTATCGCCGCGGCGGGCAGGTACTTGACGTGTTCCGTCACGGTGCCTCCTCGTAGGAAGAACGTCCGGACGTGCCGTCAGTCGGGCTGCAGGGACCGCCAGATCCGGTCGGGGAGAATCCTGGCGGCCTGGTTCAGGTCGATGTCGTACGTGCTCGACAACCAGCGGCGCGCCGTCTCCTCGATCGGCCCCATGACCAGCACCTCGATCACGGGCGTCGGGAGCGGCGCGATCACGCCGGCCTCGATGTGGGGCCGCAGCCAGTCGGCGATCGACGCGAACCTGGCCGTCTTGAACGCCCGGATCTCCTCGGCGTGCGACGCCAGATAGCCGGAGTAGGCGGAGGCATGCAGGAAGAGCGCGGCGTCGCGGTGCTCCACCGTGAACCGCAGATACGCCGTGACGAGCGCGCGGACGCCGGTGCGCGGGGTGCGGGTGCGGCCCAGCTGGTCGAAGACCTCGTCGCACAACTGCCCCATGCAGCGGATGTAGAGACCGGCGGCGAGGCCGTCGAAGCTGCCGAAGTGGTGGTAGAGGCTGCCCAGGCTGACCCCGCTGGCCGCGGTCACCGCGTTCACGGTGAACCCCTGCTGGCCGGATTTCGCGTACACCTGGAGCGCCGCGGTCAGGAGGCGGTCGACGGTGGCCTCCCCCCGCTGCTGCTTAGGAGCCATGGTGGGGTCCCGTCGACGTCATGGCAGTCAGACTAGCGCTCACGCCGGACGCGACGACGCGGGAGAACGCTTGATCGTTAGGATCCTCCCACGGTGCGGAACCGTGAAGCGGTCGTGGCCCGGGGGAGGCTGAAACTGTGAGGATTGTCCTGTTGGGACCGGTCGGAGCCGGTACGGACGACGCGACGCCGATCGACATCGGAGGGGTCCGGCTGCGGATGCTGCTGGCCCGGCTCGCACTCGAAGGAGGCCGGCCGGTGTCCGTAGACGCGCTCGTCGACGGACTGTGGGGTACGGAGCCCCCGGCCGAGGCGGGCAACGCCCTCCAGGCCCTGGTGTCCCGGCTGAGGAAGGCCCTTCGGGGCGCCGGCACACTCGAGTCCGTGGCCGGGGGTTACCGGCTGTCGGTGCGCGACGAGGACGTGGACGCGTACCGCTTCGAGGAGTTGGCGGCCCAAGGGCGGCGCGAGCTGGCGGCCGGCCGCCTCGACGAAGCGGCCTCGCTGCTCGGCACGGCCCTCGCGCTGTGGCGCGGCCCGGCCCTCGCGGACGTGCTGGACGCCCCGTTCGCCGGGCCCGTCGCCACGCGCCTCGACGACGTGCGGGCCGCAGCGGCCGAGGACCGCTTCGACGCCGAGCTGCGACTCGGGCGGTACGCCGAGGTCCTCGCCGACCTCGAAGCGGCCGGAACGGAACGCCCGTTGAGCGAGCGGATCGCCGGCCTGCGCATGCGGGCTCTCTCCGCGGCCGGTCGGCAGTCCGACGCGCTCGCCGTCTACGAGGAGATGCGCGGCAGGCTCGGCGACGAGCTCGGCGTCGACCCCTCGGCGGAACTCCAGGAGGTCCATCTGTCCCTGCTTAGGGGCGAGTTGACCGCGCCGCAGGCCCGGACCGAGAGCGCGCCCAGCCGCCTTCCTGCCCGGCTGACCAGCTTCGTCGGCCGCGATCGCGAACTCGACCGGATCGCTGATCTGATGGCCGCCTCCCGGCTCGTCACCATCGTCGGCTTCGGTGGTGCGGGCAAGACCAGGCTCTCCCTCGAAGCGGCGAGCCGGCACCGGGCGTACGGACGCGGTCGGGTCTGGTTCGTGCCGCTGGCCGGCGTGGGCCCCGGGGACCAGCTCGCCGACGCGGTCCTCGGCGCGCTGAGCTCCAAGGACGGCCGCCTGTACGACGGAGGTCAGGGCCGGCGCGTGACGCCCGTCGACCGGCTGGCCGAGCTCTTCGACGGCGGCGAGGCGGTCCTCGTCCTCGACAACTGCGAGCACCTGGTCGAGGCCGCGGCGGAACTCGCCGAGGAACTCCTCGACCGACTCCCTCAGTTGAGGATCCTCGCCACCAGCAGGGAAGCCCTCGCCATCACCGGTGAGGTGCTGTGCCCGCTCGGCCCACTGGAACTGCCCGCGCAGTCCCGTGAGTTCGCCGAGGCGGCCGACTCGGGCGCGGTGCGGCTGTTCGTCGACCGCGCCGTCGGCGTCAAGCCGGGTTTCACGCTCGACGACACCACGGTGGACGCCGTGGTGGAGATCTGCCGGCGCCTCGACGGCATGCCACTCGCGCTCGAACTGGCCGCGGCCAAACTGCGCTCGATGAGCGTCGACCAGATCGCGCGGCGCCTCGACGACCGTTTCCGCCTGCTGACCTCGGGGAGCAGGACCGCGCTGCCGCGCCAGCGCACGCTCCTCGCGCTCGTCGAATGGAGCTGGGACCTCCTCGACGAGCCGGAACGTATCCTGGCGCGCCGGCTGTCCGTGTTCCCCGGCGGAGCCACGCTCGCCGCCCTCGAGGGAGTCTGCTCGGACGACGAACTGCCCGCCGAGGACGTGGTGTACGTGCTCGGCACCCTCGTCGAGAAGTCCCTGGTGGACTCCTCCGGGGACGGCGAGCCCCGGTACCGGATGCTGGAGACGGTCCGCGCCTACGCGGCCGACCGTCTCGTACGGGCCGGGGACGACGTCGCCACGCGGTTCGCCGACCACTTCCTCGCCCTGGCCGAGGAGCTCGAACCCCTGCTCCGTACCGGTGAACAGCTGCGCGCGATCGCGGTCTTCGACGCCGAGCACGACAACATGGTCGCCGCGCTCCGCTCGGTGCTCGACGCGCGGGACGCGCCGCGGGCCTCCCGGTTCGTCCGGGCGATGTTCTGGTACTGGGGGATCAGGGGGATGACCACCCAGTTCGAGACGTTCCTGGCGGCGGTCCTCGACTTCGGGGACGAGCTGCCGGAGGAGACGCGCGTCGCCTTCGGTCTCGTACACAGCGCGGCGGGTGCCCCGGATTCCGCAGGCGCCGCCGCGCCTCCGGGGGAGGGTGACCTCGACGCGGCCGAGGTCCTCGGCTTCCATCCGGCGCTGCCGCTGCTGCGTATGTCGCAGCTGGCGGGCGAGGACGAACGGGAGCGCGGGCTCCAGCAGTCCCTGCGGTCCTCGGACCCCTGGGTGCGGGCGAGCGCGTACTGGGCGCACGACTTCGTCCTCACCGAACAGGGAGACCTGGAGAGCGGCGCCGAGGCTCGGCGCGAGGCGTTGCGCGGCTTCGAGGAGGTGGGCGACCGCTGGGGCCTGGTGATGTGCCTGCTCCCGCTCGGCCGGGACCATTCCCTGCGGGGCGAGTACGGTCCGGCCATCGCAGCCTTCGAACGAGCGGTCGCGATCAGCACCGAACTCGGTACGGAGGAACACCTCATGTGGACCAAGTTCCGGCTTTCGCAGGAGCGGGCGCGCTCCGGAGACCTCGACGGAGCCCTGCGGGACGCCCACGCTGCCCAGCGACAGGCCAGGGAGCGGGGCCATCGGCGAGTGGAGGTCGGCATGGAGACTCAACTTGCCTACACGCATCGCATTGCGGGTGACCTGGACCGGGCCGAGGAGGCCCTGGACCGGATGGAGGGACTCGTGCATCGCCTTCCGTACCCCGAGGAGACGAGCCGCGACATCATCGCCGGTGGGAGGATGGCGAACCGGATCACGCGAGGAGCGGCCGAAGAGGCCCGCTCCCTGCTGCCCAGGGCCGTGCGCGGCTATGTCTCCCGGGGCGACAACAACGGCCTGACCTGGGTCGCGGAGCAGCTCGCCCTGTTGCTCGCCCTGGAAGGTGATCCGATCGGTGCGGCGACCGCCCAGGGGATGACCCAGGCCGTCCGAGGCGCGTTCGACCACGGGGATCCGGAGATGCGTGCCCTGATCGCCGAACTCATCGAGAAGCTCGGCGAGGACGCCTACCGCGAGGCGTACCGTCAGGGCGCCGAGATGCCGAGACAAGAGGCGCTGAACCGGCTGACCGGGGAACCCGGCCCGCCGGCCGCGTCGTAGCCGGTAGGTGCTCAGGCGACTTTGCTCTCGGCGGTGACCGCCCGGTCCGCGTCCCCGGCGGGCCGGGCGGTCAGCGTCAGCAGGGCGTCGTCGAGGCCGGGCAGGCGCAGGGCCAGTTCGTCGGTGGCGATTCCGGCCCCGTCCAGGCGCCGTACGAGTGTCGAGATCAGCATCGGGTCGGCGATCGGGACGGTGAGCAGACCGGGCGACACGTCCCGCTCGGGGGTGGCGCCGGTCAGCTCCGTCAGGATGCGGTGCACGGTGTCCACGTCCCCGGTCAGCGTCGGCCGCACCTGCAGCGTCTGGCTGCCGGTCCGCCGCTTGAGCTCCTCCGGCGTGCCCTCCGTGACGACCCGGCCCCGGTCGAGCACGAGGATCCGGTCGGACAGTCGATCGGCCTCCTCCGCCGACTCCGTGGTGAACAGCACGGTCGTCCCGTCCGCCGCCAGCCGCCGGACCAGGTCGCCGATCTCCTGGCGGGCACGGGAGGCGAGCCCGGCGGTCGGCTCGTCCAGCAGCACCACCCGCGGTCGGCCGACCACGCTCGCCGCGAGGTCCAGCCTGCGGCGCAGCCCGCCGGAGAAGGCGTTGAGCGGCCGGGTGGCGGCGTCGGTGAGATCGAAGAACTCCAGGAGCTCGGCCGCCCGCGTCCGGGCATCCCGCTTCGACATGCCGAGCAGTCGGCCGCGGAGCACCAGGTGTTCGGTGCCGGACAGGTACGCCTCCGCCTCGGCGTACCGCTCCGGCAGCTCCGCCCGGCCCGCCTGCCCGGCCTGTGCGATCGGCCCCGTCGGTTCGCTCAGGCCGCCCACTCCGACCAGGGCGCGGACCCGCGCCTCGTCCTCCGCCACGTCGAACCCGTCGACCGTGGCGTGGCCCGCGTCGGGCCGGAGCAGCCCGGCCAGGATCCGGACGGTGGTGGTCTTGCCGGCCCCGTTCGGGCCGAGCACGGCGACCACCTCGCCGGCGGTCACCTCCAGGTCGACCCCGTCCAGGGCGACGGTGTCCTCGTACTTCTTGACCAGGGCCTCGGCCCGGATGGCGTACGACATGGCGCTCCTCGTTCTCGTCCGTCTCGTGTGACGTGTCGTCCTCGACGGAACCCGACAGTGCCCGGCGGCGCTGATACGGAGCTGACGGCGCTGTGACAGAGCCGGTCGGAGGGTGTCAGGCGGCGAGCCTGAAGGTCTTGCCTCAGCCGACGTGGACGCGGGGGCGGCGGTCCCGGTCGGGTTCCGCCTCCCGCAGCACCTCGCGGGTGACGGGGGCGACTTCGCCCTGGCCGAGGAGGAAGAAGCGGAGGAAGTTGGCGAAGGGGTTGCCCTCGGTCCATTCGAAGTAGACGTGGGGGCGCGTTCCGGTGAGGTCGCGGGCGTGCAGGAGGAGGGCGGCCAGCGCGTTGGGGACGGAGGACGACTCCACGGTCAGCACGCGGTAGCGGTCGTGCATGACCTCGCCGCGGGCGGTCAGACCGGCCTCGAACTCGGAGGGGTCGGTGACGGTGACCTCGATGAAGACGAAGTCCTCGGTGGTGGGGAGGTCGTTGTCGGTACGGATCTGCTCGATCTTGTCGCGGTACTCGGCGACGTCCCGGTTGTCGGGTTCGTTGGCGATGAAGCGGGCGGTGCGGTGGGAGATGTCGCGGATGAAACGTTCCGCCATGTCGTCGAGTTCGACGTGTGTGACGCGCAGTTCGAAGGCGCGGCCGAGCCGGGAGAGGAGCGAGATGAGGATGATGCCGGCGATGAAGCAGGCACCGATCTTGACGCCGTCGGGACGCTCGATCACGTTGACGACGGTGGTGTAGAGGAACACGGCAGAGATGACGCCGAAGCCGATGGTCCAGCCGCGCTGGCCGGCCTTGCGCGCCGCGATCGTCACGGCGATGGCGGCCGAGCAGATCAGGACCAGGACACCCGTGGCGTACGCGCCGCCCTGGGCGTCGACGTCGGCGTCGAAGATCCACGTGACCAGGAACGCGACGAGGGTGAAGACGATGACCATGGGCCGCACGGCGCGGGCCCAGTGCGGGGCCATGCCGTACTTGGGCAGGTAGCGGGGCATCAGATTGAGCAGACCCGCCATCGCGGAGGCGCCCGCGAACCACAGGATGAGGATGGTCGAGACGTCGTAGACCGTGCCGAAGGTGTTGCCGAGGTACTCGTGCGCGAGGTAGGCCAGGGCGCGGCCGTTGGCGTCACCGCCGGGCTCGAACTCCTCGTGGGGGATGAGGACGGTGGTGATGAAGCTGGTGGTGATGAGGAAGACGCTCATGATCAGCGCGGCCGTCGTCAGCAGCTTCTTCGTGCCCCGGATGCGTCCGGCGGGCTTCTCCTCCGTGTCGCTCGGCTCACCTTCGACGTGGGGCATGACCGCCACCCCGGTCTCGAAGCCGGAGAGGCCCAGCGCGAGCTTCGGGAAGACGAGCAGGGCGACGCCGATCATGGCGAAGACGTTGCCGTGCTCGGTGGTCAGTGCGGCGGTCCAGTCCGTGACCACGTGCCCCTCGGTCAGGACGTGCCACAGGCCGGTCACGACGACGACCGCGTTGAGCGCGAGGTAGACGCCGACGAGGGCGACGGCGACGCCGATCGCCTCCAGGAAGCCCTTGAGGAACACCGCGCCGAGCAGCGCGATCAGGACCATGGTGATCAGGACCTGCTTGTCGTGCAGGGCCGATTCCAGATGAGGGTTCTCCACCAGGTGGGTGGAGGCGTCGGCGGCCGACAGGGTGATGGTGATCAGGAAGTCGGTCGCCGCGAAGCCCAGCAGGGTCAGGACGAACAGCTTGCCCTTCCAGAAGGACAGCAGCCGAGACAGTATCGCGATCGAGCCCTCGCCGCGCGGGCTCTCCTCGGCCACCCGCCGGTACACCGGCAGTGCGCCGGCGAGGGTGACGATCACCAGCACGATGGTGGCGACGGGAGAGAGCAAGCCGGCGGCCAGGGCGGCGATGCCGGGCTGGTAGCCGAGCGTGGAGAAGTAGTCGACACCGGTCAGGCACATCACCCGCCACCACGGCTGCCCCTTGTGCACGGGCTCGGTCTCCGCCTTCGGGACGGACGGCCGGCCCTTGCCCATGTCGGAAAGACCCTCCAGCATCCACGCGCGCAATCGGCCGGTGCGCGTGTCGGTGGTGGTGGCCATGGGGGTGCTCCTGGGCTGCTGCTGGACGGGGGATTTCGGCCATCACACGGACGGCGGGGCCAGCGTAAGCAGCCCGACGGGTACGGATCCGGGCCGCGGCGTCAGGGAAGCGTCAAGATCCTCCTGGCAGGCGTCGCTCTCGTCACACCGACCGCGGCGAGTGCGGCACCGAGCCGCGTAGGCGTTGCGTCAAGAGGGGCGTCAAGGACGTCAGGGAGACGTCAACGGAGGCGGCGGGCTCCTGAAAAGGCGGTTCTCTCGTGCTGTCCGAGAATCCGTTCTTCACTCAGGAGCTCACGATGGCCGATCTGGCCTTCGTCGCCACCACGATCGCGATCTTCGCGCTGGTGGCCTTCATCGCCAAGGGGGTGGCCAAGCTGTGACTGCCGAAAACATCGTCGGTCTGATCGTGGCCGTCGCCCTGCTGGGCTATCTCGTTCTCGCCCTCGTCAAGCCCGAGAGGTTCTGAGCACGAACATGAGCCCCGTTCTTGCTGGTGTTCTCCAGCTCCTCGCGCTGATCGTCGCGCTCGGCCTGGCCTACCGGCCGCTGGGCGACCACATGGCCCGGGTCTACTCCTCGGACAAGCACCTGCGGGTCGAGAAGTGGATCTACAAGGGCATCGGCGCCGACCCGAACACGGAGATGCGTTGGCCCGCCTATCTCCGCGGCGTCCTCGCGTTCTCCGCGGTGAGCGTCCTCTTCCTCCACCTGCTCCAGCGGGTGCAGGGATCGCTGCCCGGATCGCTCGGCTTCGCCTCGATCGACCCGGACCAGGCGTTCAACACGGCCGCCTCCTTCGTGACCAACACCAACTGGCAGTCGTACTACGGCGAGCAGGCCATGGGCCACGTCGTCCAGACCGGCGGCCTGGCGGTGCAGAACTTCGTCTCGGCGGCGGTCGGTATCGCCGTCGCGGTCGCGCTCGTCCGCGGCTTCGCCCGGTCCCGCACCGGTGAGCTGGGCAACTTCTGGGCCGACCTGGTCCGCGGAGTCGTACGCATCCTGCTGCCGATCTCCGTGATCGGCGCCCTCGTCCTGGTCGCCTGCGGTGTCATCCAGAACTTCTCCGGCGTTCACGAGGTCGGTCAGTTCATGGGTGGCTCGCAGCAGTGGAACGGCGGCGCGGTCGCCTCGCAGGAGGTCATCAAGCAGCTGGGTACGAACGGCGGCGGCTACTTCAACGCCAACTCGGCCCACCCCTTCGAGAACCCCAACGGAATATCCAACCTCTTCGAGATCTTCCTGATCCTCGTCATCCCCTTCGCGCTGACCCGCACCTTCGGCCGCATGGTCGGCTCGCCCAAGCAGGGCTACGCGATCCTGGCGACGACGGCCACCATCTGGCTCGGCTTCACCGCGCTGATGATGTGGACCGAGTTCCACCACGGCGGACCGGCCTTCGACCTCGCCGGCGGCGCCATGGAGGGCAAGGAGACCCGGTTCGGTATTGGCGGCTCGTCGATCTTCGCCGTGGCCACCACGCTGACCTCCACGGGCGCGGTGAACTCCTTCCACTCCTCGTACACCGGCTTCGGCGGCGGCATCACCATGCTGGGCATGCAGCTCGGCGAGATCGCGCCCGGCGGTGTGGGCTCCGGCCTCTACGGCATGCTGATCATGGCGATCATCGCGGTGTTCATCGCCGGTCTGATGGTCGGCCGCACGCCCGAGTACCTGGGCAAGAAGATCGGCACCCGCGAGATCAAGTTCGCGGCATGCTACATCCTCGTCACCCCGGCGCTCGTGCTCTGCTTCACCGCCGCGGCCATGGCCCTGGACACCCCGGCCCACTCGATGACGAACAGCGGCGCGCACGGATTCTCCGAGATCCTCTACGCCTACACCTCCGGAGCCAACAACAACGGCTCCGCGTTCGCCGGCCTGAACGCCGACACCCAGTGGTTCAACTCGACGATCGGCATCGTGATGCTGCTCGGCCGGTTCCTGCCGATGGTGTTCGTCCTCGCGCTGGCCGGTTCGCTCGCCGAGCAGCATCCCGTTCCCGAGACCGCGGGCACGCTGCGGACGGAGAAGCCGCTGTTCACCGGCCTCCTCGTCGGCACGATCATGATCATCACCGGTCTGACCTACTTCCCGGCCCTGGCCCTTGGCCCGCTCGCCGAAGGGCTCGCGGCATGACCATCGACGTAAAGAAGCACGAGGACGCCGTGGACCGGACGTCTACCGCCACTCCGGCGAAGGCGCCGCACGGCGACCTGTCCCGGGGACATCAGCCGGCCGGACGTGTCGGCGGGGGTCTCTTCGACCCCAAGCAGCTGGTCACCTCCTTCCCGGACGCGATCAAGAAGCTCGACCCGCGCGTGATGGTCAAGTCGCCGGTCATGTTCGTGGTCCTGATCGGCTCGGTGGTCACCACCGTCCTGGCCGCCAAGAACCCGGGGGACTGGTTCGGTTGGGCCATCGCCGCGTGGCTGTGGCTGACCACGATCTTCGCCAACCTGGCGGAGGCGGTCGCCGAGGGGCGCGGCAAGGCGCAGGCCGACACGCTCCGCAAGGCAAAGACCGACACGGTCGCCCGCCGCCTCGCCAGGACGGGCGAGGAGCAGGTCCCGGGCAACGAACTGCGCATCGGCGACCTGGTGATCTGCGAAGCCGGCGACATCATCCCCGGCGACGGTGACGTCGTCGATGGCGTCGCGAGCGTCGACGAGTCCGCCATCACCGGCGAATCGGCCCCGGTCATCCGGGAGTCCGGCGGCGACCGGTCGGCCGTGACCGGCGGTACGAAGGTGCTGTCGGACCGTATCGTCGTCAAGATCACGACCAAGCCGGGCGAGACCTTCATCGACCGGATGATCAACCTGGTCGAGGGCGCCGCCCGGCAGAAGACCCCGAACGAGATCGCCCTCAACATCCTGCTGGCGTCCCTCACCATCGTGTTCCTGCTCGCCGTCGTCACGCTGAAGCCGTTCGCGGTCTACGCGGGCGCCGACCGGCAGACCTCGATGATCGTCCTGACCGCGCTCCTGGTCTGCCTCATCCCGACCACGATCGGCGCCCTGCTCTCCGCGATCGGCATCGCGGGCATGGACCGGCTCGTGCAGCGCAACGTGCTTGCGATGTCCGGCCGCGCCGTGGAGGCCGCCGGCGACGTCTCCACGCTGCTCCTCGACAAGACGGGCACCATCACGCTGGGCAACCGGCAGGCTTCCGAGTTCGTTCCGGTCAGGGGCACCACCGAGGCGGAGCTGGCGGACGCCGCCCAGCTCTCCTCGCTCGCGGACGAGACGCCCGAGGGCCGCTCGATCGTGGTCCTCGCCAAGGAGAAGTACGGCCTGCGCGAGCGCCACCAGGGCGAACTCGCACACGCCGAGTGGATCGCCTTCACCGCCCAGACCCGTATGTCGGGCGTGGACGTCGACGGCCGTAAGGTCCGCAAGGGCGCGACCGGTTCGGTCGTGGCCTGGGTGAAGGAGCGGGGTGGAAAGGTCTCCGAGGACGCCCAGGCGCTCACGGACCGGATCTCCGAGGACGGCGGTACGCCGCTGCTCGTGGCGGTGGAGGACGACAGGGGGGCGCGCGTCCTGGGCGTCATCCACCTGAAGGACGTGGTGAAGGAGGGCATGCGGGAGCGGTTCGACGAGCTGCGCCGCATGGGCATCAAGACGATCATGATCACGGGTGACAACCCGCTGACCGCGAAGGCCATCGCCGAGGAGGCGGGTGTCGACGACTTCCTCGCCGAGGCCACCCCCGAGGACAAGATGGCCCTCATCAAGCGCGAGCAGGCCGGCGGCAAGCTGGTCGCGATGACCGGCGACGGTACGAACGACGCGCCCGCGCTCGCACAGGCGGACGTGGGCGTCGCGATGAACACGGGCACGTCGGCCGCGAAGGAGGCCGGCAACATGGTCGACCTCGACTCCGACCCGACCAAGCTCATCGAGATCGTCGAGATCGGCAAGCAACTCCTCATCACCCGGGGCGCGCTCACCACCTTCTCGATCGCCAACGACGTGGCCAAGTACTTCGCGATCATCCCCGCGATGTTCGCGGTGGCCTACCCCTCGCTCGACAAGCTCAACATCATGCGCCTCGCCTCGCCCGAGTCCGCGATCCTGTCCGCCGTCGTCTTCAACGCGCTGATCATCATCGCGCTCGTCCCGCTCGCCCTGCAGGGTGTGCGCTACCGGCCGACGAGCGCGGACAGGATGCTCCGCCGGAACCTCGGGATCTACGGTCTCGGCGGCCTGGTCGCGCCGTTCATCGGCATCAAGGTCATCGACCTTCTTCTCTCCCTCATCCCCGGAATCGGCTGATCATGAACAACTCCGTAGGAAACGCAGGCCGCCTGCTCTGGGCGGGCCTGCGCGCCCTCCTCGTCCTGACCGTGGTGACGGGCGTGCTCTACCCGCTCGCCGTCACGGGCCTCGCGCAGGTCGCGTTCGACGACAAGGCCAACGGCTCCGAAATCAAGGCCGACGGCAGGGTCGTCGGCTCCGAACTCATCGGCCAGACCTACAGCCTGCCGCTCGAGGAAGGCCAGGAGACGGCCGCGCCGGATCTGAAGTGGTTCCAGCCGCGCCCCTCCAACGGCCTGGGCTCCAACAGCGTCAACACCCAGTACAAGCTGATCCTATCCGGCGCCACGAACCGATCGGGCGACAACGAGGACCTGATCCGGTGGGTCACGGACGCCAAGGCCGCCGTCGTCAAGGACAACTCGACCGCCGACCACAAGGTCAGGCCCGAGGACGTGCCGGCCGAGGCCGTCACCTCCTCCGGCTCCGGCCTGGACCCGCACATCTCCCCGGAGTACGCCGAGCTCCAGGTACCCCGTGTCGCCGAGCAGAACAACCTCGACGCCAAGCGGGTCGAGAAGCTCGTCGCCGACCACACCGACGGCCGGATCCTCGGCTTCATCGGTGAGCCCCGCGTCAACGTCCTCCAGCTCAACATCGCGCTCAAGGCCCTGGTGACCAAGGGCTGATGGCGGCGACGGCCACCGGGACAGCGCGTTCTGGTTCGCCTGCGCGTGCTGCCCCGGCGGCGCGCTGGAACGGCTGGCCCCCGGCACGGCGGCAGAGTGCCCGTGCCCGAGGCGCTGTCCGTCGTACGGGAGGTGTTCGCGGGCCTGGACCACGCGCACCGGGTCGAGCTGCCGGCCGCACGACTGGCGGACGGTGCCGAGGCCACGGCCCGGGGGCAGGGTGCACCGCGACGTGAAGCCCGCCGACATCCTCGCGCTGCGCGAGCCGGTCGTACGGATCGCGGACCGAGACCCCACGATCCCGCCCCGGCTCGCCGCCGTCATCGACGCGGCCCTGGTCGACACCCCGCGCGTCGGGATCAGGACGGCGGAGGAGCCGGCTCGGGCCCTGGAGGAGATCACGTAGGCCCCGCTCACCCGCCGGGAGTCCTGCACACGCGCCCCGCCGACTCGCGTCGTGAACCCCGTGCGGCCCAGCGGCTCCACCGCCTGTTCGGTGTACGCCACCGCGCGCAGGGCCGTGTCGTGCGCGGCCCGCGCGCGCTTGCGCGCCCAGGAGGCGTCGATCTGCGAGAGCAGCATGTCGATCTTGGCGCCACCGATGTACAGGTAGTAGCGGACCGACACATCGGTTCCCCCTCGCGGGGGAGCGGATGCCACCCGTCGAACCTGCCCCGAAATCGGGGTACTTGAAGTCGGAGGCGGCCGGTGGCGCGCCGGCCGGACCCGTGGGCCGGACACCGGGCGGGCGCTCGAGTCTGTCCTGAGGCCATCGCGCGGGGCATACTGGCTTCACGATGACGAACCGATCCGCGCCCCGGCGCCACCTGTCCACCAGCCCCTTCGCGGCTCCCGTCGATCCCGTGATCAAGGAGTTCGCCGTCGGTGACCGCGTCTCCCACGATCGTCACGGCCTCGGGAAGATCATTGGCCAGGAGCCGACGGGTGCGCTCCTCGTCGACTTCGGAGCCACCCAGGTCCGCGTCCTCAGCCCGTACAAGGGGATGCACAAGCTCTGACCGCCCGCTCCCTCGGATCCGCCCCCGGTGCCACGCGCCAGGGGCGGTCGTCTTTTCCGTGCCTACGATGGCCCCATGTCAGAACGCGAGGGACCCTCAACAGCGAGTGTTGTGCATCAGCGCACACCCGGCGCTCCCGAGCTCGCCGCCGCGGCCGGCGTGTTCGCGCTGCTCGCGGACCCGACCCGACTGCACCTGGTGTGGCTCCTGACGCGCGGGGAGTCGGACGTGAGCGCCCTCGCCGAGGCGTGCGGCGCGGCCCGGCCCGCGGTGAGCCAGCACCTGGCCAAGCTCCGTCTCGGCGGACTCGTCCAGCACCGCAAGGACGGCCGGCGGGTGGTGTACACGCTGCCCGACGGACATATGAGGCGTCTCGTCGTCGAAGCGATCAGTCACGCCGATCACCAGGTGACCGGGGAGCCCTGGCACGACTGACGGGCCGCCCGCCCCCGCTTCGCCCGGTCGTGGATTCAACATGTGCGCAAGCATGCACGCGTCAGTTACGGTGGTGTCCACCCCGTAGCCGAACGAGGGCGTGTTTCATGCTGTCCGTGCTGCGCAACCGCACCTACCGCCGTCTGTTCACCGCCCAGGTCGTCGCCCTGGCCGGCACGGGACTCGCGACGGTCGCCCTGAGCCTGCTCGCGTACGACCTCGCGGGGGCCGACGCCTCCGCCGTCCTGGGGACCGCCCTTGCGATCAAGATGGTCGCGTACGTCGGCATCGCCCCGCTGATCAGCGCCTTCGCCGACCGAATACCCCGGCGCGCGCTCCTGGTCACCATGGATCTCACGCGCGCCGCGGCCGCCCTGGCGCTGCCCTTCGTCACCGAGGTCTGGCAGGTCTACGTCCTGATCCTGCTGCTCCAAGCGGCCTCCGCCGCCTTCACCCCGACCTTCCAGGCCACGATCCCCGACGTCCTGCCCGACGAGCGCGAGTACACCCGGGCCCTTTCCCTGTCCCGGCTCGCCTACGACCTGGAGAACCTCTTCAGCCCGGCGCTCGCCGCCGCCCTGCTGACCCTCGTCTCCTCCGGCCTGCTCTTCACCGGCACCGCCGTGGGCTTCCTCGCCTCCGCCGCCCTGGTCGCCTCGGTCCTGCTCCCCAAGCCGGAACCCGTCGAGCGGACCGGCGGCCCGTACGCCAGGGCCGCCTTCGGCATCCGGCTCTTCCTGGCCACCCCGCGCCTCCGGGCCCTCCTCGCCCTCGATCTGGTCGTCGCCGCGGGCGGAGCGATGGTCCTCGTCAACACCGTCGTCCTGGTCCGCGAGGTCCTCGGCCGCCCGGTCGGCGACGTCACCCTCGCCCTCGGCGCGTACGGAGCAGGCTCCATGGCCGTGGCGCTGCTGCTGCCACCGCTCCTGGACCGGGTCGGCGACCGCGCGGTGCTGCTCCCCGCCTCCTTCGTGACGGCCGGGACCCTGGCCCTCCTCCCGGCCGGTCTCGCGGCGGGCCCGGACTCCTGGTCCTGGCCCGCCCTGCTCACCGCCTGGCTGCTCCTCGGAGCCGCGGGATCCGCGGTCCTGACCCCCGGCGGACGGCTGCTGCGCCGCTCGGCGGGCGGCGGAGACCTGCCCGCCGTCTTCGCGGCCCGGTTCTCCCTCGCCCACGGCTGCTGGCTGCTCACCTACCCGCTCGCCGGGTGGACCGCCGCGCGCGTCGGGCTCGCGGCCGCCGCCGGCGCGCTGAGCGCCCTCGCCCTCCTCGCGGCCGTCGCCGCCGTACGCCTCTGGCCGCGTACCGACCCCGACGAGCTGGAACACGTCCACGCGGAGCTGGCGCCGGACCATCCGCACCTTGCCGGTGCGGGCCGGCGCCACGCCCACGACTACCGCATCGACGCCCTCCACCCCAGGTGGCCCGCCCCGGTGCTCACCGCGCGGTCCCGGGGGCGGGGAAACGCAGCGTGAGCAGCTGGAAGGGCCGCAGCGCGAGCCGGAGCGCGCCGTCCGCCACGGTGACGGTCCCGGTCGGGGCGTCGTCGAGCGGACGCTCCAGCAGGTCGCACACCGTGACCCCGCCGAGGTCGAGGTCGGTGGTGAGCCGGGCGCGGACCCGGCCGCCCCGCGACTCGTAGAGCCGCACGACCACGTCGCCGCTGCGGTCGTCGGCGAGCTTCACGGCGCTGACCACGACGGCGTCGTCGTCCAGGGCGACCAGCGGGACGACGTCCGCGTCCCCGGGCACCCGGCGCTCCGGCAGGTTGACGCGGTAGCCCTCGCGGACGGCGTCCCCGACGGAGGCGCCGGGCACCAGGGCGTGGTGGAAGCGGTGCACGCCCTGGTCGGTGTGCGGGTCCGGGAAGCGCGGGGCCCGAAGCAGCGACACCCGTACCGTCGTCGTGGTGCCGCCGTCCTCGGCCCGTACGGAACGGGTCACGTCGTGCCCGTACGTGGACGCCGTCACCAGGGCGACACCCCAGCCGGGTTCCTCGAAGTGGACGAAGCGGTGGTTGCACGCCTCGAACTTGGCCGCCTCCCAGCTCGTGTTGGTGTGCGTCGGGCGGTGCAGATGGCCGAACTGGGTCTCGGCGGCATAGCGGTCGGCGTGGAGGTCCAGCGGGAACGCCGCCTTGAGGAACTTCTCCGTCTCGTGCCAGTCGACCTCGGTCTCCAGATCGAGCCGCTTCGCTCCCGCCGCCAGCGTCAGGGTCTGCACCGCCCTGGACGCCCCGAACGTACGCGTCACGCGCACGGACACGGCCTGCGGCGTCTCGGTGGCCACCGTCACCTCGTCGGCGCCCGTCAGATCCGTCACCGTGTTCCGGTAGAACTGGTCGACGTCCCAGGCGTCCCACATGTTCGGGAAGTCGGGATGGATCTGCAGAAGGTTGGCGGCCGCGCCCGGCGCGATCGTCTCCCGTCCCTCGGCGAGATCGACCACCGACACCACCAGTCCGCGCTCGTCCACCACCACCCGCAGCAGCCCGTTGCCGAGGACGAACCCGCCGCCCGGCCGCCCCTCCACCGTGCAGCCGCCGCCGGGCGCGACGACCCTGCGGCCCCCGCCCGCCGGAACGCCTGCCCGCTCGTGCGGAGCCGCGTTGAAGACCACCTCGCCACCGGCCACCGAGTCGCCGGCGAGCACCCCCTGCGCCCGGCCGATGATGCCGTGCAGCTCCTCCGCCACCGCCGCGTACGTCCGCTCCGCCTCACGGTGCACCCAGGCGATCGAGGAACCCGGCAGGATGTCGTGGAACTGGTGCAGCAGCACCGTCTTCCAGATCCGGTCCAACTCCTCGTACGGATACGGCACTCCGGACCGCACGGTGGCCGTGGCGGCCCACAGCTCCGCCTCGCGCAACAGGTTCTCGCTCGCCCGGTTGCCCTGCTTGGTCCGCGCCTGGCTCGTCAGCGTCGCCCGGTGCAGCTCCAGATACAACTCGCCCACCCAGACCGGCGGATGCGGGTACTCGGCCTCGGCCTTCGCGAAGAACTCCGCCGGCCGCTCCCAGCGCACCCGCGCCGAACCCTCCAGGTTCCGCAGCCGGGCCGCCTTCGCGATCATCTCGCGCGTCGTGCCGCCACCGCCGTCGCCCCAGCCGGTCGGCGCGATCGAATGCCGCGCCCGCCCCTTGTCCTTGAAGTTGCGGACGGCATGGGCGATCTCCTTGCCCTTCATCGAGCAGTTGTAGGTGTCGATCGGCGGGAAATGCGTGAAGATCCGTGTCCCGTCGATGCCCTCCCAGAGGAAGGTGTGATGCGGGAACGTGTTGACCTGGCTCCACGAGATCTTCTGCGTCAGCAGCCACTTGGACCCGGCCGCCTTGATGATCTGCGGCAGTCCGCCCGCGAATCCGAAGGTGTCCGGCAGCCACGCCTCCTCGTTCTCGACGCCGAACTCGTCCAGGAAGAACCGCTTGCCGTGCACGAACTGACGGGCCATCGCCTCCGAGCCCGGCATGTTCGTGTCCGACTCCACCCACATGCCCCCGGCCGGCACGAACCGGCCCTCCGCGACCGCCTTCTTGACCCGCGCGTACACCTCCGGCCGGTGCTCCTTGATCCACGCGTACTGCTGCGCCTGCGACATCGTGTAGACGAAGTCCGGCTCGTCCTCCAGAAGCGCGGTCATGTTGGCGGTGGTCCGCGCCACCTTGCGTACCGTCTCGCGCAGCGGCCACAGCCAGGCCGAGTCGATATGGGCATGGCCGACCGCGCTGATCCGGTGCGCCGACGGCTCGGCCGGCGACGCGAGCACCCCGGCCAGCTCCTCGCGCGCAGCGGCCGCCGTCGCGTTCACGTCCTGGAGGTCGATCGCGTCCAGGGCCCGCTCGATCGCCCGCAGGATGTCCCAGCGACGGGCGCCCTCCACGGGGAGCTCCGCCATCAGCTCGCCGAGCACCTCCAGATCGATCACCAGCTGCCACACCGTCTCGTCGAAGACGGCCAGATCCATCCGTTCCAGCTTGTACTGCGGCCGGTCGCCCGCCGTCTCCTTGTCCCCGAGCTCGGTCGGCAGGAAGGGGTGGTAGTCGAGAATCACGGGGTTTGACGCCGCCTCGACATGCAGCAGCACCTCTTCGCCGCCGGCCGCCGGGGCGGCGATCCGCACCCACTGGTTGCGGGGGTTGAGCCCCTTCACCGGCGAACCGTCGGGTCGGTAGACCAGGCCCTCGCACTGGAACCCCGGCATGTTCGCGTCGAAGCCGAGGTCGATCAGCGCCTCGACCGTCCGTCCCGCCCAGGCCGCCGGCACCGTGCCGGAGACGGTGAGCCAGCTCGTACCCCAGGGCGCTCCCCAGGCGTCGCCGACGGCGATCGGGGTCCGTGGCGCGGCGATCCCCTCGGCCACCGGCACCGGTTCGTCGGGAGCGGTCCAGATCCCCACCTCCAGGGGCACCGACTCCGGGTGGATCGCCGGCCGGATGCGCTCGTCGAGGACGCGCCGGAGACGGGACTCGATCAGGGTGCGGTCGTCATGCATGGCAGTCGCTCCATCACGTAAGAGTTAGGCGTTCAGGCCCGGCCGACGTCGTCGACGGTGACCGTCTCGGTGATCCCGCGTGCGGTGAGATGATCGCGGTCGGAGGCCCGCGACGCCAGTACGGCGGTGGGTCGCGCGCCGTCCGCCGCCAGCCGCATGAACGCCTCGAAGAACGCCCCGCCGGGGCCGCACGTCGACCGTTTCGGCGCGTCGTCGGGCAGATCGAGGACCAGGGCCGTCGTCCGCGTGCGGGGACGGTGAGCCCGCGTACGGAGCTCCGCCACGGTCTCGGCGAGCGCCCGCCCGGCCGGCTTCACCTCCCGGTCGGTGGTCAACAGGCCCAGGCTGTACTCCAGTTCGGGGAAGTCGGCGAGCGAGCGGTCGACGTCGTGCGAGCACCACCAGGTGATGCCCCAGAGGTCCGGGCAGTCGAGCGCGGCGTTCACCGTCGTACGGGTGAAGGCGGCGGCCCGGTCGGCGGTGATGTGCGGGGCGGGCGCCCCGACCTCCTGCAGCCACACCGGCCGCTCCGGGTCGTCGGCCCATGCCTTCGACAGCTCGATCAGGTATGCGGCGTGCTGTCCCGTCGCCACGGAGTCGGCGCCGTAGCGCTGCGCTGTGCCGTTGAAGACCCAGGAGTGCACGGCCGTCACCGCGCCGATCCGGGCCGCGTGGGCGGGCGTGAACGGATGGTCGTCGAGGTACCAGGCGGCGTCGTACTCCGCGTGCAGATGCAGCCGGCCCGGGGCGCCCCGCTCGCACGCCGCCAGCATGCGGCGCAGCCAGCTCTCCGCCTGAGCCGGTGAGATCCGGTCCGGATCGGGGTGCGGATCACCCGAGAACTGGTTGATCTCGTTGCCGAGCGTCATGCCGAGGAAGGCGGGGCGGTCGGCCAGGGCAGCGGCGAGGGTGCGCAGATAGGCGGCCTGGCCGTCGAGCACCTCGGGGTCGGTGAACATGTTGCGCCGGTGCCAGGTCAGTGTCCACGAGGGCCGGAAGTCGAAGCTGGACAGATGGCCCTGCAGTCCGTCGACGGCCACGTCGAGTCCGCGCTCCGCCGCCGCGTCGACGAGCCCCACCAGCTGCTCGACCGCGCGCGGGCGGATCAGGGTGCGGTTCGGCTGGAAGACGGGCCACAGCGGGAAGACCCGGACGTGGTCCAGGCCGAGGGCGGCGATCGAGTCCAGATCGGCGCGGACGGCGTCGAGGTCGAAGTCGAGCCAGTGGTGGAACCAGCCCCTGCTCGGGGTGTAGTTGACGCCGAAGCGCGGGGTGCGGACGTGCGGGGCGTCGAGCGGCGGAGGCATGCTCGGCATGGGATCCTTTCCGGAGGTCATCCCTTGATGGCGCCTTCCTCGACGCCCTTGAAGAAGAACCGCTGGAGCGCGGCGAACACCGCGACGATCGGCAGAAAGGCGATCATGGTGCCGGCCGCGATCAGCCGGGGGTTGGCGGTGAACGTTCCATCGAGGTACTGCAGCCCGACGGTCAGGGTGTAGTGCTCGGGGTCGTTGAGGACGATCAGCGGCCACAGGAAGTCGTCCCAGGCGCCGATGAAAGTGAAGATCACGACGACGCTCAGCATGCCCCGCACGTTCGGCAGGCCCACGTGCAGCAGGCGTTGCCATACGGAGGCGCCGTCGACGAGCGCCGCCGCGTCGAGTTCGGGCGGCACGGCCTGGAAGGCGGTGTACATCAGCAGCACGTTCAGCATGGCGATCGCCCCGGGCAGCGCCACCCCGAGGAGGGTGTCGGTCAGGCCCATGCTCCGCACGGTCACGTACTGGGAGACGATCGTGACCTCGCCGGGCAGCACCAGGGTGGCGAGGAACAGACCGAGAACCAGCCGTACGCCGCGGAACCGCAGCCGGGACAGTGCGAACCCGGCGAGGGTGGCGCCCACGACGTTGCCGGCCACGGAGATCGCCGCCACGATCAGCGAGTTCAGGGCGTACGTCCACACCGGGATGGTGTCGGCGACCTGGGCGTAGTTGGACAACGTCCAGTCCCGCGGCAGGAAGTCCGGCGTACGGGAGTACACGTCCTCGCCGGGCCCCTTGAGCGATGTGGACAGCTGCCACAGGAACGGGCCGATCGTGAGCAGCAGGACGACGGTCAGGAGCAGATAGCGTGCCGCCTTCGCGGCCGGGGCGGGCGTACCGAATCCCCGTGCGGGCATGTCAGGCCGCCTTCCGGTTGAGCCGTGCCAGGAGCAGCATCGGGCCGACGGTGATGACGAAGAGCAGCAGGCTGAGGGCGGAGGCGTAGCCGATGTGCCCGGTGAAGCCGCGGCTGTACATCTGGATGAGCATCACCACCGACATGTCCCGGCCGCCGGGGCCGCCCGTGCCGTGGGACAGGACGTACAGCTCCGAGAAGACCCGGAGGGCGGAGACGGATATCAGGACGGAGACCAGCATCATCGTGGTCCGTACGCCGGGCAGGGTGACGTGCCAGAACCGGCGTACGGCGGAGGCCCCGTCGACGGCGGCGGCCTCGTGCAGCTCGCGGCCGACGTTCCCGAGCGCGGACAGGTAGATGACCATGTAGTAGCCGAGGCCCTTCCAGACCGTGAGGCCGATGGCGCTGAAGAGCAGCAGCCAGCGGTCGGTGAGGAAGTCGACCGGTCGATCGGCCAGGCCGAGCTGTCCGAGCAGGCCGTTGAGCAGTCCCCGGTCGTCCAGGACCCATCCCCAGATCAGCGCGACCACGACGGCGGAGGCGACGACCGGGGTGTAGAACGCGGTACGGAAGAAGGTGATGCCCGGGAGCTTCTTCTCCACCAGGAGGGCGAGGAGCAGCGGCAGCAGGGTCAGCAGCGGCAGACAGATGAGCAGATAGACGATGCTGTTGATCAGCGCGTCGGTCAGCTGCTCGTCGTTCAAAGCGCGTTCGTAGTTGGCGAGACCGGTGAAACGGCCGCCGCCCAGCGGCTTGGCGTTGGTGAACGACAGGATCACCGTGTTCACGGCGGGCCACAGGTTGAAGACGGCGAGCCAGACCACGGCCGGTCCGGCGAGCAGCCACGGGGTGAACCAGCGCCGGTGTGTCATCGGGTGCCTTCCGGGAAGGGGGAGCGGCGCCGGGGGAAGGCGGCGCCGCTCCTCGGATCAGTCCTTCAGCATCTGGTCGGCGCGGGCGACCGCCGTGTCCAGCGCTTCCTTGGAGCCGGCCTGGCCGCTCAGGGCGAGGGCGATCTGCTGGTTGATCACCGTCTTGATCGCGTCGTTGGCCTGGACGGGCTCGAGCATCGTGGCCTGGGCGAGCGAGGTGAACGCCGTGACCTTGGCGTCCCCGGCGTTGGTGCCGTCGCTCTTGCTGAAGAAGGGGTCCGCGGCCGACGCCTTCGTCGACGGGAAGATGCTGGTGAGCCGGGCGAAGGCGGCCTGGTTCTCGGCGTTGGTCACCCAGCGGGCGAGCGCCAGCGCGGTGGCACGGTTCTTGGTGCCCTTCGAGACCGAGAGGCCCTGGACGTACAGCGGCGGGGTGCCGATGGCGGGGGAGGAGACCACCTTGGGGGCGAGGCTCGGATTGTCGGTGGCCAGCGAGGTGATGTAGTTGCCGCCGGCGGTCGTCCAGGCGGCCGTCCCGGAGCTGAACAGCTTGGTGTTGCCCGCGTACGTCTCGGTCAGGACGTCCCTGGGCAGCAGCCCCTCCTTGAAGGCGCCGCGGTAGGTGTCGAGGACCGCGGCGGCCTCGGGGGTGTTGAAGGTGAAGCGCGTGCCGTCGTCGGACATGAGCTTCACCCCGGCGTTGGCGAAGTCCATGAGGCCGGGCTTGCGGCTCATCAGGTAGACCGAGCCGTTGGACTTCTGCTTGACGGACCTCGCCGCCGTGATCAGCTCGTCCAGGGTGGCCGGGGGCTTCTTCGGATCCAGGCCGTACTGGCTGAGCAGCGCCGAGTTCCAGTAGTTGACGTCGGTGTTGAGGTACCAGGGGTAGCCGTACGTACCGTCCTGCCCGGCGAAGCGGTAGGCGGCCGTGCCGCCGGCGACGTAGTCCGTGTCGAGCTTGGGGTCGGCCTTCGCCACGTCGAGCAGCATGTTCCGCTTCACCAGCGGCAGCGCGAAGTCCGGGGGCAGGTTGACCACGTCGGGCAGCGTGCCGCCGGCCGCCTGGCTGAGCACCTTCTCGGAGTAGCCGTCACCGGGCTGGTCGAGCCACTCGACCTCGACACCCGGGTGCTCCTTCTCGAAGGCGCCGATGACGCCCTCCATGTACGCGGTGAACTTCGGCTTCAGGGCCCAGGTCTGGAGCGAGACCTTGCCCTTCACCTCGCCGCCTGCCGCCGTGCCCGTGTCGTCGGAGCCGTTCGGGTCGCCGAGGCCGCAGCCGGCGAGCGTGGCCGCGGCGACCGCGGCAACGGCCGCCCGCATCCATTGGCTTGTTCGCATGTGAGAGGTCTCCCGGTCTGTTCTGGCGGAGGAGGCAGAGCTACTAAACCGGTCTAGCGATGGGGGACTATGCTCCCGCTACACTCCGCTGTCAAGACAGTGCGCGAGGGCGGAACCTGCGCGAGGACGGAGAGGGGCGCTGCGTGGCCAGACCGACGATCGCCGACATCGCCCGCCGGGCCGGGGTGTCCAAGGGCGCGGTGTCCTTCGCGCTCAACGGCCGTCCGGGAGTGAGCGAGGCGACCCGGGAGCGCATCCTGCAGGTGGCCGAGGAGATGAACTGGCGGCCGCACAGCGCCGCGCGGGCCCTGGGCGGGGCACGGGCGGGCGCGGTCGGCCTCGTCCTCGCCCGCCCGGCGCGGACCATCGGCCTGGAGCCGTTCTTCGGCCATCTGCTGAGCGGACTGCAGGCCGGCCTCTCGGTGCGCGGCACGGCCCTGAACCTGCTGGTCGTCGAGGACACCGCGGCAGAGATCGAGGTCTACCGGCGCTGGACCTCGGAGCACCGGGTGGACGGCTTCGTCCTGGTCGACCTCCAGGTCCGCGACCCGCGGATCCCCGTCCTGGAGGAGCTCGGCGTCCCCACGACGGTCATCGGCGGGCCCGGCCGGCACGGCAGTCTGCCCAGCGTCTGGGCGGACGACCGCGAGGCGATGGTGTCGATCGTCGACTACCTCGCGGCCCTCGGGCACCGCCGGATCGCGCACCTGGCCGGCCTGCCGGCCTTCCAGCACACCCAGCGCCGCATCCGGGCCGTGCGGGACAGCGCCCGGCGGCTCGGCCTGACCGAGGCCGTCTCGCTGCCCACCGACTTCAGCGACGCGGAGGGCGCCGCCGCCACCCGGGCGCTGCTCGCCCGGCCCCAGCGGCCGACGGCGATCATCTACGACAGCGACGTGATGGCGGTCGCCGGGCTCGGCGTGGCCTCCGAGATGGGCGTGGCCGTGCCCGGCGAGCTGTCGATCGTCTCCTTCGACGACTCCGCGCTCGCCCGCATCGTCCACCCCGCGCTCACCGCCCTCTCCCGCGACACCTTCGCCCTCGGCGAGCAGGTCGCGCGGGAACTGCTCGCGCTCGTCGACGACCCGGCGTCGGCGCGCGACGTCAAGAACCCGACGCCGCGCCTGACGGTCCGTGAGAGCACGGCGCCACCGGCTCTTGACCCCGCCAACTAAAGCCGTTTAGCCTCCCGGGGCGAGACGGCACCGACCGCTGTCCCGGCCCGTCGCCCGTGCCACGGGCCCGGCCGGGCCGCCGCCCCGCCCGCGCCGCAGCCCTCCCGTACCGCCGCACCTCCCGTACGCCCAGCACCCCCACCCTCCCGCTGGACCCCGGAGCAACGGATGAGACGACACCTTCCCCTTCTGCCGATCGCGGCCCTGATCGCCGCCGTGCTCGGCCTCGCCCCCTCGGCCCCCGCCCAGGCATCGCCCCGCCCCGCACCCCTCGCCGCGGGCGACCAGCCCTACGCCTCGTACTGGCACCCGAACACCCTCCTGAACTGGGATCCGGCCACCGACCCCGACGCGCGGTTCAACCGCTCCCGGGTCCCCCTGCGGCCGCGCGTCTCCGACCCCGCGCTCAAGGCCAACGCCAACGCCCGCACCGGCGAGGGAAAGATCGCGTCCCTGGTCTCCTTCGGCCACACCTCGAACAACCCCTCGCAGGGCTCCACCAACCCGCACTACTACGCCTTCGGTCACTGGCAGTACATCGACAAGCTGGTCTTCTGGGGCGGCTCCGCGAGCGAGGGCCTGATCCTCGCCCCCAACGCGACCGTCATCGACGCCGCCCACCGCAACGGTGTGAAGGTCTACGGCACCGTCTTCTTCCCGCCCACCGCCTACGGCGGTCAGATCCAGTGGGTGCGCGACTTCGCGAAGAAGACCGGCTCCACCTACCCCGTCGCCGACAAGCTGGCCCAGGTCGCGCAGTACTACGGCTTCGACGGCTGGTTCATCAACCAGGAGACGGCCGGCGGGGACGCGGCCCTCGCCACCGAACTGCGCAACGAGATGCGCTACGCCCGCTCCCTCGGCCCGGTCGAGTTCATGTGGTACGACGCGATGACCGAGTCCGGCGCGGTCAGCTGGCAGGACGCCCTCACCTCCGCCAACGACTCCTTCCTGCAGGAGGGTTCGCTGCGGACGTCCGACTCGATGTTCCTGGACTTCGGCTGGAGCGCCTCCGGGCTCGGCTCCTCCCGTACCCTCGCCCGGAACCTCGGCCGCAGCGAGTACGAGCTGTACTCCGGCATCGACACCGAGGCCAACGGATACAACACGTCCGTCCCCTGGGCCTCGGTCTTCCCCGCCGGGCAGCCGCACGTCACCTCGCTCGGCATCTACCGGCCCGAGTGGACCTTCACCTCGTCGGCGAACCGCGCCGACTCCCATGCCCGCGAGGCGCGCTACTGGGACGGCGCCAACGGCGACCCGTCCGACACCACGACCACCTCGGCCTGGAAGGGCCTCGCACACTACGTCCCCGAGTCCTCGCCGGTCACCGCCAAGCCCTTCGTCACCTCGTTCGGCGCGGGCCAGGGAGACTTCTTCCACTCGGGCGGCGTACGGGTCGCGTCGACCGGCTGGAACAACCTCTCGCTCCAGGACGTGCCGCCGACCTACCGCTGGCTGGTCAGCTCCACCGGCTCCCGGCTCACCCCGTCGATCGACTTCACCGACGCCTACGAGGGCGGCTCCGCGCTGCGACTGAGCGGCACCCTCGACGCCGTCAACACCGTCCGGCTGTACCAGACGAAGCTGCCGGTCGCCGCCGACACCAAGCTGTCCGTCGTCGTGAAGACCCCGGCCGCCGGACCCACCCGCCTCAAGGCAGCGGTCTCCTTCACCGACGCGCCGACCACCTTCACCACCCTCGACCTCGGCTCCACCGGCACGACCGGCTGGGAGCGCAAGACCCTCGACCTGTCCGCCTTCGCCGGCCGGACCATCGCCCAGATCGGACTGCAGGCCGCGGGCTCCGTCGCCTCGTACGACGTGAAGGTCGGCCAGCTCGCCGTCTACGACGGGGCCGTGGACACGGCGGCCGCGCCGACCGCGGTCACCGTGCTCGGCACCACCGAAGTGAGCCCCACGCGCAAGTCGCTGCGCCTGTCCTGGACGGCCTCGGCCGCCGGCTCCGTCCACCACTACGAGGTGTACCGGCGCAACACCGACGGCACCCGCACCTTCCTCGGCGCCACCCCCAACGACGCCCTGTTCGTGCCGCAGCTCGACCGGATCGGCTCGGAGACCGCGACGACACTCGACGTCGAGGCGGTCTCCACGGAGTACGGCCGTTCGCCGGCCGCCACCACCACCGTCGGCTGGTCCGCCTCGACCGGGTCCAACCTGGCGCTCAACCGCCCCGCGACCGCCTCCGGCCAGTGCAACGCGACCGAGACCCCGGCCAAGGCCGTCAACGGGACCGTCTCCGGCGGCAACGGCGACAAGTGGTGCACCACCACCGCCGCCAAGTGGCTGGAGGTCGACCTCGGTTCGGTCCGTACGCTGGACCGCCTCGTCGTGAAGCACGCGGCCGCGGGTGGCGAGAGCGCCTCCTGGAACACCCGGGACTTCACCCTGAAGGTCCGCGGCTCGACCGCCGACCCGTGGACCACCGCCGCCACCGTCACCGGCAACACGGCGGCCACCACCACCCACCCGGTCGCCACCACGGCGCGCTACGTCCGCCTGGAGATCACCCGGCCGACGCAGACGACCGATCCCGCCGCCCGCGTCTACGAGCTGGAGGCCTGGGGGACCTGACCGGGCGGCGCCTCAGCGCACCCGGGGGAGACCCGTCACGCTCATCACGAGCGAGTAGAGCGAGGTCGTGGCCGTGATGAACAGACGGTTGTTCTTCGGCCCGCCGAAGGCGATGTTGGAGACGGGTTCGGGCACGCGCAGTCGCCCGATGAGGGTGCCGTCCGGGTCGTAGCAGTGCACGCCGTCGTGCAGCGCGGCCGCCCACAGCCGCCCTTGGTCGTCGAAGCGGATGTTGTCGAAGCCGCCGTCTGCGCGCTCCGCGAAGACCTTGCCGTCGGAGAGCGTGCCGTCCTCGTGGACGTCGAAGACGCGGATGTGGCGGGCGCGGGTGTCGGCGACGTACATCTGCCGCTCGTCGGGGGAGAAGACGATTCCGTTCGGGCCGCCGAAGCCGTCGGCGACCCGGCGGACCCCGCCCGTCACCGGGTCGATCCGGTACGCGTCGCAGCTGCCGATCTCGCTCTCGGCGCGGTGACCCTCGTAGTCGCTCGTGATGCCGAAGTCGGGATCGGTGAACCAGACCGAGCCGTCGGAGCGCACGACGGCGTCGTTCGGACTGTTGAACCGGCTGCCCTCGAAGCGGTCTGCCAGGACGGTGACCCGGCCGTCGTGCCCGGTCCTGGTGACCCGGCGGTTGCCCTGCTCGCAGCTGATCAGCCGGCCCTCGCGGTCGAGGGTGTTGCCGTTGACGTGTCCCGCGGGGGAGCGGAAGACGCCGATCGCGCCCGTCGTCTCGTCCCAGCGGAGCAGCCGGTCGTTGGGGATGTCGCTCCAGATCAGCTGCCGCCAGGCGGGCAGATAGAGCGGGCCCTCGGCCCAGCGGCAGTCGGAGTGAAGCCGTTCGAGGCGGATGTCGCCGTTCGCGCACCGTCCGGTGCGGAAGCGCTCGTCCAGAACCTCGTACAGACCGTCGACCAGCTCGCCGGACATGACCCACCCCTGTTCCCTGTTGTCTGAATGATATTCGGATCGATGTGAGTATGACAGGACGAGGTATGGTTCCGGCATGGACATGGTGGAGGGAATCCTGGACGGCGTCGACCGGATGCTGATCGCGGAGCTGCAGAGGGACGCGACGCAGGCCTACGCGGCGCTGGGCAAGGCGGTCGGTCTGTCGGCCGGGGCCGCGCACGAGCGTGTGCGCAAACTGCGCGAGCGCGGCGTGATCCGCCGTACGACGGTGGACGTCGATCCGGCCGCGCTCGGCCAGGGCGTGCTCGCCTTCGTCATGGTGGACTCCTCGGCCTGGATGGGGGATTCGGCCGAGGCCTTCGCCGCCATCCCGGAGATCCAGGAGGCGCACGTCATCGCGGGCAGCGCCTCCGTCCTCGTCAAGGTGCGCACCGCCACCACGGCCCGGCTCCAGGACGTGCTGCGGCGGCTGTACGCGATCGAGGGCGTGAGTGGCACCCAGGCGACGGTGTCGCTGGAAACCTTCTTCGAAAGACCCGTCTCGCCCTCTTGACGGAGGCGAAATAAGGAGGAAAATCCCTAATACACCAGAAAACCAGAGCGAGCCGCACCCGTCGGTGAAGACGTTCGCCGACTCGCGTGACCCACTCGCTGGCTCTGGCCAGGCCCCCGGCAGCTCCTCCCGGATCTCAGGGCTTTCAGCGACGGCTGAGAAGTCCGAGTGCGGAGATGGACTACCGGGGACTGCATGTGTGGAGGCTTCTCCCCATGTCACGTATCCGAGCGGCCCTGATCGACATCGACGGCGTGCTCACGGTCTCCTGGAAGGCACTGCCCGGTGCCGTGGCCGCCATGGAGCGGCTGCGCGCCCAGGACGTCCCCTTCGCGCTCGTCACCAACACCACCTCGCGCACCCGCGCCTCCGTCGCCGAGCGACTGGCCGGGGAGGGCTTTCCCGTCGGGGTGGACGACATCCTCACCGCGCCCGCCGCCACCGCGGCCCACCTGAGGGAGCACTACCCGGGTGCGCGCTGCCTGCTGATCAACACCGGGGACGTCCGCGACGACTTCAGCGGTCTGACACTCCTCGAGGAGGGCGGCGACGACGGCGAGGGCGCCGAGGCCGGTGCGGCGCCCGACGTGGTCGTCCTCGGAGGGGCGGGAGACGCGTTCGACTACGCCTCTCTCAACCGCGCCTTCCGTCATGTCCTCGACGGTGCGCGGCTCGTCGCCATGCACCGCAATCTGTACTGGCGCACCGCCGACGGGCTGGACCTCGACACCGGGGCCTACCTCCTGGGTCTGGAACAGGCGGCTCGCGTCGAGGCGGAGATCACCGGCAAACCCTCCGCCGGCTTCTTCGCCACCGCCCTCGCGCACCTCGGCGTCCCCGCAGGAGAGACGCTCATGGTAGGTGACGACATCGAGTCCGACGTCCTCGCGGCCCAGCGCTGCGGCATCACCGGCGTGCTGGTGCGGACCGGCAAGTACCTGCCCGAGACCCATGCGGCCGCCGACGGCGAACCGGACCACGTGCTGGACTCCTTCGCCGACCTCCCGGATCTGCCCGATCTCGTCCGGACGGGCGACGGCTGATCGTCTCCGCGGGTCGGTGTGCCCGACCCTCCCTCACCGGGCGGCGCCGGCCTCCAGGATGCCCTTGAGGGTCTGCTCGCTCTCGGGCATCTCCTTGCGCACGAACGGACGGACGACGAGGGGGACGAGCACCTTGCCGATGCCGTGGCTCTCGAAGTCGACCGAGAGCGTGAGCCGTGAGTGCTCGCCGTTGTCGATCGGCTCGATCCTGCCCTGGACGTCGCCGCGCACCGGGCCGTCGATGCCGTGGATGTGCCAACTCCTCGGCGGATCAAGGTCGATGACCTGCATCGTCGTGGTCATCTCCCGGCGCCCCATCCGCCGCGTCACGGCGACCTTCGAGCCGACGCGGATGGGGGCGTCGCTCAGGAGGCGGACCGAGACGGCGCTCTCCTGCCAGTCGGGCAGATGGGTCGGGTCCGTCACGTAGGAGAAGACCTCCGCGGGGCTGCGGGAAATGTCGATGGATTCCTTGATGGCAGACATTTCGCCCTCTTTGAATTGCTTCGATTGGCTGCGATTGGCTTCGAATTGCTTCGATTCGCTTCGTCGGGCCTGTTGTCGCTTCATACAAATGATCCCATGACTGGGGGATCGTCGCCATCGAGCCGAAGCGAGGAGCGGCACGCCCGTCCAGCGCCGAGGGCGCGTCGATAAATGCCTCGACATCGGTCGCGGTGATCGGGGAGGCTTCGCGCGATGACCAGAATCGACGACACGCCGCCCGCATGGGACGAGCGCACTCAGCTCACCACGTTTCTCGACTACACGCGTGACACCGCCCGCGCCAAGTGCGAGGGCGTCTCCGCAGAGAACGCTCGCAAGGCGCTCCTGCCGGGCTCACCGCTCATGACCATGAGCGGAGTGATCAACCACCTCCGCTGGGTCGAGTACTACTGGTTCCAGGTGGTCTTCCTCGGCGAGGAAGACCAGGGCCCCTGGACCGAGGACGACCCCGACCGCGAGATGCGTATCGCCGTCGACTTCCCACTCGCGCAGTTGCTCGACGAATACGCCGAACAGAGCGCCCGCTACCGCGAACTGGTTGCCGGGAGCGGCCTGGACGACCAGGCCAAGCGGGCCGTCCGCAACGGACTCCACGTCGACCTGCGCTGGATCCTCCTTCACCTCACCGAGGAGACGGCCCGCCACAACGGCCACCTGGACATCCTGCGCGAGATGCTCGACGGCACGACCGGCGACTAGGACGTGCCCGGACGGTCGGTTTCGTGGCGAGGACCGGACAAGTCCTAGGCGGTGCGGGCCCGGTGGAGGTCCCGTAGCAGCGCGATCTCGGCGCCGTGGTGCAGCAGTTCCTGGTGGTTCAGGCACGGATTCCGTGAAGTGGATCGTGCTGCCGTGCGCCGGTGACGCTCCGTCATCCTGGGCATCATCCTTCGGTCGTGTGAGACCTTGCCGGAGTTGGTGTTCCCGCACCTGGTAACGGTGCTGGTGGAACGTGTGGTGGTGGAGAGCGGCGTGCTGCGGGTCGCGGCGAGCACAAAGGGCGGGACGGCGGCCGCGTGTCCGGGGTGCGGGGCATCGTCGATGCGGGTACACAGCCGCTACGGACGCAGGATCGCCGATGCGCCGGTCGGCACTCGGCCGGTACTCATAGAGTTGTCGGTGCGCCGCCTGTTCTGCGACAACAGCGGCTGCGCGAGAGTGACCTTCGCCGAACAGGTCGAGGGACTGACCAGCCGCTACGGCCGGCGAACGCCCTTTCTGCAGCGCATAGTCGGTGCTCTTGGTGTCGTCCTGGCCGCTCGTGCCGTGGTCCGGCTGGGGCTGGTGCTGGGCATCGCGGTCAGCCGGATGACCGTACTTCGAGTGGTGATGGCGCTGCCGGAGCCGAACTGGGCGGTGCCGCGGGTGCTCGGAGTGGACGAGTTCGCGACCAGGAAGGGCCGCCGGTACGGCACGATCCTGATCGACTGCGAGACCCACCAGCCCCTGGACCTGCTGCCCGACCGGGAGGCCGAGACCCTGGCCGCATGGCTGCGCGAGCACCCTGGCGTCGAGATCGTCTGCCGCGACCGCGCGGCGTTCTTCGCCGAAGGCGCCCGTACCGGCGCCCCGCAGGCCCAGCACTGTGCAGACAAGTGGCATGTCTGGCACAACCTCGGCAAAGCCGTCGAACGCCTGGTCTCCCACCACCGCGTTCTCCTCCGCGACCTCGTCGAGCCGGAGCCTTCGCCCGAACCCGAACCCGAACCTGTGCCGACCTCCATCGGCCAGGAGCCATCCGAGCCCTACCCCGCGGGGAAGTTCCTCGACCGGCTCCGCGACACCCACGCCGCGGTCCACGCCCAGGTCGAGCAAGGCCTGAGCCTGCGCGAAGTCGCCCGCCGGCTCGGACTGGGCCGCAACACGGTGCGCAAGTACGCCCGCGCGGCCAGCCCGGAGGCGATGCTGCACGGCCAGTGGCAAGACCGGACCAGCAAACTCGACCGCTACCGGCCCTACCTGGAGCAACGCATCGCCGAGGGCTGCACGAACCTGGCGAGCCTCCACCGCGAGCTGCAAGAACGCGGGGCCTGCTGCGCATACAGCACCCTGCGCGACTACGTCCACCCACTGCGTCCCGGACGCCGACCCGCAGCCAACCGTCCGCCGATGGCCCGGCCTCCCTCGCCCCGCGAAGCCACCCGCTGGATCATGAGCCACCCCGACCACCTGCGCGACGACGACCAGCTGCGGCTCAAGACGCTGCTGGCCCGTTCGCCCGAGCTCACGGCCGCCATCACCCACGTCCGGACGTTCGCGAGCATCATGACCAACCGTGAAGGAGAACGGCTGCGCGGATGGATCGCCGATGTCTGTGCCGATCAGCAGTGCGGGCTGGCCTCCTTCGCCGCCGGGCTGATCACCGACCTCGACGCCGTCGTCTTCGGTATGAGCACCGAATGGTCCTCCGGACCCGTCGAGGGCCGCGTCAACGATCTCAAAGCCCTCAAGCGCAGCATGTTCGGCAGAGCGAAACTTCCACTGCTGCGCAAGCGGCTCCTCCTGGTCGCGGCCAGCCGCCGACCCTAACTTCTGGCTCCTCGGGCCTGGCGGTCCAGGTACGCGATGAGTCGTGTCTCCGAACGTAGAAGCCGTTCTCGCTGCTCAGGAGGAAGAGATGCGAGGAGGTCGACCAGGACTCGCTTCTGCGGGACCTCCACCATGTTGCCGGAGTAGATCCGGCAAGTGGAACACCAGGCGAGCCCGATACACCGCTCGAACATCGAGGACTCGGGTGGATGGAAACGGTACTGGTAGGAACTGACGGGCGTTCCGCAGTCGGCGCAGACGCGTCGATCACCGTCGGGAATCGTGTCCCAGCTCCCGACCTTTCGCCAATGCTGTCGCCCGGCCGGTGCTCTTCAAGTCGTCATGTCGAACATTCTCGCGCACAGAGCTCTGCCCAGCGCAGCGACCCGAGTAAATCTCCGACCAACCACAGAACGTAACCGACTCTTGGTCACCTTCACGGAATCCGTGCCTGAACCTTCCTGGTTGACCCACCAGACGATGTCCAGAAAGGGATCCTCCGGGTCGCTGCCGTGCGGGTACGTGCTGTGCCCCACCGTGTCGAGCGCCTTGTCGTCGGCCGCGAGCAGGGCCTCCCGCCAGGCGGCCGCCCCGGCGTCGAAGGCCTCGATCGCCGAGGCCGCGTCACCACTGCTCCGATAGTCGTCACGGGTCAGGCTGTGGCTGCCGTTGGTGTGGTCCGCACGGAGCGTCATGAGCTCGCTCAGGTGACTCAGCCGCCAGGCGATGGTGGTGAACGGCGGCGGAGCGGGGTGCGGAGGCGGGGTGGCGTCGCGGCCCCAATCGCCCACGCCCGTCAGGACGGTCGCCTGCGGGCCCGGACCGTCGACGCGGCGGCGGACCGACCAGCAGCCCGGCACCGGCTCCCAGAGGTACTCCTCGTCGGTGAGCGCCTCGACCCCGACGTCCGTACCGTTGCCGCTGTCCACGAACGGCCCCGCCATGCGCTGCCGTAGCCGGAGCCGCGCGAAGTCGAACTGGTCGAGCAGCGGGATCAGTCGGGGCGGCAAGGACATCGCAGGCTCCAGGGTGCGGGGGCAGGGCATGCGTACGCTGCCACACGGCCCCGCCGCACGGCGCCCGGATTTCCTCGCCGTCCGGCGTCAGCGGGGAACGACGGTCACCTCGGTCGCCTTGACGCCGGACCAGACGGACACGCCGTCCGCCAGGCCGAGTTCGGCCGCCGCCTGCGGGGTGATCTCGGCGACGAGGGGCGGCACCTGCTCCGAGGTGATCAGCACGCGCAGCCGGCTGCCGCTCGTCGTGATCTCCCGCACCGTGCCGGGCCAGACGTTACGGGGGCTGCCACCCGGCTT
Organism: Streptomyces sp. NPDC046712; assembly: GCF_040645695.1. Lineage (NCBI taxonomy): Bacteria > Bacillati > Actinomycetota > Actinomycetes > Kitasatosporales > Streptomycetaceae > Streptomyces > Streptomyces sp. NPDC046712. The sequence goes on along the minus strand of NZ_JBEYYW010000018.1, from coordinate 18,205 downwards.
CTCGCGGTGGACGGAGACGGCCTCCGGCGCGATGATCGCGAGCGCGTCCGTGCCGGGCGACAGCGGGTCGGCGGCCACCAGGGTGCCGCCGTCGGTGAGTGCGAGACCGTCGGCGGTGGCCGTGCCGGGCCAGGCGTTGCGCCCGAGCATCCGGGCCACCCACGGGGAGCGGGGGTGCCGCGCGACCTCGGCCGGGGCGTCGTCCTGGAGTGTGCGCCCGTCCTCGAGGACGAGGACCCGGTCGGCGAGCGAGACGGCCTCGACCGGGTCGTGGGTGACGATCAGGCAGACACCGCCGAAGCCGGCGAGGTGGGACCGCAGGGTGTGGCGCACATGGGCGCGGGTGGTCTGGTCGAGAGCGGCGAGCGGCTCGTCGAGGAGCAGCAGCCGGGGGCGGGCGGCGAGCGCCCGGGCCAGGGCCACCCGCTGGGCCTGACCACCGGAGAGCTGGGTGGGCCGGCGGTGGGCGAGCGGGCCGACGCCGAGACGGTCCAGCCAGAGCCGCGCGGTGCGCCGGGCCTCGGCACGCGGGACGCCGCGGGCCGTCAGCCCGTACGCCGTATTGGCCAGCGCGGACATGTGCGGGAAGAGGGCCCCGTCCTGGGGGACCCAGGCGACGTGGCGCCGGTGCGGGGGAAGCGAGGTGACGTCGGTCTCGCCGAGCCGGAGCTCCGCGTGGGCCCGGGGGGTCAGACCGAGCAGGGCGCGCAACAGGGTGGTCTTGCCCGCTCCGTTGGGCCCGACGACGGCGATCGTGGTGCCGGGCTCCGCGTCCAGGGTGAGCCGGTCGAAGCCGGTCACCTCGGCATGCAGCGCCCACCGCTCCTCGGTCCGTACGGCGGGGGCGGCCTCCACCGGCGGTGCGGGCTCCTCGACGTCGGGCGCCGCGACGGCCCGCCGGGGCGCCGGCACGCCACCCGTCCACCGGCCGCGCAGCGCGATCAGCACCGCCATCGCGATGGCGAGCAGCAACAGCGAGACCGAGGTCGCCGCCTCCGGCTCCTCCTGCAGCAGCAGATACACCTGGAGCGGCAGCGTCTGGGTGGTGCCGGGCAGGTTCCCGGCGAAGGTGATGGTGGCGCCGAACTCCCCGAGCGCCCGCGCCCAGGTGAGGGCGGCCCCGGCGATCAGCCCGGGCGCGACCATCGGCAGGGTGACGGTGAAGAAGACCCGTACCGGCGAGGCACCGAGCGAGGCCGCCGTCTCCTCGTACCGCGGCCGCAGCCCGCCCAGCGCGCCTTCCAGGCTGATCACCAGGAACGGCATCGCGACGAAGGTCGCGGCGAGCACCGCGCCCGAGGTGTGGAAGGGCAACGTGATGCCGAACGTGGACTCCAGCCAGGGCCCGAGCAGCCCGCGGCGCCCGAACGCGAGGAGCAGCGCCACGCCGCCCACGGTGGGCGGGAGCACCATCGGCAGCAGCACGAGGGAGCGTACGAGTGCCTTGCCCCGGAACGGCACACGGGCCAGCAGCCAGGCCAGCGGCACCCCGAGCAGCAGCGAGAGGCCCAGCGCCCAGAACGACACGATCAGCGACAGCTCGAGCGCCTGGACGGTGCCCGGGCGCGTCAGATGGCTGCCGAGCTCGCCCCACTCGGTCCGGACGAGGATGCCGGCCAGCGGCAGCAGCAGGAACGCGATGGCGAGCAGGGCCGGGATCGCGAGGGCGATCGGCGTGCGCGGGCCGGTCGCGCGACCGGGAGGACGTGTCATCGCTGTTCCTGGGGTCGGGAGGTGGGTGGGGTGTGGGTGCTGCCCGTCCCCCCGGATCGGACAGCCCCCACACCCCGCGTTCCGGGGCCACGGCTGTCGGCAGCCGGCGTCCCGGTGGATCTTCCGCGCCTCTGGCGTGGACAGCCGGGCCATGAACGCGGCTGCCGCCTCGGCGTTCTCCGAGCTCTTCGGCGTGGTGGCCGCGTACGCGGCGATCGCGTCCTGGGGCGTCCAGGATCCCGACTCCCCGTCCGCGTGGTCGGCGGGTGCCGTACGGGCGGACGGCCGGGCACCGCGTCCATGGCGGACGACGCCGGTGAGCCGTGCGCCGGGTCGGCCGGTGCGATGCGGGTCGCGCCTCAGACGCGGTCGATGTGCACGCTGGTCGACTTCACACGGGCGGTGGCCTGCATGCCGACTTCCAGGCCCAGCTCTTCCACGGCCTCGCGGGTGAGCAGCGACACGAGCCGGTGCGGGCCCGCCTGGATCTCGACCTGGGCCGCGATGTCGCCGAGCTTGATCGCGGTGACGATGCCGGGGAAGGCGTTGCGGGCCGAGGTGTACGAGACCTCCTCGTCGCCCTGACCCGCCTGGGCGATCTCGGCGGAGAACGCCGCCAGATCGCGGCCGTCGATCAGACGGCGGCCGCCTTCGTCGCGATGGGTCGCGACCCGGCCGGCGTCCGCCCAGCGGCGCGCGGTGTCGGGGCTGACGCCCAGCAGACGCGCCGCCTGCCCGATGGTGTAGGACTGCATGTGCGTCACATTAGGTCGTGCAACCTCTTATCTGCAATCGAGGACCGCGATTCTCGTAGCATCTGCTGCCCTCGTTGGAGGAAGTTCCAAGGCGAAGCCGTCCGCCGCCTCCAGGAGGGCACCCGGCCGGCCCCGGCGAACGCCGGGATCAACCGGTACGGACCGAGGCCCGCCCCACCGACTCGACCAGAGGCAGCAGCCGGTGCGGAACCCGCTCGCGCAGCGCCATCTCCGTACGGGTGCGGACCACGCCCGGCAGCTGGATCAGCCGCTGGATCACATCCTCCAGATGACCGTTGTCCCGGGCCACCACCCGGGTCAGCAGATCCCCGCCGCCCGTGATCGAGAACGCCTCGACGATCTCCGGCACGGCGGCGAGCGCGTCGCCGACCTCGTCCAGATGCCCCTGAGTGACCTCGATGTGCACGAACGCGAGCACCGGATGACCGAGTGCCGCGGGGGAGAGGACCGGACCGGTGGCCGTGATGACCCCGTCCCGCTCCAGCCGGTCGATACGGGCCTGCACCGTGCCTCGGGCCACGCCGAGAATCCGCGCGTACTCGCGCACGCTGGTGCGTGGCTGCTCGATGAGCAGCCGCAGGATGCGCGTGTCGAGCTCGTCCACCGCCATGGCCTGTCGTCCTCCTTCCGGCCCGCGACCGTGCAGCAGGGCACCGCGAAACCAGCACCGTGACCACCCACTACCGGCCGTGATTCAGGGTACGCGCGAGAACGATCGGGTCCCATCTCGCCCGTCCACGACGACGCCCCCGGTGACGCGGCCTCACTTTCGCCTTTTCAGCGCACTCGCCGTGCGGGGCAGCGCATCGTCGATCAGCCGGCCTGTCAGCGCGCCGCCGAACACGACCACGCCCACGGCGACGAGCCACGTCTGGATGACGAGGAACGCTCCGAACGGGCCGTAGGTGACGGCGCTGGAGGCGATCAAGGGGGAGAAGACGAGGCGGGAGAAGATCCTCAGTCCGAGCAGTCCGACGATCGTGGCCACCGCCCCGGGAAGCAGGGCCAGCCATGTGACCCGACCGCCGAGCAGCAGCCGCTGCGACCACCAGAAGAACAGCGTGCCGCCGAGTACGGTGACGAACCCACGCCCCGGGTTCTGGTGCCACAGGGAGGTGATCGCGAACAGATAGAGCACCCCGATGAGAACGGCGAGCCACAGCACGTGCCGCCATCGGGCCCACCAGCGGGCCGGCGGCAGATTCCAGACCTTCTCGTAGCCGCTCTGTACCACCGTCGCGAACGAGAGACCGAACACGGCGAGCAGCGCGAGGCCGAATGCCGTGGTGGTTCGCCACACCTGGCCCGGCAGAGCGAACAACTGCTCGATCTCCTGCCTGGCGCCCGCCGATACGCCCAGCCCGTCCCCCAGCCACTCCGCGAATCCCCGCCCGCCCGCGGTGTCCGCCGCCGACACCACGATCAGCAGCGGTACCAGCGTGAGGAACCCGAGGGCTCCGAACCCCAGCGAACGCTGCCACAGCTCGAGATCGCTGACCCATCCCCACCGGTGTCCGGCCCGCAGGCGGCGGATCACGCTGCCTGTCCGCCCGAACGGAGACCACATGACGCGCTCCAGGGATCTACTGGTGTTTCCACGGTAGGACCGCCCCCGGCTCGGTGCCGGATGAGAGGGCGCCCGACGGGTAGGAGTACACGTGGAGGGCTGAATTCGTGGACCACGCAGACTGGCTTCTGGCAAGCGGCGAACGTGGCAATCCCGCGACGCGGCTGGACAAGCGCCGCGTGGACGGTGCGGCTTGGTCGGCGGGGAACCACGCACAGCCCCTGGTGCACGGCACCACGTACTTCACTGAGCTGTTGGCCTCCATCTCCGCGATGCGCGCCGGCGACCTGCTCCTCTTCACCGACTGGCGCGGTGATCCCGACGAACGGCTGGACGGACACGGCACGGAGATCGGTACGGTCCTGTGCCGCGCGGCCCGCCGCGGCGTCATCGTCAAGGGGCTGCTCTGGCGCTCCCACCTGGACAGCCTCCACTTCAGCGAGGAGGAGAACCGCCACCTCGGCGAGGAGATCGAGGAGGCGGGCGGCGAGTGCCTGCTCGACATGCGGGTGCGGCCCGGCGGGTCGCACCACCAGAAGATGGTGGTGCTGCGTCACCCCGGCCGACCGGAACTGGATGTGGCGTACGTCGGAGGAATCGACCTCTGCCACAACCGCAACGACGACGCCACCCACGGGGGCGACCGCCAGTCGCTGCCCATGGCCTCCGCCTACGGGCCGCACCCCCCGTGGCACGACGTCCAGCTCGCCCTTCGCGGGCCGGTCGTGGGCGACGTGGAGGCCGTCTTCCGTGAACGGTGGGACGACCCCTCTCCGCTCAGCCGCAGCCCGCTCACCCGCCTGCGTGAGCTGATGCACCGGGAGGACACCGACGCGGGCGGCCTGCCGTCGCAGGCCGCCGATCCCGCTTCATGCGGTACACACACGGTGCAGTTGCTGCGCACCTATCCGAACCGGCTGCTGCGCGGCTACCCGTTCGCGCCCGACGGAGAGCGCAGCATCGCCCGGGGATACCTCAAGGCGCTGCGCCGGGCCCGGGCGCTGATCTACATCGAGGACCAGTACCTGTGGTCGCCGCGCGTGGTGGCCTGCTTCGCCCAGGCGTTGACCCGACACCCCGGACTGATGCTGGTCGGCGTCATCCCTTCCGTCCCGGAGCAGGACGGCCGGCTCACGCTTCCCATGAACCTGATCGGGCGGATCACCGCCCTGGAAGCGCTGCGCCGCGCCGGCGGGGACCGGGTCGCGGTGTACGGAGTGGAGAATCACGCCGGAACCCCGGTGTACGTGCACGCCAAGGTGTGCGTGATCGACGACGTGTGGGCCTCCGTCGGCTCCGACAACATCAACCTCCGCTCGTGGACCCACGATTCCGAACTCAGCTGCGCCGTGCTCGACGAGAGCCGGGACCCGCGGCAGCCGCACGACCCCGGAGGACTCGGCGACGGCGCGCGTACGTTCGCCCGAGAGCTACGTCTGAAGCTCATGGGCGAACACCTGGACGCCCCACACGCAGCGGCTCGATGGACGCCGGACGCGCTGTGCGACCCGGCGGTCGCCTTCGGCGCCTTCGAGGAGGCGGCCGCCGCGCTGGACGCATGGCACGCGGGCGGCCGCCGTGGTCCCCGTCCGGCAGGCCGGCTGCGCCGGTACGTTCCCCCGGAGCTGCCCCGGACGCAGCGGGTCCTCGCGACCCCTCTCCACCACGTTCTGGTCGACCCGGACGGCCGCCCGCTGAGACTGCGGCGCCGCCATGCCTTCTGACGAACGTCACTTCGTCAAGAGCCGGTTGAAGAACGACCGGTACTGCCGCAGGGCCATGCGCAGGCTCTCGGTGTCGACTCCCTCGCCCTGGTTCCACTGGCCTTCCAACGCCTTCTTGTGGTCGGCGAAGTTCTCGGCAAGGGTCCGCATGACGTCCGCGACCAGGCCGTCGGCCGCCTGGACGGCCTGTTCCGGGTCGTCCACGAAATCGTTCTGGATCTGGTGCCAGCGGGATCGGTAGGCGTCCACGTCCCGCACGGACAGCAATTCCTGCTCGTCGCCGTCGATTTCGCCACCGGTCCCGCTGCCGGTCGCGCGTTCGTCCCGGGTGCCACGATCCCTTTCCGTGGTGACCTGGTCCGCCGGGGTGTCGGTTCCCTCCTCCGTCCGGAGCGGCCTCTCGTCGGAGGTGCGCGTCGCTTCACCCGGGTAGACGGGTGGCCCCGCGTCGCGCCCGCCCTCGGGCTCCAGGTCGCGTGAGCGGGCTATGTCCTCGGTCGTCAGATCGCTGCCGGTGGCCCGATCCGGTATGTCGTTGTGAGGCATGACGCTCCCTGTGCTCCACTCATGTCCGAGCCGGTCCGGACTGGTGTCCGTCGGCGAGCAGCTCGTCGAACAGGGCCCGGTAGTGCACCATGGCCCCTCGCAACTGCTCGGTGGTCGCCTGGCGACGGGTGCTCAGCGAGTTGACCTCGTGAGCGGCCCGGTAGTGCTCCAGGGTGCGGCCGTGCTCGACGGAGAGGTCCCGTACCTGCTGGTCGAAGTCCTCGGTGGGGTAGCCGCGGGCCCGCATGAGGGACGTCACGAGTCGGTCGGCGTCGTGCACGGCTTCCGCCGGGTGATCGACGAACTCCTCCTGAACGCCGGTCCACTCGTGCGCGTACCTGTCTCGTTCGCTGCTCGTCAGAGGCTGCAGATCGAGCGAGTCATGGCGCCTCTCGCGCTCGGTGAGGTCCTGCTCGGCCGCCCTGCGGCTGCCGGCGTCCTCGACGGTCCGCTCGTACTCGGGGCCGAAACGTTCGCGCAGACGGCCTCGCCGCCGCATCGCCACAATCGTGGCCACCGCGATCAGAGCGATCACCACCACGGCGGGGATGATGATGGCCAATAGCGTCCCAGTTGACATCGGGGCGGCCCCCTCGGTCGGTTTCGGATACGCCTTCAGCCGCGCTGCTGCCCCCACGACCCCATCCGAAACGACCCGCCCAGGGACGGCGACCGGGCGTCACTCGCTCTCGAACCGCATCACGCCCGCGAGGGCCGCCTGCATCTTCGCCGTGCTGCCTGCGTCGGCGCCGATGACGGCGTACTGCCAGGAGCGTTCGTCGTCGGGGGAGTCCGCGAAGAGCACCACCCCTTCCCCGCGGTCCGGTGTCCACGCCAGGCCCTCCGCCTGCACCAGATGCAGCGCGTCCGCGAAGGTGAGGGGCAGGCGTGATCTGCGCCTGCCCAGGAGCCACGCGGAGGGGGTGACGCCTGCGCGGGCGCAGAGGCGGTCCACCATCGCGTGGGGTGTCGTGGTGGCGGTGCGGCGCACATTGCTCTCCGTGGCGTACAGGGTGCCGTCCGAGGCCAACAGCGCGTCGATCCCGTACGGTCCCGCGTACCCGTGCGCCGACAAGTACCGACCGAGCGCCGCCCCCCAGTGGTGCAGCTCCTGGGCGGCGATGTCGGTGGCTCGGTCCAGGGGTGACACGTAACCGGCGTACGAGCCTGCCACCGTGTGCATTTCCCCGGTGAACAGGGCGCGGGGGCCGCTGGGGAGGGCCTCCATCTGGACACTGACCGAGCGGGCGTCCGGGAGCCGTTGCTCGACCACCCAGTCGCCCTTCGGGTGGGCCCCGGGCGACGCGAGGGATGCCGCCCAGTCGGAGTGCGCGCCGGAGACGAACCTCAGACCGTGTCCGCCTGCGGAACGATCCGGTTTCACCACCACCTCTCCGTACCGGTGCAGCATCGTGGAGACGGTCCTGACGAGCTCCTGTGCGTCGCAGACGCACCCGGGCGCCGTCCGGATCCCCAGCTCGGCGGCAGCGGCGCGGAACCCCTTCTTCGTGTTGAGCCGGTAGACCGCTTCCACGGCCCACGGCGGCACGCCCTCCGGCCCGTAGGGAGCCACCGGCAGGCCCAGGCGGGCGGCGAGCTCGACGGTGGAGCTGTCCAGGGCGAGGGGGAGGAGCCGGGCGCCGGGGCGCTCGGCGCCCAGCGCGCGGACCGTGTCCGTGAGGCCCGCCCGGTCGAGGGACTCCGCCATGGGCACACCGGCTGTGACGGGGACGGTGATCACGGTGAGGGTGGGGGCCGGGACACCGAGGAGGTCGCAGGCGTAGCGCGTGAACTCCGGGCTGAGCGGCACAGGCGTCAGCAGTACGTCGCCCGGCCGCATCAGCCAGATCTTGCGGCGGGCCTGCCGAGCCCAGGCGAGCAGCACCTGGTGCGCCGAGAGGTCCACCGCGACGTCGGAGAAGAAGTTCGCGTAGACGATCAGCGGTCCCCGGGGCTGTTCCATGCCCCCATGCTTGGGCCCTGCGAGCGGGACCGCACGTCCGGGACGCCATCCGTCCGGGTCGCCATCCGTTCCGGACACGATCCACTCCGGTACGCGTGGGGCGACGGGGTACACGTAGGACATGCGTGACACAGTGCTCGACCGCCAGGGACCCCCGCTGCCGCGTGAGCGGGGGCCCATCTCGGCGGCCGTCATCGACCGCCTCGCCACCCGATCACCCGTTCCCGCGCTGCCGACGGTGGACGCGGATCCCTACGGAGACGATCTTCACCTTGCCCTGTACGTCTGCTACGAGCTGCACTACCGGGGTTTCGCGGGAGTCGATCCCCGTTCCGAATGGGATCCGGAGCTGCTCGGACTGCGACGGGAGCTGGAGGACCGCTTCCTCGGCGCCCTCCGTGCCGACGCCTTCCGCCACACGACGGTGGCCGACGCCCTCGGAGACCTGTTGGTGGAGCCGCTGAACGGAAGCGGCGTTTCGCACTTCCTGAGGGACCAGGGCGAGCTGTGGCAGCTGCGGGAGTACGCGACCCTGCGCTCGCTCTACCACCTGAAGGAGGCGGATCCGCACGCCTGGGTGCTACCCAGGCTCTGGGGCCGTGCCAAGGCAGGGATGGCGGCGGTGGAGTTCGACGAATACGGCGGGGGCCGGGCCGAACGCGTCCACGCGAGGCTGTTCGCCGCACTCATGACGGATCTGGGCCTGGACACGGCCTACGGCCGGCATGTCGACGCGGCACCGGCGCCGATGCTGGCCGTCGTCAACCTCATGTCGCTGTTCGGGCTGCACCGTGCCCTGCGCGGCTGCCTCGTGGGCCACTTCGCCACGGTGGAGATCACCTCGTCGCCCGGGTCCGCGCGGCTCGCCGCGGCCATGCGGCGCACGGGAGCCGGCCGTGCGGCGGAGTTCTTCTACACCGAGCACGTCGAGGCCGACGCCGTACACGAGCAGGTCGTCCGGCGCGAGGTCGTCGGGGGGCTGCTCGAGGAGGAGCCGCACCTGGAGGCCGACATCGCGTTCGGCGTCGACGCCACGGTTCACCTGGAGGACCGCCTCGCCGCGCACCTCCTGGGCGCGTGGCAGGACGAGCGGTCGTCACTCAACGTGGTCGGTCGGTGAGAAGAGTGATGCGCCGCCGCATACGATCGTCGGGATGCCCATGAAACTCATCGCGCTGCCGGGTGTCTACTCCCCGCAAGACGACACGGCCCTGTTGGCGGGGGCACTGCATCGCGAGGTGCTGCCACCGGGGGCACGGGTCCTCGACGTCGGTACGGGATCCGGAGCTCTCGCCGTGGCCGCGGCCCTGCGCGGCGCCGAGGTCACGGCCGTGGACATCTCTCGTACGGCCGTCTGGACCGCCCGGCTCAACGCACGGCTCGCACGAAGGCGGATCCGGGTTCTGCGCGGGGACCTGACGGCGCCGGTCAGCGGAGGGACGTTCGACCTCGTCGTGAGCAACCCTCCCTATGTCCCCGGCCCGTTCGACGCTCCGCCTCGCCGGGGGCCCGCGCGGTCCTGGGAGGCCGGGCGTGACGGTCGGCTGATCCTCGACCGCATCTGCCGGGAGGTTCCTCGACTTCTCCGGCCCGGTGGCGTGTTCCTCCTCGTGCACTCCGCGCTGAGCGGCGAGACCCCCACGCTCGCGGGCCTGCGGGCGGCCGGCCTGAGGGCCGAGACCCTCGAGCGGGCGGCGGTGCGATTCGGTCCCGTACTCAGGTCCAGGCAATCGTGGTTGTGCCGCGAAGGATTTGTACACCCGCGCGACGAGTCGGAGGAGCTGGTGGTCATCCGTGCCGAACGAACCCGCTGACGCCGTGCGTCGCATCACCGTCCAGGCCGACGGGCCGATGCTCGTCGAAGGTCCCGTGGAAGTCGCCCTGGAGGACGGCACCGTCGTGACCTCGGACCGGTTCTGCGTCGCGCTCTGCACCTGCCGCCGCAGCCGGCGCTACCCCTGGTGCGACACCAGCCACCGGCGAAGAACACGGCCGGGCACTCGGGGAACCGAGGAGGGGGCCTCGGACCCCGACTCCTGAACTCGGGCGTCCGGGCGTCACACCGGTCCGGCGAGACGCCCCTACGGCAGCGGTGTGCCGCCGGTGGCGTTGACGATCTCGCCCGTGATGTAACTGGCCTGGTCGGTCGCGAGGAAGACGTAGGCCGGGGCCATCTCCGCGGGCTGGGCCGGCCGGCCGAGCGGTGACTGCTTCCCGAATTCGACGGTGTCCGGCATGGTCGCCGGGATCAGCGGCGTCCAGACCGGGCCCGGTGCCACCGCGTTGACGCGTACGCCGTCCATGGCGACCATCTGGGCCAGCCCCTGGGTGAAGTTCACGATCGCGGCCTTCGTCATGGCGTAGTCGAGAAGATGAGGGCTCGGCTTGTAGGCCTGAACAGAAGCGCTGTTGATGATGCTGCCGCCCTTCGGAATGTGCGGCAGCGCCAACTTCGACAACCAGAACATGCCGTACAGATTCGTCTTCATGACCCGGTCGAACTGTTCCGTGTCGATGGCGGCGATGCCGTCCGGCTGCGACATCTGATAGGCGGCGTTGTTGACCAGAATGTCGATGCGCCCGAATTCGCTCACGGCGCGCTCGATCAGAGCGCCGCACTGCTGTTCCTCGCGAATGTCACACGCGATCGCCACGGCCCTGCGGCCGGCATCCGTCACGAGCCGGGACGTCTCCCGGGCCTCGTCGGCTTCCTCCGGAAGATGGGTGAACACCACGTCCGCGCCTTCGCGCGCGTACGCGAGAACGACCGCTCGGCCGATGCCGGAGTCGCCGCCCGTGACCACGGCGATCCGCCCCGCCAGAAGCTCATGCCCCGTGTAGGACGTTTCACCGTGATCCGGGGGCGGGTCCATCGGTCCCGTCCACCCCGGATGCTCCTGGTGCTGATCGGGGAAGTCCGGTCGCGGGTGAGCCGTGACCGGGTCGCGCCCTTCGTGTTCCTGTCCTGCCATGGTGGCTTCCCGACCTCTCCGGGGTTCTGAGTCAGTGGCCGAGCGGCGTCTTCACCTTGCGACGACCGGGGGAACCCGGCAAAACGTGCGCCGCCGAACGGGGCCACGGTGAGTGGCCGCGGAACGCGTCCGAAGGGACGAAGTGTGCGGCCATTCGGCCTTGCGGCCGCGACTCGGAATCGCACACGGGCATAAGAGGGTGGTGTCCCTTGATCCGGGCACCATCACGTACACGCGAGACTGAGGAACCCCGTTGGATCGGAAGACGGTCGGCAAGCTCTTCAGGCGGTTCGGGAAGACCGTGGGGCCGCAGCTGCTCGGGGGCGCGACGGCGATGGTGGTGCTGTCCGGGTGCGGTGCGCCGGCGGCACGTCAGGACGGGGCTTCCCGGGCGGGCCGGGAATTCGAGGAGGCGCTTGCCACCGGCGACTACGCCACCGCCTGCGGACTTCTGGCCGTGGAGAGCCGTGAGCAGCTCGAGGAGAGCGAGAAGAAGCCCTGCGGGGAGGCGCTGGGGTCCCAGGACCTGCCGCGGGGCGGACGCGTTCACGGCGTCGACGTCTACGGCCGGCAGGCACTGCTCCACATGGGCGAGGACATCCTGTTCCTCTCCCAGTTCGACGGCGGTTGGAAGGTCACCGCCGCCGGATGCGTGCCGGAGCCCGGTGACGAGCCGTACCGCTGCGCACTGAAGGGAGCCTGAGCATCAGAACCATGTTCTCGGCCTTTGTGCTGCTCATGCTGGGGAGCCTCGCCTACTTCACCGCGATCGGACTGATGCACCGGTGAACACCGAGCCCGTCCGAAGGGCCAACTTCTGGCGAGACAACAGCCTCACCCTCGGATTCGGCATCGCCTTCGTCGTCGTCCTCGCCGCCCAGGCGGTCGCCGGCCGGGCCGAGTACAACGAACAGCTCGCCGTCGAGGGGCTGCAGCAGATCGGGCTCGGCGACTACCTGATGTCCTCGGATTTCGCCGTCGACGTCACCGAGAACTGGCAGTCGGAGTTCCTGCAGTTCTTCCTCTACGTCTTCGGCACCGTCTACCTCCTCCAACGCGGCTCACCGGAGTCCAAGCCGATGCACAAGTCCGGGCCGGAAAGCGACCGCGAGCAGCGCGTGGGTGACCACGCACGACCGGAATCGCCCCGCTGGGCCGGTACCAAGGACTGGCGGCAGGCCGTCTATTCGCGGTCCCTCGGTCTGGCCATGGCCTGTCTGTTCCTGCTCTCCTGGCTGGCGCAATCCATCACGGGCGTGGCCGCATTCAACGAACTGCGGCTGCGTCAGCTGCAGGCTCCGATCAGCTGGACGTCGTATCTGGCCTCGGCCGATTTCTGGAACAGGTCTCTGCAGAACTGGCAGTCGGAACTCCTGGCGGTGGCCGCCATGGCCATTCGCTCCGTCTACCTCCGCCAGCGAGGCTCGCCGGAATCCAAGCCTGTCGGAGCCAGCCACACCGCCACCGGCGTCGAAGGCTGACGTCGGAGGGCGCCGGGCCGACGGGTGTCCGGGCCGCCGGGCGTTCGGCAGCTCGGGCGTCACGACGCTGTGTGACGCCCGCCGTCGCTCGGCAGATGGTAGAGGGCGAAGGCCTTCCCGATCACCGGCTGGGCCACGTTGCGTACGCGTATCCCTCCGGCCGTCATGCCGTGCTCCGTCCCCGCGTGGGCGTGGCCGTGCACGGCCAGGTCCGCTCCCACCTCGTCCATGGCCTCCGCGAGGAGGTAGCTGCCCAGGAAGGGGAAGATCTCCGGCGGCTCACCCGCGAGGGTGTCCGGCACGGGGGAGAAGTGGGTGAGGGCGATTCTGATGCCGCAGCCGTCGGCAGTGAGATCCGTCAGCGCGCGGCGCAGACCGGCGGCGCTGCGCCGGGTCGTGCGGACGAAGTCCTTCATCTCCTTCTCGCCGAACTCACCGGCGCTGCGTCCGGCGAAACCGCCGCAGAAGCCCTTGGTGCCGGCGATCCCCACGCGAGTCCCCGCCACGCTCAGCACGGTGGCGGCACCTTCGAGGACGGTCACGCCCCCGTCCGTGAGCGTCCTGGTGACCGCGTCCTGCTGATCGGAGTGGTAGTCGTGATTGCCGAGTACGGCGATCACCGGTACGCCGAGGTCGCGGACCTCGTCCGCGACCACCTCCGCCTCCTCCACCGTCCCGTGACGGGTCAGATCGCCGGCGAGCAGGAGCAGGTCGGCGCAGTGCGGAAGGGTCGCGAACGAGGGCCGCAGGAGACCATGACAGTCCGGCCCCAGGTGGATGTCGCCGACCGCCGCCACCCTGACGACCCCGGCGGTCCCGGTTGTCTCGGCAGGGGACGTCACGGCAGCTCCTCGGAACGATCGGCGGGATCGGTGCTCGCGACGGCGAGGTCCGCGAGCACCGGCAGTCCTCGCAGCTCCGCTTCCGCGAGCCGGAGGATCTCCTCCCGACGGGTCGCCGTCGCCACGGTGCCGGCCAGCAGCACCGCGCCGCCCCGCATCTCGATGCGTACGCCCAGCTCCGCCATCTCCTCGCGCGCGAGAACGTCACGGAGATGGGCGATCCGGTATTCGCTGTCGTCACGGCTTGTCATGGGTTCCGTCCCTCCGAGGGATGACCTCGAGCCGCTCCAACAGGAACAGGAAGGCGTCCGGCATGGGCTCGCTCCCGTGCTGCTCGCGCAGCAGATCCCAGTCGACCCGTTCCCGTAGCCCGCGGGCGACCGGGAGGAGGGGGCTGAAGTCGCAATGGTGCTCCGAGAGCGCCGCCAGCAGGCTGGCGAGCAGGTCCGTGGGGGCGAGTACGGGCATGTGGACGGAGTCCACCGGAAGGGCCCAGGCACGGTCGAGCAGCTCGGAGGTGACCGGTCGGTTCGCCAGGTCGAAGATGAAGTCGATCTGCTCGCCCTGCGAACGGGCCTTGACGAGCCAGTCCTCTGGCGGCTCGAGGACCTCGATCCCCTGCTCGCCCAGCTGCTGCACGACTGCTTCCGCGTCCTCCCGGCGGACGGCGAAGTCCGTGTCGTGCTGGAGCGCGATCGGGATCCCGTGCGCGTAGACCGCGACGCTGCCGACGAGCGCGAAGGGAAGACCGGAAGCCTTGAGGAGCGAACCGACCTCCTTCGTCACCTCCAGGATCGCCTGTGTGTGATCCGGCGGGAGGTCGTCGACCATCCGTGGCTCGGCCTGTGCGCCCCGGAATGTTTTCATCGCGGTTTCTCCGTCCAGCCGTCGTCAGTGGCGGAAAGGGCGTGTACCCAGTCACCGGCCGGGGACACGGGCCTCGGCGAAGCTCAGTCGTACGGTGGGTTCATGGAGGCCCTGCCCGCTCCCGTGCCCGAGGCGCCGATCATGTTCGGCGCGCAGATGCCCCCGGGGGAGCTGCTGCCGTGGACGTGGGCGGTCGAGCGGCTGACCGCGGCCCGGACCTACTGGATCGCCACCACCCGCGCCGACGGCCGACCGCATACGCGTCCCGTCTGGGGCGTCTGGCTGGAGGACGGCCTCTGGTTCAGCACCGGGTCCGTCGCCCGCCTCAATCTGCCCCGCAATCCGGAGATCACGGTGCATCTGGACGACGGGGACCGGCCGGTGATCGTCGAGGGCAGAGCGACGGCGTTCGCGGGAGCGGCCGCTCTGGCCCGGTTCGTGGCCGCGTACAACCCGAAGTACGACTGGGACATCGCCGCGACCGACGAAGGGATGACCGACGGCTCCGGGGCTGCCGGGCCCGTCTTCAGGGTCCGGCCGCGGCTGGTCTTCGGCTGGGAGTCGGACATGCGGGCACCGACGCGGTGGCGATTTCCCGACAGGTAGCCAGGATGGTCCGTTGGCCCCGTCCTGGTCCATTCGCGGGCAATCGGTTGGGCCAATGGCCCAGTCACGCGGGGTTCTGTTGAGCCACAGCGTCCCTTGATGGTTCTCTTGCTGTATCCACGTACAAGCGGCGCCGCGCAGCGCCGGACGGCAACGAGGCCGGATCCGGACCGCGGCGCCTTCGCCGTGCCCGCGAGATCCCGCCCCCACCCCGGCGGTGAGCGGCCGGCGCGCACCACGTAAGGGGGGCGGCACACCGCCGTGAAGAGGATGTTCGTTGCTCCGGATCCGGGGCGCCTGAGGCTCAGGAACTCGCTGCGCGCCGTTGTCGGCGTCGGGCTCGCCGTCGCCGTGGCCGAGCTCTGCGGGCTCTCGCTCACCGCCTCGATCACCGGCGGCCTCGCGGCCCTGCTGGCCCTCTTCACGGTCACGGACGCGAGCGTGCGCGCCCAGCGCGTGACCACGGCTCTGCTGCCGGTGGCCGGATTCCCGGTCCTCGCCCTCGCGACCACCCTCCATGGCCTCAACCTCGCCCGAGACGCGGCTTTCATCGCTGTCGTCTTCTGCGGGGTCTACGCACGCCGCTGGGGCCCGCGCGGACACGCGCTCGGGATCTTCGCGTTCATGAACTTCTTCATCACGCAGTTCCTGCACGCCGTCCCGGAGCAGCTGCCGGAGCTGTACGCCGCCGTCGGCCTCGCTCTGGGCGCCGCCGGCCTGGTGCGCTTCGTCCTGTGGCCCATCGAGCGCTACTCGCCCCCTCCCGCCGCGCCGGCCGGGCTGCCCGGCACGGGATGGGCCCGGCCCACCACCCGGCAGGCGTTCCAGGCGGCTGCCGCGTGCGCGGTCGCGCTCGCCGTCGGGCAGTTCATCTCGGACGACCGCTGGTACTGGGCGGTCGGCACCGCCTGGTGGATCTTCGTCAACACGACGTCCCGCGGCGAGACCCTGGTCCGGGGCTTCCGTCGAGTGCTCGGGACGGTCATCGGGATCGTCGTTGGCCTGCTGGTCGCCGTCCCCCTGCATGGGGCGCCGGCGCCGACAGCCGTGCTGGTCGCCCTGTGCGTCTTCGGGATCTTCTACACCGCCCCCGTCTCGTACAGCTGGATGATGCTGGCGGTGACCGTGATGGCCGGCCTGCTCTACGGCCTGCTGGGCGTCCTGGACGCGCAGCTGCTGGTACTCCGTCTGGCCGAGACGGCCGTGGGTGCGGTGTGTGCCGCGCTCGCCGTCGTCGTCGTCCTGCCCGTGACCACCCACGCGACGAACCACGCGTGGATCGAGCGGGTACTGCGCTGCGTCCACGCGTGCACGTCCGCGGCCGCCGCGCGTCTGGCCGGCGCCGCGGACGCGGACCCCACGCCGCACGCCCAAGAGCTGGAGGTGCTGCTCGGGCGGGTGCGGCTGTCCCTGGCGCCTCTGGTCCACCCGCTGAGCCCGTACCGCGCACGCAAGGCGCGTGCCCGCCGGGTGCTCGCCCTGCTCGACGAGTGCGCCCACGAGGTGCGCGGGCTCGTCTCCGTGGCCTCGGACCCGGACGCCGGCCACGACGCCCGGCTCGCCGCCGCCTGCTGGCGCGTCGAGGCCGCGGTCGAAGCCCTGACCGCCCCCACCAGTGACTGGATGAAAACACGCGAGGGGGCTGCCGCGGCGAGTACGGCCCCGCCCACCGGCGCGCCCGCGCTGGTCCACGTTCAGGGGCTGGAGAGGGCGCTCGCCGAACTGGGCGAGCCCCTGAGGACGTCCCCGCGCTCGCCGCTCGTCAACTCCTGATCCGGCGGCGCCTCCGGCCGCCGGGGCCTCTCGCCCCGCACGTCCCCGCGGCCGCCAGGAACGGATCCCGTCCGCCGCTTGATCCAAGTTGGTCTAGACCGCCTGCTAACGTCGGCTCCGACGACGCGGGCGGTCGGTCGTGACCGTCCGGCGGAGAGGGGAGACGGCATGGACGGCACAGCAGCGCGGGGACCCGTACGGGCCTTCATCGGATCGTTCACCTCGGCAGGCGGGCGCGGCGTCCTCGCCGCCGACGTGGACGCGTCCAGCGGCGCGCTGACCGTCACCGGCGCGACCGCCGCGCTCGCGGAACCCTCGTTCCTCGCCCTCGCGGGCACGGTGCTGTACGCCGTCTCCGAGGTCGAGGAGGGCGCCGTGGCCGCCTTCGACGTGAGCGGAGCCGTGCCCCGGCCGATCGCCGCTCCCGTGGCCGTACACGGCGCCGGACCCACCCACCTCGCCTTGGCCCAGGGTCACGTCCTTACGGCCAACTACGGCTCCGGCAGTGTCACCGTCCTGCCCGTCGGCCCGGACGGCGCGCCCGGCCCGGCCACCGGCGGCGCTCGGCACGAAGGCTCCGGACCGGTCGCCGACCGCCAGAGCGACCCGCGCGCCCACCAGGTCCTGCCCGCGCCCGGCGGGCCCTGGGTGACCGCGGTGGACCTCGGCACCGACTCCGTACGGATCTACGCCCTCGACCCCGGCTCCGGGACGCTGCGCCCGCACGGGGAGACCGCCCTGCGCCCCGGTACGGGACCGCGCCACCTCGCCTTTCACCCGGCCGGGACCCACGCCTACGTCCTGAACGAGCTGGAGCCCACCCTCACCGTCTGCCGCTGGGACGCGACGGCCGGCGTCCTCGAACCCCTCGCGGAGACGTCCGTGCGCCCCGAGGGCGCCTCGGGACCGAGCTACCCCTCCGAGGTGGTCGTCGCCCCCGACGGCCGCTTCCTGTGGGCCGCCGTACGCGGCGACGACAGCATCGCCGTCCTCGCCCTCGACCCGGACGGCGAGAAGGCCGCCCTCGTCGCCACCGTGCCCTGCGGCGGGCACTGGCCGCGCGACCTGGCCCTCGACCCCTCGGGGCGGCGGCTGTACGTGGCCAACGAACGCTCCGGCGACGTGACCTGGTTCGACATCGACGCGGAGAGCGGCATCCCGCGTCCCGCGGGCGCGATCGACGCCCCGGCCGCCTCCTGCGTGGTCTTCGGCTGAGTCCGCGGGAGGCGGTCCACAGGAGTCGGTCCGAAGGAGTCGGACACGGGGGTCCACACGGGTACGACGCATACGGGAGGGCCCGCACCGGACATACACAATTGACGATTAATCGGACATAACTGGCGATTTTCAAGGGAGTTACCGGGGAAACGGAAGC
>NZ_JBEYYW010000017.1:0-186409 GCF_040645695.1 Streptomyces sp. NPDC046712 | reverse complement strand
GCCCGGTTACATTCCGAACCCGGAAGCTAAGCCTTTCAGCGCCGATGGTACTGCAGGGGGGACCCTGTGGGAGAGTAGGACGCCGCCGAACAATCATTGTGGGAAAGCCCCGCACCTTATGGTGCGGGGCTTTTCTGCGTTCTGGATGCGGTTCCAGTAGTTCTAGTACCAGAACGCCTTCACCACGGATTGCTGTGCGTCGGCCGCCCGTGCGTAGAAGGCGCGGAGAGCCGTGTGGTGGGCGAGGTACGTGGCCTTCGCCGCGGCTTCCGGATCGTCGAAGAGGGCGTACGGAGCCGTGAGAGCAGGGCCCGCCACGTCCCACAGGGTGTCGAAGTCGGCATCCCTGAGGAGTGCTGCGGCCGTGGTGACCTCGGACGGGGTGAGGATGGCGAACGGGGGCCGGCCCGTGGTGGGGTCGTGGACGATGCGCCCGCCGAATACCGGGAGTTCGTGGGCGGGCGTGGCGCCGGCGAGGTAGAGGTCGTTGAGGGGGCCGAAGTCCTTTTCGACGGCGGTCGCGATGCCCGCCTCGTACTCGGTCTCCAGGTTGTCCCAGGCGGCGCGCATGACGTCCGTCAGCCAGGCGTGGTCGTCCCGGATCTCGTGCTCCGCCATCGTGCGGAGATGCATGTGGAAGCTCATGACTGGCTCGGGGTGACCAGCTGGGCGTCGTACGCCAGGATCACTGCCTGCACTCGGTCGCGGGCGCCCGTCTTCGACAGGATGCGGCTCACGTGGGTCTTCACCGTCGACTCCGCGAGGTGGAGGCGGGTCGCGATCTCCGTGTTCGTCCAGCCCTGGCCGATGACCGTGAGGATCTCGCGCTCCCGGTCCGTGAGGGTCGACAGGCGCGGATCCTCCGGTGCCGGGCCCGTGGCGGTCGGCAGATGGTGGATGTACGCGTCCAGGAGCCGGCGGGTCAGGCTGGGCGCCACCACCGCGTCGCCGGCGGCGACCGCGCGGATGCCCGACAGGAGCTCCTCGGGCTGGGCGTCCTTGACGAGGAAGCCGCTGGCGCCGGCGCGGAGGCCCTCGTAGGCGTATTCGTCGAGGTCGAAGGTCGTGACGATCAGGATGCGGGTGCGGGCCCCGGTGGCGACGATGCGTCGCGTGGCCTCGATGCCGTCGAGGCCCGGCATCCGGATGTCCATCAGGACGACATCGGGGTGGTAACGGTCCACCAGACGGATCGCCTCGGTGCCGTTCGGCGCCTCACCGACGACCGTCATGTCATCCTGGCTCTCCAACAACATGCGGAAGCCGAAGCGTTGCATCGGCTGGTCGTCCGCGATGAGCACCGTCGTCACGAGGGGGAACCCTCCAGGGGGAGTCGGAGTCGTACGCGCCAGCCACCGGTCGGCAGAGCGCCGGCTTCGAGTGTGCCGTCATAGAGGGCGGCGCGCTCGCGCATCCCCGTGACTCCCTGGCCGGTGCCGATGATGTCATGGGCCGTACTGCCTGTGTCCGTCACTTCGAGCGTCAACTCCTCACGGCCGTAGGACAGGAGGACGGAGGACTCCGCTCCTGGGCCAGCGTGCTTGAGCGTGTTCGTCAGCGCTTCCTGGGTGACCCGGTAGACCGTCAGCTGTGCGCCCGTCGGCAGGGGTTGGGCGTCGGGGGCGGGCTCGTCGCGGATCTCCAGCTGTACCGGCAGACCCGCCGTCCTCACCCCGTCGATCAGCGCGTCCAGGTCGGCGAGCGTGGGCTGAGGATCGCGTACGGCCTCGCCGCGCAGGAGGCGGCGGAGCTCGGCGAGGGCCTGCCGGCTGGTGGTGCCGATGGCATCCAGGGCTTGGGCGGCCTGTTCGGGGCTCTTGGCCGCCGCGTACCGGCCGCCGTCCGCGAGGCCGGTGATGACGGAGAGGTTGTGGCCGATGATGTCGTGCATCTCGCGGGCGATCCGGGTGCGTTCGGCCGCCGCCGCCAGCTGGGCCTGCTGGTCGCGCTCGACTTCGAGGCGGCGGGCCCGGTCGACGAGGGCGGCCGTGTAGTCCTTGCGGGAGCGGACCGCGATGCCCAGCAGCGCGACCATCGCGTACGCCCACAGGGTGGGGACGACCTGCTGGTCCCAACTGCCCTGGGGGTAGCGGATCGCGCCCACCACCAGGGGTGGGGCGATCAGTGCGAGCGTCCACAGGAGGGTACGCAGGCGAAGCCGCAGGGCGATGCTGAAGACGACGATGGACTGGAGGAAGCCGGCCTGGAGGAAGGCCCCGGTCCAGTTGCTGACGAGCGAGGCGCAGGTCATCACGGCGAGGACGGCCATGGGACGGCGGCGGCGCCACAGCAGCGGGACCGAGAGCGTCAAGGTCATCGCGAGGATCAGCCCGACCGGGACGGACGGGTCGGGGGCGATGTTCCGCCAGCCACCCGCCGCGTCGACCAGCGCGACCCCCGTCCAGAAGGCGGTGAGCAGGACGTCCCAGACCCAGGGGCGGCGCTCGTCGAAGGCGCGTGCGCGCTGGGTCTGCCGCTGGATGTACCGGCTGAGGGGCTCCTCGTCCGCCCCGGGCCGCTTCTCCGTGATCATCCGCCCATCCTCGTACGTCACGGGCTAGACGTCTCGGCGCTTCAGCAACAGCGCGGGGACGATCAGGGACGCCGCGGCCCACAGGCACAGGGCGAGCAGCGCGCTGCTGGGGGAGGCCGCGTTCGGCATCGGGTCGGCGGAGCCGAGGGCTCCGGCGGCCTGGGTGGGGAAGTACGTGATCGCGGTCTCGACCGCGTCGTACGGGAGCATGCCGAGGACCTCCGGCAGGATCATCACGCCGCCGATGAAGGCCCCGATGCCGCCCGGTACGGAGCGCAGCGCGGCGCCGAGTCCGAGGGCGATGAGGTTGAGCAGGGTGACGCCGGCGGCGTTGCCCGCGATGGCGGCCAGCACACCGTCGTCGGCGAGGGAGGCCGCCTGGTCGGTGTCGGAGAGGAAGATCTGCGCGGTGAGGAAGGTGACCAGGGCGGCCACGAGGGAGATCGTGAAGACGGCCGCCGTGAACACCGTGGCCTTCGCCCACAGGACCGGCGTCCGGCGCGGTACGGCGGTCATCGAGGCTCTGATCAGGCCGGTGGAGTACTCGCCGGCGGTGACCAGGATGCCGAGGACGGCCAGGCAGATCCCGCCGAGCTGGGAGCCGTAGAGGGTGAGGACGACCGTGTCGACGTCGGAGTCGCCGCCGTCCGCGGTGTAGGTGGTGCCCATGAGGATGCCGACGCCGAGGAGGAAGGCGACCGAGGTGAGGACGGTGATCCAGGTCGAGCGGACCGTCCACAGCTTGTGCCATTCGGAGCGCAGGACGCGGGCGGGGGTGACGCGGTACGTGTGCGTGGTGGTCGTGCTCATGCTGCGGCTCCCTGGTATTCGACCGAGTCGTGGGTGAGATCCATGAACGCCTGCTCCAGAGAGGCGGTCTGCGGGGTGAGTTCGAAGAGCGGTACGCCGTGGGCGGCGGCCGTGCGGCCGATGTCCGCGGCCTCGACGCCGGTGACACGGAGGGTGTCGGCGGCCTCTGTGACGATCCGGGCCTCCGGGAGGAGGGCGCCGAGGCGGTTCGCGTCGGGGGTGACGACCTTGACCGAGGCGCCGCCGGACTCCCGTACGAGCGCGTCGACGGTCGTGTCCGCGAGCAGCCGGCCTTTGCCGATGACGATCAGATGGTCGGCGGTCAGCGCCATCTCGCTCATCAGATGGGAGGAGACCAGGACCGTTCGGCCTTCGGCGGCGAGGGACTTGAGCAGCGTACGGATCCACAGCACGCCCTCGGGGTCGAGGCCGTTGACCGGCTCGTCGAGCACGACGGTCTCCGGGTCGCCGAGGAGCGCGGCGGCGATGCCGAGCCGCTGGCCCATGCCCAGCGAGAAGCCCTTGACGCGGCGGCGGGCGACCTCGGTGAGGCCGGTGAGGCCGAGGACGTGCTCGACACGGGAGCGCGGGATGCCGTGGGTGTGCGCGAGCGCCATGAGGTGGTGGTGGGCGGAGCGGCCGGGGTGGATCGAACGGGCCTCCAGGAGCGCGCCGACCTTGGTGAGCGGGGCGGGGTGGGTGGCGTAGGTGCGGCCGTCGACGGTGGAGCGGCCGCGGGTGGGGGCGTCCAGGCCGAGGAGCATGCGCAAGGTGGTGGACTTTCCGGCGCCGTTGGGGCCGAGGAAGCCGGTGACCGTGCCAGGGCGGACGGTGAAGCTGAGGTCCTGGACGACGGTCCTGGCGCCGTACCGCTTGGTGAGTTCTTCTGCTCGGATCATGTCCACGACGCTACGGAGCGGGCGGTGGCGGATCGTCCGACCGTGGGCGGGAGCCGGGCGGCGCACGTAGTACCGGGGTACGACGGGGAGATATGGATTTGTCGGGGGTGGCGTGCGGCGGTGAAGATCGGGGCCATGGACTTTCTGATACGCACGATTCGCGCCGACGAGTGGGAGCGGGCCCGCGAGATCCGGCTCGCCGCCCTCCAGGACCCGGTGGCGCACCTCGCCTTCCTGGAGACGTACGAGGTCGCCTCGGAGCGGCCCGATTCCTTCTGGCAGGAGCGGGCGGAGGGCGCGTCCGAGAGCGGGAAGAGTGTCCGTCAGTTCGTGGCGGAGGCGCCGGACGGGAGTTGGGCGGGCACGATCACGGTGCTGGTCGAGCGTCCCTCGGACGAGGTGCGGTTCGGTGAGGCGGCGAAGGTCGACCAGACGCACATCGTGGGCGTGTACGTGCGGCCGGAGGCGCGCGGTACCGGTGTGACCGAGGCGCTGTTCCGGGCGGGCGTGGAATGGTCGTGGTCGCTGCCGGCGCCGGAGATCCAGCGGGTGCGGCTGTACGTGCACGAGGACAACGCGCGGGCCGGCGCGTTCTACCGGCGGTTCGGGTTCGTCGCGACGGGCGAGACCGTGGCCGTGCCGGGGGACGAGCAGGCGCGCGAGGTGGAGTACGAGATCCGGCGGTCGGGCGCGGCTTCGTAGGCGCTCTACATCTGGGGGAGCGGCTCCGGCCAGCGGGCGCGGGCCTGCTCCTGGGAACGGAGCAGGACCAGGGTCGGCAGGCCCTGGTCCTGGCCGCTTGCCAGCAGCTCCGGGAGCCGGGGAAGGGGAGCCACGGCGGCGACGTCGTCGAGGACGAGCGTCATTGGTGGGTCGAGCCGACCGTCGGATGACCGTGCGGCCATGCGGCGGCCGTGCTCGACCACGCTTGCGGTGAGGGCGGTGAGCAGAGGCATCGCGCCGGGGCGGGTGCGCGGGTCCTCGATCGGTTCACCCACCACATAGAGAGTGCCCCCCTCCGCGACGAAAGATTCCAGCGTCAGCGAATCCGTTCGATTCGGGGTACAGGCGTCCCTGATGTGGATCGAGGAGAGGGCGGAGAGCGCGCGGGCGGTCAACTCCTGGGCGATCTCGCGGCGTTCCGGGTGTGCGGTGAGCGCGGACTCGAGGAGTCCGGCGTGGCCGGCGGCGGCCTTGGGGTGCGTACGGAGGATCCGTACGGGCTCGTGGGCGCCCGCGCCCTGGGCCCAGCGGTGGACCTGTTTGAAGGGGCGGTCGTCCAGGGCGGCGGCGTGCAGCCAGCAGCGCAGGAGCGTTTCGGCGGTGTCGGCGACGGCGGCGTCCAGACGGGACGGCGGGCGTACGGGGGCGAGCAGCGCGACCGCTCGTTCCTGGGCCGTGGCCGGGTCCTCGCAGTGCGCGGACGGGGACCAGTGGAGGCGGGCCGGGGTGTCGCAGAGGTGGCCGGGGTCGTAGACGAGGACGGGGCCGAGCTTGCCGCGGGCGTCCTTGGTGTCGGCCCACACGGTGGGGTCGGAGGTGACGACGAGGACGGGGCCCTCGGCGTCCTGGACGGCCTGCAGCGCGGCGGGGCGGCGGGTGGCGGGGGCGCCGTAGAGGAGGCGGGGGGCGCGGGGGGCGGGGACGACGGGCTCCGGGGCGGCGGACGTCGGGACGAGGGACGCCGGGACGACGGACGCCGGGACTACGGGCTCCGGCAGGACGGGCTCCGGCACGACGGCCGGGGCTTGCACGGTGGTCGGGGCCTGCATGACGGCCGGCTGCCCGGCCGGGGCTTCTATGGCGGTGGGCCGCGGGGTCGGCTGCGCGACCGGGGCCTGCACGGCGACCGGGGCGGGCGCCTGCTGCGTAGCCGTAGCCGCGGCCGTCACAGCCGTGCCGTACGCGGACCGTCTGCCCGCCCGTACCGCTCTCCACCGCGCCAGCGTCCCCACCACGAACACCGCGAGGACCACCAGCACCATCAGTTCGCCGATGAGGAGTCCCCAGAACAGCCCGTACCCCGACAGCTCGCCCGCCGGGGTGTCGGGCCACGCGCCCGCCAGGTCCTGCGGGCTGCCGATCAGGGCGCGCACGGCCATCGGGGTCCTGGTGAAGGTGACCCCGGCCGGCCAGGCGCCCTTGGAGAGCAGGGCGGCCAGGCCGGTCGCCGTCCAGACCAGCACGGTCAGCCCGAGGACGAAGCCGACCAGGCCGACCACCAGTCCGTCGGGGATTCCTCCTTGCCGTTCGTCCTTCCGCACGTCACGCCACCGTCGACTGCGAGGGGTCGTTCAGCTGCTGCTCGATGAGGGCGGCGCGCTGTTCCGTCTCCCATTCCAGGTCCGGGTCGATGGACGGGTCGGCGGAGGATTCCGTCATGGCGCGGTCGGTGTAGACGAGCGGCCGTTCCTTCTCGGTGATGAGGTGTTTGACCACCTGCACGTTGCCGTTGACGTCCCAGACGGCGATACCGGGGGTGAGCGTCGGGATGATCTCGACCGCCCACCGCGGCAGGCCGAGCACCCGCCCGGTTGCCCGGGCCTCGTCGGCTTTCTGGGCATAAATGGTCCGGGTCGAGGCCATCTTGAGGATGGCCGCGGCCTCCCTGGCCGCCGCTCCGTCGACGACGTCCGAGAGGTGGTGCACGACGGCGACGAAGGACAGGCCGAGCCGGCGCCCGAACTTCAGCAGCCGCTGGAACAGCTGGGCCACGAAGGGGCTGTTGATGATGTGCCAGGCCTCCTCGACCAGGAAGATGCGCTTCTTCCGGTCGGGGCGGATCCAGGTGTGCTCCAGCCACACGCCGACGATCGCCATGAGGATCGGCATGGCGATCGAGTTCCGGTCGATGTGGGACAGGTCGAAGACGATGAGCGGCGCGTCGAGGTCGATGCCGACGGTGGTCGGGCCGTCGAACATGCCGCGCAGGTCGCCGTCGACCAGCCGGTCCAGGACGAGGGCGACGTCCAGACCCCAGGCGCGTACATCGTCTATGTCGACGTTCATCGCCTCGGCCGACTCGGCCTCCGGGTGGCGCAGTTGCTCGACGATGTCGGTGAGGATCGGCTGGCGTTCGGTGATGTGCTCGTTGACGTACGCGTGGGCGACCTTGAGCGCGAAGCCGGAGCGCTCGTCGAGGCCGTGGCCCATCGCGACCTCGATGATCGTACGGAGCAGGGCGAGCTGCCCGGTCGTCGTGATCGACGGGTCGAGCGGGTTGAGCCGGATGCCGGCGTCGACGGCGACCATCGGGTCGAGGCGGATGGGGGTTATCCCCAGCTCCTGCGCGATGAGGTTCCATTCGCCGACGCCGTCCTCGCCCTGGGCGTCGAGGACGACGACCTGGCGGTCGCGGAACCGCAACTGCCGTAGGACGTACGTCTTCTCCAGCGCCGACTTGCCGTTGCCGGACTCGCCGAGGACCAGCCAGTGGGGGGCCGGGAGCTGCTGCCCGTACAGCTGGAACGGGTCGTAGATGTAGCCCTTGCCGCTGTAGACCTCGCGGCCGATGATCACGCCGGAGTCGCCGAGGCCGGGTGCGGCCGTGGGCAGGTAGACGGCCTGGGCCTGGCCGGTCGAGGTGCGGACCGGCAGACGGGTCGTCTCCACCTTCCCGAAGAGGAAGGAGGTGAAGGCTTCGGTGAGGGCGGAGAGTGGATCTCGCATGTGGGCGGGCCCCTTAGCGGCTGGCGGCTGGCGGCTCTAGCGGCGGATGCCGGTCGCGAACGGCAGGGTGTTCACAAAGGCCCGGTGGTGCTCGCGGTCGCACCACTCCAGCTTCAGATACGACTTGCCGGCGGAGGCCCTGATCGTGCGCTTGTCCCTGGCCAGGGCTTCGGGCGAGCGCGACGACACAGTGATGTACCCGACGAGGTTGACGCCTGCCGCGCCGCTGGCGAGATCTTCACCCCGCTGGTCGAGTCGGCCGTGCGCGGCGACGTCCCGCGGGTCGACCGTGCGGTTCATCTTGGCCTGCCGGGATGCCTCGGCCTCGTCGTTGGTCTTCTCGGTGAGCATCCGCTCGATGGCGACCTCGGTGGGTTCGAGGTCCATGGTCACGGCGACCGTACGGATCACGTCCGGGGTGTGGACGAGGAGCGGGGCGAGGAAGTTGACGCCGACCGGGGTCATCGGCCACTCCTTCACCCAGGCGGTGGCGTGGCACCAGGGGGCGCGGGTGGAGGATTCGCGGGTCTTGGCCTGGAGGTAGGTGGGCTCCATCGCGTCGAGTTCGGCGGGCCAAGCGTTTCGTTTCGTCATCGCCTGGATGTGGTCGATGGGGTGGTCCGGGTCGTACATGGAGTGCACGAGCGACGCGAGCCGGGACTGCCCGAGGGGCTGGCGTACGCGGATGTCGGCCTCGGCCAGGCGGGCGCAGATGTCGGTGAGCTCGCGGGCCATGACGACGGCGAGGCCGGCGTCGCGGTCGAGCCTGCGGGCGCCGGAGGTGTGGCGGGCGGCGCGGGCCATCGCGTTGGCCTCGGCGGCGAGTTCGCGGGTGTAGTGCATGCAGGCCACGAGGTAGGCGCGGTGCTGCTCGCTGGAGGTGGAGACCATCGACTGGAGCTGCTCGTACGACTCCTGGAGCCAGGCCGGGGCGTGCGGGTCGCCGCGCTGGCCGACGTCCTTGGCGTGGGCGTCGGGGTCGGCGGGGAGGGTGCGGGCGAGCATCTGGAGGCGGGTGACGAAGCCGTCGCCGTTGGCGACGTGCTTCAGGAGCGTGCCGAAGCGGTCGACGAGCGCTTCCTGGTCCTCGCTGTCGCGCAGGCCGACGCCGGGGCCCTCGATCTCGATGGCGGCGGTGACGGTGCGCCGGTCGGCGTGGAGGAGTACGGCGATCTCGTCGGGGCCGAAGGGCGCGGAGAGCCAGCTGATCCGGCCGATGCCGGGCGGTGGGCCGATCTCGACCTCGCGGCCGTCGAGCCGGGTACCGGCTTCGGCGGCGGCGGAGCGGTAGGCGGTGCCGCGCTTCAGGCTCCGCTTGTAGCTGCGGTTGATCTCGAACCATTTGTAGAAGGTGCGGTGCTTGTACGGGACGTACACGGCGGCCAGCGCCAGCATCGGGAAGCCGGTGAGCAGCACGATCCGCAGGGTGAGGACGGGGACGAGGAGTCCGCTCATCATGCCGAGGAACGCACCGGCGATGATCAGGGCGATCTCGCCGGTCTCGCGGTTCTTGCCGACGATCGCGTTCGGCCGGGCACGGCCGATGAGATACGTACGGCGGGGCGTGACCGGCTGGGACTGGGTCGTCAACGCCCTCCACCTCCAGAGTTCTTGCGGTTGCTGTGCGGGGTTCCTGATGTGGGGCTGCTGCTACGCGGCGGGGGTGCGGCGGAGGGGACAGATCCGCCGCCGCCCCCGACCGAGCCCCCGCGGCTGCTGTGGGCGGCGACACCGCCGGCGAGGGGGTTCGCGGGTCGTGCTGCGCTGCCGCTGTTCTGGTTGCCGCCGCCGTCGCTGCGGGCGCTGTGGGTCTTGATGCCCTGGGAGACGAGGGAGGCGGGGGAGGAGATGACGGCGGCGGCCGCGTTCTCGCCGGCGCGGTGGAGGCGGTTGTTGCGGGAGGCGACGATCTCGTCCCCGAAGCCGGGGACGAAGCGGTAGATCATCGCGGAGGCGAAGATGGCGAGCAGGATGATCGCGAGTCCGGAGACGACGGCCGAGAACGAGTCGGGGCCGGTCCCGGAGGAGAGCGCGCCGGCGAGGCCGAGGACGATGACGATGACCGGCTTGACGAGGATCACCGCGATCATGATCCCGGCCCAGCGGCGGACGTGGCCCCACATGTTCTTGTCGACGAGCCCGGCGTAGACGACGACGCCGAGGAGGGCGCCGACGTAGAGCAGGACGGCGCGCAGGAACAGCTCGAGGTAGAGCACACCGGCGGCGAGGACGCTCACCAGCGACACGATGATCAGCATGATGGGCCCGCCACCGATGCTGTCGCCCTTCTGGAGGGCCTCCTTGAAGCTGCCGAAGAAGACGTCGGTCTGCTGGCCGGTGCCGGAGGCGATGACCTCGGTGACGGCGTCGGTGGCGTTGACGACGGTGTAGAGGATGAGCGGGGTGAAGGCGGAGGCGAGGACGGTCAGCCAGAGGAAGCCGATGGCCTCGGAGATGGCGGTGGTGAGCGGAACCCCGCGGATGGCGCGCTTGGCGACGGCGAGGAGCCAGAGGAGGAGGGTGAGGAAGGTGGCGGCGGCGAAGACGATGGCGTAGCGGCCGAGGAACTCGAGGTTGGTGAAGTCGACGTCGGCGGTCTCTTTGACGGCCTGGGAGAGCTTGTCGACGATGGCGACGGCGGCGTCGGCGCAGCCGCGGGCGAGGGAGGAGAGGGGGTCGAGGGCGGTGGTGGGGTCGTCCAGCCCGGGGCGGGGGCCGGACCCGGGTTCGCCGTTGTTGCAGTAGTCCTTCGCCGGGCCGACGATGAGATCGCACTGATCCTTGGCGGATTGCGAGGGCGAGGGAGTCGGAGTGGGAGTGGGCGCCGAGTAGGCACGGGACGCCAACAGCACGGCGGCAGTCTGTACGCCGGCCAGCGCTGCGGCCAGGCGGAGCGCGGGGCGGGACCTAGCGGGCATACGTGAATCCTCCGTACTCCTCGACGGCCTTGGCGATCGCATTGGCGTCGGAGGCGAGGAGGTCCCCGTTGACCGGGGCCGGGCCTTCCTTCTGCGAGAAGCTGTCGACCTTCCAGTCGTTGTCAGCCCACCGGAGTGCCAGGGTCATCGTGAACCAGTCGTTCGTCACAGGGTTGGTGGAGCTGGCTCCAGCCGTGCCGAACACGCCCGTGCACCAGACCTCGACCGTCGCAGCGCTGTCGGAGAACTGCGTGACCTTTGTGCCGACCGGCGCCGTGCGCGATACGTACGTCAGCCCGGTGGCGGCGTTGCCCGCTTCGTCGAGGCCCAGCTTGGAGAGGAACTCCCGGCTGTATGCCTTGTCGAGGTTGGACTTCAGCTCCTCGACCTTGTCCTGGACGAACAGTTGCTGGACGATCTCACTGCGGCGGTCAGGCTTCAGGATGTCGGCCGACACGAGCGCCACTGAATAATTGGCCGCCGCGCTCTGCGCCCCTTGCTCGTCCCGTGCGAACCCCATCGGGATCTCGCCGTTCTTGCCCGGCACCGGGCGGACGCCCGTGGCTGACGTCGGGGACGATTTGCCCGGGGGCTTGGAGGAGGACGTGGTGTCGGCGTCGTCCGTGTCGCCTCTGTTCGCGAAGGCGATCGCGGCGACCAGCAGGACCACCACGCCCACGACCGTGATCAGCGACCGCGAGCCGCGGGCCGGTGGGCGGCGGGGGGCGCCGTGGATGTCGCCGGTGCCGCCCTCGGGGAGGCGCGTGCGGGTCTGGCCCGAGCCGCCGAAGCCGTCGTTGTCGTCGCCGAGGCTCATGGCAAGCACGCCCTCTCAACCGTGTGGTGACTGGACATCAGGAAAGGAACCGACCTCGGTGGTTAGACGGCCATCCCGTACACGATCGTGAACAGCGTCCCCAGAGATCCGATGATGAAGACTCCGGTCAGACCGGCCACGATCAGGCCCTTGCCCTGCTCGGCGCTGAACGTGTCCCTGAGGGCGGTCGCGCCGATGCGCTGCTTTGCCGCACCCCAGATGGCGATGCCGAGGCAGAGCAGGATGGCCACGGCCATCACGACCTCGATCATCACCTTGGCTTCATTGCCCAGGCTCCCGAAAGGCCCCCAGTTCGGGGCGATTCCACCGATGATGGTGGTGATGTCGCCCTTCTCGGCCGCCAGGTACATGTAACTCACCGCCCCTGTTGGGTAGTTCGTCGCCCCTGCCAGATGGCATGGGTCATCGCCCTATCTTCGCTGATGAAACCGCTCGCGTGTGACGGCTTGGCGGCTCTCTTTACCCGATCCCCGCACACATGACCGATCTGGCCGTCTTGACCTGCGACGGTGTGGCCGGTTTCTATACGAAGAAGCGTATGGTCACTCTGTGTATCACGGAGGGTGACTCCGGGCAATGACTGTCGTTGTTGCACTCTTGGGGTGGTGGCGGGCCCTGGTCAGGCCGGGTCGCGCGGGCTCCACTCGGCGCTCTGCCAGGAGCCGGTGAGGTACTCCGCGGGGAGGTGCGCGCACCGCGTGTACGCGTCGATGAAGAGGGTCTCCGTCGTGTCGTACCAGCGCAGGTTGAACTGGTCGCCCGTCGCGGGGTCCTGGAAGCGGAAGCCGAGGGTCAGGGAGCCCTTGACCTGTCGGTCGGCGTCGTGGGTGAGCTCCCAGCCGGCCTCGGTGAGCGCCTCGCGCAGGCGCTGTTCGGTGGCGCGGGCCCGGTCGGCCGGGACCGCGGGCACGGACCAGTCGAGCGCGAAGGAGGCGACCTCGTGGTCCGCCTCGTCGATGGCCCACCGCTTGTAGCAGGTGTGGGAGGCGACGAACCGGCCGCCCTCCACGGGGGTCGCGTCCGGCAGCTCCATGGCCTCGTACGCCCATTGGGACCGCGCCTGCACCCGCGTGATCACGGTGGTGGGGTCGTCGGTCGGGTACTCCCTGCCGGTCAGCGCGGAGCACGCGGTGAGCGTGGCGGCGACGACGGCGAGGGCCACGAGCGCCCTGGCCCAGGGGCGGCGGGCGCGGCGGCGTGCGGTTGCGGGGGCGTTCCTCGACGTCATGGGCGTGAGGCTATGGCGTGCCGGTGACGGTCGGTTGAGTACGCGTACTCAACCGAGGACCTCAGGTGTACGAGGCGATCAGGCGCGACAGGTGACGGCCTGCCAGGAGCAGGGGGGTTTCCGAGCGGGTGATCTGGGCGGAGACCTCGGCGCCTTCCAGGGTGTTGATGACCGTGGCCGCGAGGGACTCGGCCTCGGGGTCGGGGAAGCCGCAGCCGAGGAGTTTGTCGGCGACCAGCCTCTGCCAGGACAGCAGGGCCTCGGCGCAGGCGCGTTGGATGGGGTTGTCCGTGCCGAGGGTCTCCAGGGCGGCCGCGGTGACCGGACAGCCGTCGGTCCAGCCGGAGGCGCGGAGTTCGGTGGCCAGCAGGCGGGCGCAGGCGTCGACCGCGGCGCCGGGGTCGTCCTCGCTGTCCAGGGCGGTGCGCAGCAGTGCGGCGAACTCCTCGCGGCCGTGCTCCATGGCCGCCACCGCGACGGCTTCCTTTCCGCCCGGGAAGAAGTGGTAGACGGAGCCGAGGGTGGCCTCCGCCTCCTGGGCGATCTGTTTGATGCCCGTGCCGACGTAGCCCTGGCGCTGGATGAGGCGGGAGGCGGCGATGACGATCCGGTCGCGGGTGCCGCCGGCGCTGCTGGTCTGCATGCGGTGAGTCTATCCAGTCATTGAGTAGAGCGTTCGTTTTAGAGCTGTGCTAGCTTCGGCCTCATCACTGGATAGAGCGTTCGTTCTAGAGCTCTCGACGAGGGGATTTCCGCATGCCCAAGAACTCCGTCACCGTCATCGGCCTCGGCCCCATGGGGCAGGCCATGGCCGGCGCCTACCTGGAGCAGGGCTACCGAGTCACCCTGTGGAACCGCACCGCCGCCCGCGCCGACGAGCTGGTGCGCCGTGGAGCCGTCCTCGCCGCCTCGCCCGCCGAGGCCGTGGCCGCCAACGAGGTCGTGGTGGTCACCCTCACCGACTACGAGGCGCTGTACGCCGTACTGGGGGAGGTCGACCCCGCCGTCCTGGCCGGCCGGGTCCTGGTCAACCTCAGCTCCGACACCCCGCTCCGGGCCAGGGAGGCCGCCGACTGGGCGCGGGAACGCGGCGCCGTCCAGCTCACCGGCGGGGTGCTCGTGCCGCCCTCCGGCATCGGCAGCCCCGGCTCCTCGGCCTTCTACAGCGGCCCGCGCGAGGTCTTCGAGGCCCACCGCCCCACCCTCGAAGTGCTCACCGGCACCGACTACCGCGGCGAGGACCCGGGACTCGCCGCGCTCTTCTACCAGCTGAACATGGTCATGTTCTGGACCGCGCTCAGCGGCTACTGGCAGGCCCTCGCCCTCGCCGGCGCGCACGGCATCAAGGCCGCCGACCTCCTCCCGTACGCCGTCAACGCCCTGGACATGAAGCAGTTCCTGGAGTTCTACGCGCCCCGCGTCGACGCCGGTGACCACGCCGGGAACGTCGACCGGCTCGCGATGGGGCTCGCCAGCGCCGAACACGTCCTGCACACGGTCACCGACGCGGGCGTCGACGGGGCGCTCCCCGCCGCCGTCGTCGACCTCTTCCGGCGCGGAGTCGAGGCCGGACGCGGCGGCGACAGCAGCTCCAGCCTCGTGGAGGTGCTCAAGCGACCCGCGAGCTGAATGCCGAGCCGAGTGCCGAGCTGAGTGCGAGCCGCGCGCGAGCGGGGTGAGAGGTGGGTGCGAGGCGCGTACGGGGCGAGAGCCCCGGACGCGCCTCGCACAGTGAGCGGCGCGTCACGGAACGCCCCCGCGCACCGCCCCGCCGCCTAGACTGACCCGGGGCGTACTGCCAGGAGCCGAGGGGTGGTTGACGGTGCGTAAGGCGCGCAAGGCGTGGCTGCTGGCCGGTGGGGCCTTCGGGGTGTGCCTCGGCTTCGTCGCGCTGCTGGTCGTCGGGACGTACTCCGCCGCCGCCGGGCTCCTCGGGGGTGCGGGGGACGCCAAGAACGGCACCGTCGGGCTGGCCAAGGGCGCCGTGCCGGCCGCGTACCAGGGTCTCGTGCAGAAGTGGGGGAACCTCTGCCCCGCCATCAACCCCGCCCTGCTCGCCGCGCAGCTCTATCAGGAGAGCGGCTGGAACCCGCGGATCGTCTCGCCCGCCAACGCCATGGGCATCGCCCAGTTCATCCCCGGCACCTGGGCCGGTCACGGCATCGACGGCGACAAGGACGGCGACCGGGACGTGTGGGATCCGGCGGACGCGATCCCGTCCGCCGCCTCGTACGACTGCGAGCTCGCCGGCTATGTGAAGGACGTGCCGGGCGACCCGACGAACAACATGCTCGCCGCGTACAACGCGGGGGCCTACCGGGTCATCAAGTCCGGCGGGGTGCCGCGCATCAGCGAGACGCAGAACTACGTGCGGATCATCCGCTCCCTGGAGAAGAGCTTCGCGCGGCCCCTCGGCCGGGTCGAACCCTCGAGGCAGGCCGCCGGGGCCATCCACTTCGCGCAGGGGAAGCTCGGCACGCCCTATCTCTGGGGCGGCACCGGAACGGCCGCGCAGAATGGCCGATTCGACTGCTCCGGACTGACGCAGGCCGCGTACCGGTCCGTCGGGATCGAGCTGCCCCGCGTCGCCAACGACCAGTACAACGCCGGGCCCCACCCGGCCCGCGGCGAACTGCTCCCCGGCGACCTCGTCTTCTTCTCTGACGATCTGACGAACTCCCGTGCCATCAGGCACGTCGGCATCTACGTCGGCGGCGGCTACATGATCGACGCCCCGCGCACCGGGGCCGTGATCCGCTTCACCAAGATGGACACTCCGGACTACTTCGGGGCGACCCGGGTCACCCAGGAGGGCGCGGCGGCGCTGCCGACGCACCTGCCGCAGACCTGACGTTCTGTCGGGCATGGCCGGAACTCTCCGTTAAGCACAGGCCCTGAGCTGCGATGACGTGTCACTCTTCGGTAACGTCATGGTGATCGTCGAGGAAGAGCGGAACGCACGCCTCAGGCGGTTCGTTCCCTGACCGACCGCCCACGGTCGACTCACGTGACAAGGCAAGGGGCCGCAGCAGATGGCTGGACTCGCATCGGACGGTTCGAACCCCGATGTCAGCCTGCTCTACGACATCAACGGGATCGCGCGGGACGCCCCGCCGTGGTTCGACCGCGTCATGGAGTTCGTCGGCGAGTACGGGATCATGCTCGGCCTCGTCCTCGTCGTGCTCTGGTGCTGGTGGAGCGTGCGCCGGCGCGGCACCCTGGCCGATTCCGTCTCCGCCGTCACGGGGCTCGTGTGGGCCCCGCTGGCCGCCGGTATCGCGCTGCTCGTCAACATCCCCATCCGCGGGTTCGTCGAGCGACCCAGGCCCTTCAACGACCACGAGGGCCTCGACGTCCTCGTCGACGGCAAGACCGACTTCTCCTTCGTCAGCGACCACGCCACGATGGCGATGGCCATCGGTGTCGGGCTCTTCGTCGCGCACCGGAAGTTCGGCCTCGCCGCCATCGCCCTCGCCTTCGCCGAAGGCTTCTGCCGCGTCTACATGGGCGTGCACTACCCGACCGACGTCATCGGCGGCTTCGCCCTCGGTACGGCGGTGGCGCTGCTCCTCGCGCCCGTCGCCCACGCCCTGCTGACCCCGGTCGTGTCCGCCGTCGCCCGCTCCCGGAGCGGGGCGCGGCTGGTCCGGTCCCGGAGCGCCGCCGAGCGCCGCCCCCGGCCCGAGACGCTCGACATCCCCGAGCCGCGCATGGGATCCGGCGAGAACGACCTGGCCGCGTAGCGCCGGACAGCCCCTGGACCGCTCAGGCGGTCTGTTGCCGCGCCGCCGTCGTGTGCGTCGCCGCGTCCGACCGGGCCTTCTCCCGCGATCTCCGGGCCGGGCCCGTCCAGCCACAGCTGCACCGGGCGATCGCGAAGGAGCCGCGTTCCGTCGTGGTCGTGTCATGCGGGGCCTGCTGATGATGCACGGATCCACCGTACTGCGCGTGACGGGTGGCCCGGGACCGTCGTTAGGGGGTCGGGCGGGTCCCGGACAAGCAGCGGTACGGCGTTGGGGGTTGGCAGGCGATGGTGGTGCAGCGGTACGGGCGTGGGGGCGGCTCCCTCGCCGTCGCGGCGGCCCTGGTCGGGGCGGTGGCCACGGGCGGATGCTCCGCCCCCGAGGACCCCGGACCGGGCGGCGATCCGACGAAGACCGTGCGGGGCGCGGCCGAGGTACTGACCCGGGCCGGCACCTCCAAGGCGAGCACGAGCATGGAGATGGCGGCCGGCGGGACACGGGTGACCATCCGGGGTGAGGGCGGGTACGACTTCCGAAGGCGTTCGGGGCGCCTCCAGGTCATGCTGCCCAAGGACGCGGCGGGGGCCAGTGAGCACCGGCCGATCACCGAGCTCCTCGTCCCCGGCGCCCTTTACATGAAGAACCGCGGCGCCGGCGTTCCGGCCGACAAGTGGGTACGGGTGGACACCACCACCCTCGACGACGGCAACCTCGTCACCGGCGGGGCCACCGACCCGGCCGCCGCCGCCGAGCTGCTGCGCGGCGCGCAGCAGGTGACGTACGTCGGCGAGGTCGATCTGGCAGGGGTGAAAGTCAGCCACTACCGCGGGGTCACGGACATCGCCGTGGCCGCCCGGGCCGCCTCGCCGCAGGTCCGCGGGGCGCTGGCCGCGGCGGCGAAAGGGTTCGCCAAGGACACGGTGCCTTTCGACGCGTATCTGGACCACGAGGGGCGGCTGCGCAAGGTGCGCCACCAGTTCAGCTTCGCCAACCAGGGGCGCACGGTCGCTGTCGCGTCGACGACCCTGCTGTACGGGTTCGGTGCCGAGGTCGACGTACGGCTGCCGAGCCGGAAGGACATCTACGCCGGGAAGGTCGAGGCGTAGCGGAGGGTCGCGCGCAGGCCATTCCCAAATGGTCCGGACGTGTCATGCGCGGTGCGTGGTGCGCTCCCTACGCTGGGAGACCGACGCCGGCAGGAAGAGGTGAATGCGCGTGGCTCCGCCCAGTACCGCGACAGTGCCCACTGACCAGGACTGCGTCGCTCTCGCCGAGATCGAGCTGTGCGGTGAACTGATCATCGCGGCTTCGGACGCCGACGGGGAGCGGCTCAGCGCGGACCGGATCGACGAGGTGCTGAGGGTCTCCACGGACAGTGGCGCCTCTTGCTGATCTGCGCTCCTGCTGAGCGCCGACCGATCGGCCGGGGCCGTCGGCCGGCCCCGGTCTCTCAGGTGCGCATCATCCGCGCGATGGCCTTCGTGGCCTCTTCCACCTTCGCCTCGATCTCGTCGCCGCCCTTCATCGCCGCGTCGGCGACGCAGTGCCGCAGGTGCTCCTCCAGGAGCTGGAGCGCGAAGGACTGCAGGGCCTTCGTGGAGGCCGAGACCTGGGTGAGTATGTCGATGCAGTACGTGTCCTCGTCGACCATCCGCTGCAGACCGCGGATCTGGCCCTCGATCCGGCGCAGTCGCTTGAGGTGCTCGTCCTTCTGTTTGTGGTAGCCGTGCACGCCGTGATCGTGGTCGGTCGTGGGCACAGAGCTCTCGACGGGCTGGGGGATGCCCTCGGCCGCCTCGGTGGTCGTCATCGCGTCCTCCCGTTGTCCAGAAAGGGTGTGTATACCCCTCGTGGGTATATGGTACCGATCCCCGCCGGTCCGGGCGGGGGCCCGTGTAGATCACTGTGCCTGATGGGCGACACTGAAGGGACGCCGGTTAGCCGTGGCCGGATGATGCGCCTAGCATCAGCCTGACCGAAACCCAGCACCCCGAGGACCCCACGTGCGATTTCGTCTGACCCCCAGGGAGACGAGCTTCTACGACATGTTCGCCGCGTCCGCGGACAACATCGTCACGGGCTCGAAGCTCCTGATGGAACTGCTCGGAGCGGACACCTCCGCCCGGGCCGAGATCGCGGAGCGGATGCGGGCAGCGGAACACGCCGGTGACGACGCCACCCACGCGATCTTCCACCAGCTGAACTCCTCTTTCATCACGCCGTTCGACCGCGAGGACATCTACAACCTCGCGTCCTCCCTCGACGACATCATGGACTTCATGGAGGAGGCCGTCGACCTGGTCGTCCTCTACAACGTCGAAGAGCTCCCCAAGGGTGTCGAGCAGCAGATCGAGGTGCTGGCCCGCGCGGCCGTGCTGACCGCCGAGGCGATGCCGCACCTGCGGACGATGGACAACCTCACCGAGTACTGGATCGAGGTCAACCGGCTCGAGAACCAGGCCGACCAGATCCACCGCAAGCTTCTCGCGACGCTCTTCAACGGCAAGTACGACGCCATCGAGGTGCTCAAGCTCAAGCAGATCGTGGATGTGCTGGAAGAGGCCGCCGATGCTTTCGAGCACGTGGCGAACACGGTGGAGACCATCGCGGTCAAGGAGTCCTGAGGCTTCGTGGACACCTTTGCGCTGATCGTGACCATCGGTGTCGCGCTCGGCTTCACTTATACGAACGGCTTCCACGACTCGGCCAACGCCATCGCCACCTCCGTGTCGACCCGGGCGCTGACCCCGCGGGCGGCGCTGGCGATGGCGGCGGTGATGAACCTCGCCGGTGCGTTCCTCGGCAGCGGGGTCGCCAAGACCGTCAGCGAGGGCCTGATCGCCACGCCCGAGGGCGACAAGGGGATGGGCATCCTCTTCGCCGCACTCGTCGGCGCGATCATCTGGAACCTGGTGACCTGGTACTTCGGTCTGCCCTCCTCGTCCTCGCACGCGCTGTTCGGCGGCATGGTGGGCGCGGCGCTGGCCGGTGGTACCGAGGTGATCTGGTCGGGCGTGCTCGACAAGGTCGTCATCCCGATGTTCATCTCGCCGGTCGTCGGTCTGGTGGCCGGTTACCTGGTCATGTGCCTGATCATGTGGATCTTCCGCAAGGCCAACCCGCACAAGGCGAAGCGCGGCTTCCGTATCGCGCAGACGGTGTCGGCGGCCGGCATGGCGCTCGGTCACGGTCTGCAGGACGCGCAGAAGACGATGGGCATCGTGGTGATGGCCCTGGTCATCGCGGATGTGCAGCAGTCGGGCGACGACATCCCGGTGTGGGTGAAGATCGCATGCGCCGTGATGCTGTCGCTCGGTACGTACGCGGGTGGCTGGCGGATCATGCGGACGCTCGGCCGGAAGATCATCGAGCTGGACCCGCCGCAGGGCTTCGCGGCGGAGACGACCGGTGCGTCGATCATGTTCGGCTCGGCGTTCCTGTTCCACGCGCCGATCTCGACGACGCACGTGATCACGTCCGCGATCATGGGCGTGGGCGCGACCAAGCGCGTGAACGCGGTGCGCTGGGGCGTCGCGAAGAACATCGTCCTCGGATGGTTCATCACGATGCCGGCCGCGGCGCTGGTGGCGGCGGTGAGCTACTACGTGGTGAGGCTGTTCTTCGGCTGACCGCCGCGGAAATGGTCGGGCCCGGTTCCTCTCCGGTGAGAGAGGAACCGGGCCCTTTCGTCTGCGGTGGCACCGCCATGCAGCACCGCAGGACGCCACGCGGCGGAGCCGCATGGTCGATGGGCTATCCGAAGCGGCCGGAGATGTAGTCCTCGGTCGCCTGGACGCTCGGGTTGGAGAAGATGCGCTCGGTGTCGTCCAGCTCGATCAGCTTGCCCGGCTGGCCCACGGCCGCCAGGTTGAAGAACGCCGTACGGTCCGAGACGCGGGCGGCCTGCTGCATGTTGTGCGTCACGATGACGATCGTGAAGCGCTCCTTCAGCTCGCCGATCAGGTCCTCGATCGCCAGCGTCGAGATCGGGTCGAGCGCCGAGCAGGGCTCGTCCATCAGCAGGACGTCGGGCTCGACCGCGATCGCGCGGGCGATGCACAGACGCTGCTGCTGACCGCCGGAGAGGCCGGAGCCCGGCTTGTTCAGGCGGTCCTTGACCTCGTTCCAGAGGTTCGCGCCCTTGAGGGAACGCTCGACGATGTCATTGAGCTGGGACTTCTTGTACGAACCGTTCAGTCGGAGGCCCGCCGCCACATTGTCGAAGATCGACATCGTCGGGAACGGGTTCGGGCGCTGGAACACCATGCCGACCGTGCGGCGGACCGCGACCGGGTCGACGTGGGAGCCGTACAGGTTCTCGTCGTCCAGCATCACCTTGCCCTCGACGCGGCCACCGGGGGTGACCTCGTGCATGCGGTTCAGGGTGCGCAGGAAGGTGGACTTGCCGCAGCCGGAGGGGCCGATGAAGGCCGTCACCGAGCGGGGCTCGACGGTCATCGAGATGTCGTCGATCGCCTTGTGGGCGCCGTAGTAGGCGGAGAGGCCGCTGACGTCGATTCGCTTGGCCATATCAATTCACTTCCAGAGGTGGTCGCTGGTCAGCGGCCGGTCTTCGGGGCCTTCCAGCGGGCGATGCCGCGGGCCACCAGGTTGAGGATCATGACGAAGGCGATCAGGACGAGCGCGGCGGCCCAGGCGCGGGCCACTGCGGCGTCGGTGCCGACCGCGTACTGCTCGTACACGTAGAGCGGCAGGGAGGACTGAGCGCCTTCGAAGGGGTTCGGGTTGATGAGCTTCGTACCGAACACGAGGAGCAGGACGGGGGCCGTCTCACCGGTGATGCGGGCGACCGCGAGCATGACGCCCGTGGTGATGCCGCCGATCGCGGTGGGCAGGACCACCTTCAGGATCGTGCGCCACTTCGGGATGCCGAGGGCGAGGGAGGCCTCGCGCAGCTCGTTCGGGACGAGCTTGAGCATCTCCTCGGTGGAGCGGACCACGACCGGCATCATCAGGATCGCGAGGGCCATCGCGCCGGCGAATCCGGAGGGCCCGAAGCCCAGCATCAGATTCCAGGTGGCGAGGATGAAGAGGCCCGCGACGATCGACGGGATGCCCGTCATGACGTCGACGAAGAAGGTGACCGCCTGGGCGAGCTTCCCGCCGCCGTACTCCACGAGGTAGATCGCGGTCAGCAGGCCGATCGGCGCGGCGATCAGGGTCGCGATGAGGACCTGCTCGATCGTGCCGAGCAGTGCGTGGTAGACACCGCCGCCGGCCTCGGCGTCGAGGACGCCGTTCATCGAGTGGCTCAGGAAGTACGGGTCGAGGACTTCCAGGCCCTTGCTGATCGTGACCCAGGCGAGGGAGAGCAGCGGGATGACGGCCAGGATGAAGCAGACCCAGACGAGGCTGGTCGCGACCCGGTCCTTGGCCTGGCGGGAGCCCTCGACCTTGGAGGTGATCGCGTACGTCGCGAGGACGAAGAACAGCGCGGCGATCAGGCCCCACTGGATGCGGCTGTGCCAGCCGGCCGCGAGTCCGAGGCCGACAGCGGCGGCGATCGACCCTATGGCGGTGGCGAGCGGGGTCCAGCGGGGGAGCCGGGCGTGCTTGAGCGGGTCGTGCTTGACCACGCTCTGTACCGGCGGGCGGTCCTGTATGGCGTGGCTCATGCGTTGGCCCCCGAGTACTCCTTGCGGCGGGCGATGATCCACCGGGCCGCGCCGTTGACCAGCAGGGTGATGACGAAGAGGACGAGACCGGAGGCGATCAGCGCGTCCCGGCCGAACTCGTTGGCCTCGTTGAACTTGGCGGCGATGTTCTGGGCGAAGGTGCCGCCGCCCGGGTCGAGCAGGTGGCCCGAGAGGATGAAGCTGGGGGAGAGAACGACGGCTACCGCCATCGTCTCACCGAGTGCGCGGCCGAGTCCCAGCATCGAGGCGGAGATGATGCCCGAGCGGCCGAAGGGGAGCACCGACATCCGGATGACCTCCCAGCGCGTGGCGCCGAGGGCGAGGGCGGCCTCTTCGTGCATCTTCGGGACCTGGAGGAAGACCTCGCGGGTCACGTTGGTGATGATCGGCAGGATCATGATCGCCAGCAGGATGCCCACGGTGAACATGTTGCGGGCGACGCCGTCGCCTGCCTTGTCGAAGATGTACGTCCAGCCCAGGTACTCGTCCAGCCACTGGTTCAGGCCGTCCAGGTACGGGACCAGGAAGATCGCGCCCCAGAGGCCGTAGATGATGCTGGGGACGGCGGCGAGCAGGTCGACCACGTACGCGAGCGGCTTGGCCAGCTTGCGCGGCGCGTAGTGCGAGATGAACAGCGCGATGCCGATCGCGACCGGCACGGCGATGACCATGGCGATGATCGACGAGACGACCGTGCCGAAGGCGAGGACGGCGATGCCGAAGACAGGCGGGTTGCCGGCCGGGTTCCACTCGAAGGTGGTGAAGAAGTTCGTGGAGTCCTGCGAGATCGCGAGGATCGCGCGGTAGGTGAGGAAGCCCGCGATCGCGGCCATGATCACCAGGAGCGTGATGCCGGATCCGCGGGACAGACCGAGGAAGACCCGGTCACCGGGACGGGTCGCGCCCTTGGCACGCCCGTTTTCTATGGGTGGTGTGGTTGTCGAAGCCATTCTGACTCTCCGGTCTGCGGAGCCTGTACGGATGTACGGGGCTCCTGGCGGCGGTGCACCGGATGCCGGGGGCGGTCCGTCGGTGGTGGCCGACGGACCGGCCCCGGCCGGGGATCAGGACAGGGTGGGGACGATCTCGCGGACCTTGGTCGCGATCTCGGCCGGCATCGGGGCGTAGCCGGCGTCGCTGAGGACCTTCTGGCCGTCCTCGCTGATCGCGTAGTTCAGGAACGCCTTCAGGGTCGGCAGGGTCTCCGCCTTGTTGCCCTTGTCGCAGGCGATCTGGTACGTGACCAGGACGAGCGGGTAGGCGCCCTCGGCCTTGGTCGCGTAGTCGAGGGAGAGGGCCATGTCGCTGCCGGTGCCCTTGACCTTGGCGGCGGCGATGGCCTTGGAGGCGTTCTCCGTGGTCGCGGCGACCGGGGCGGCGGCACCGGTGTTCACGGAGACCGTGGAGATCTTGTTGGCGGTCGCGTAGGAGAGCTCGAAGTAGCCGATGGAGCCCTCGGCGTCCTTGACCGCGGTGGCGACACCGGAGGAGCCGTTGGCGGCCTGGCCACCCGGGGCGGGCCACGACTTCGACTTCGGATCGTGCTTCCAGTCGGCCGGGGCCGCGGTGGAGAGGTACTTGCCCAGGTTCTGGGTGGTGCCCGACTCGTCGGAGCGGTGGAAGGCCTGGATGTTGCTGTCCGGCAGCTTGACGCCCGGGTTCAGCTTGGCGATCGCCGGGTCGTTCCACTTCTTGATGTCGGTGTTGAAGATCTTGGCGATGGTGGAGGCGTCGAGGATCAGGTTGTCCACGCCGTCCAGCTTGTAACCGATGGCGATGGGGCCACCGACCATCGGCAGGTTGACGCCCTTGCCGCCCTTGCAGATCTTCTGCGACTCGGCGACCTCTTCCTCCTTCAGGGCGGAGTCGGAGCCGGCGAAGGCGACCTGGCCCTGGTTGAACTTGGTGATACCGCCGCCGGAGCCGATGGCCTGGTAGTTGACCTCGACGCCGGAGCAGGCGGCCTGGAAG
Source organism: Streptomyces sp. NPDC046712 (assembly GCF_040645695.1). NCBI lineage: Bacteria > Bacillati > Actinomycetota > Actinomycetes > Kitasatosporales > Streptomycetaceae > Streptomyces > Streptomyces sp. NPDC046712. The sequence continues at coordinate 162,143 of NZ_JBEYYW010000017.1, read as the reverse complement.
TTCTTGACCCACAGGTCCATGGCGTTCTTCTGCGCGGACGAGCCCGCGGCGAGGAGCTGGCCCTTGGCGCCGTCGCACTTGATGTTCGACGCCGCGGCCGAGGTCTTCTCGCCGTTCGGCGGGGTGCCGGTGTTGTCGTCCGAACCACACGCCGAGAGCACGAGGGCGCCGGAAACGACGAGGGCACCGATCGCGGAGGCGCGAAGCCCGTTCATGCGCGAAAGCTTCACTTTCGGGTGTTCCTTCCAGAAGCCGCCTGCCGCGGACCTGATGTCCTGAACGTTCTACGGCGGCGTGTGTCGGGGTTGTGGGTGCAGCGCTGTGCTTGTGCACCTTGTACGGCCGAAATTAGGCAGATCAGGTGAAGCGGCCGACGGGGGAGAGTGAACGGCAAGTGAACCGTGCCGGAAGGCGCGGTGCGGGGCCCTGGGGCGGGCGGCGTGTCGGGGGTGCAGGGTGCCCTCCCCTCGTGGGTGTCGGAGGCCGGTGCGGAGGCCGCCCGCAAGGGGCGCCGCCCGTTGCGCCTACCCGTTCAGCCCCTGTCGAACGTACGCCCGCCGACTAATCCGAGGCGAGCTCGTCCAGGAGGTCTCTGTCGCGGGGCTGGGTCAGGCGGCGGCGGGCGGCAGCCAGGGGGAGCCAGGCCACGCGGTCGACCTCCGTCGTCGGGGTGAACGTGCCCCCGAGCGCGCGGGCCGACCAGTACGTGACCTCCTTCGGGCGGCCCTGCGCCAGGTAGCGGGCCGTGGGGAGGCGCGGGCCCAGGACACAGGACTGGCCGGTTTCCTCCTGTACCTCGCGGACCGCGCACTCCTCGGCCGTCTCGCCGCGCTTCAGCTTCCCCTTCGGGTGCGACCAGTCGTCGTACTTGGGCCGATGGACCAGGGCGATCTCGATGCCCTGGCCCGACGGCGCGGGGCGCCACAGGACGCACCCCGCCGCGAGGATCACGGGACCGGCGCCGTCGTGCGCTGCCAGGCGCGCTGGAAGGCGAAGCGGGAGGCTTCGACCTCGTGGCGCTGGTCCGCGTGGAGGACGCCGAGGGCGTACGCGGTGGCCGGGGCGATCCGGGGGGTGCGGGCCGCCGTGGCGGCCGCGGCGGCGGCCTCGGAGGCGTCGCGGTGGCGGTCCAGGGCGCGGCCGGCCTCGTACAGGACCGGGTCCGGATCGGTGCCGTGCAGGACCTCGCATGCGTACCGGTGGAGGCGGAGCAGGAGCCGTGTCTGGTGCCAGGGCGCGTCCTGGGCCTCGCCGGCCGCGAGGGCGAGGGCGTCCGCGTTGTACGGGTGGGCCGCGCGGGCCAGCGGCAGGCCGGCCACGGACTCCGTGAGGCGGTGCTCGACGACCGCGGCCGGCGCGTCGAGGACCTCGATCGCCGGGGCCGCCCCCGCGGGCCCGAGCGGTACCTCGGAGGCGAGGAGCGCGACGGCGTCGGCGACCGCGTGGAAGCGGGAGGAGCCCAGTGCCTGGAGGGCCGCCGAGTGGGCTCGCGTACGGGCCAGGGTGAGCTGGCGTTCGAGCAGGGCGCCGGCGCGGGCGGCGCCGACCGTCAGTCCCTGGCCCGTGTCCGTACCCCGTGCCACCGGGACGGGGCCGCCGCCGCTCGACAGGCGGGACAGCGCGTCCACCAGCCGGACGAGCCGGGAGGTGCAGGCGTGCTCAAGCGCGAGCGTTCCCGACAGCCAGGCCAGCTCCGTGCGCAGCTGGTCGGCCCAGGCGGCGTCCAGGAGCGGCCGGAAGGTGTGCAGGGTGCCGCTGATACGGCGGGCGGCGGCCCGGAGCGACCGGGCGGCCTCCTCCGAGCCCGCCGTGTCCGCGCCGCTCTCGGTGTGCAGGCGCAGGCCCCGCAGGAAGTCTCCGGCCCGCGCCTGGAGGTAGGGGGAGAGGACCTCTCCCGCCGTGACGCCCGTGGAGACGGAAAGGTGGTCAGGGTTGTGCACGCCGGCGCCTCCGCGCGTCGATGAGCATCTCCTGGACGTGCCGTAGCGGCTGGCCCTCCGGGTCGGTCGCGTGCCGCGTCCAGTTCCCGTCCGGGCCGAGGTGCCAGGAAGTGGTGGTATCGGACATTCCGGTTTCCAGCAGCCGGGTCAGGGACGCCCGGTGGGCCGGGTCGGAGACCCGGACCAGGGCCTCGATGCGCCGGTCCAGATTCCGGTGCATCATGTCGGCGCTGCCCAGCCAGACCTCGGGCTCGCCGCCGTTGCCGAAGGCGAAGATCCGGGAGTGCTCCAGGAAGCGGCCGAGGATCGAGCGGACCCGGACGTTCTCGGAGAGGCCGGCGACGCCGGGGCGGATCGCGCAGATGCCGCGGACCCAGACGTCGACCGGGACGCCCGCCTGCGAGGCCCGGTAGCAGGCGTCGATGACGGCCTCGTCGACCATCGAGTTGACCTTGATCCGGACGTACGCCGGCCGGCCCGCCCGGTGGTGGGCGATCTCCTTGTGGATCCGGGAGACGAGACCGTCCCGGAGGGACTTGGGCGCGGTCAGCAGCCGGCGGTAGGTCTCGCGGCGCGAGTAGCCGGAGAGCCGGTTGAACAGGTCGGAGAGGTCCGCGCCGACCTGCGGGTCGGCGGTGAGCAGGCCGAGGTCCTCGTAGAGCCGGGCCGTCTTGGGGTGGTAGTTGCCGGTGCCGACGTGCGAGTAGCGGCGCAGCACCTCGCCCTCCTGCCGGACGACGAGCGACAGCTTGCAGTGGGTCTTGAGGCCGACGAGGCCGTAGACGACGTGGCAGCCGGCCTCCTCCAGCTTGCGCGCCCACTTGATGTTGGCCTGCTCGTCGAAGCGGGCCTTGATCTCCACGAGGACGAGGACCTGCTTGCCGCTCTCGGCGGCGTCGATCAGGGCGTCGACTATCGGGGACTTGCCGGAGGTCCGGTACAGGGTCTGCTTGATGGCGAGGACGTCCGGGTCGGCGGCCGCCTGCTCAAGGAACGCCTGGACGGAGGTGGAGAAGGAGTCGTACGGGTGGTGCAGCAGGACGTCCCGCTCGCGCAGTGCCATGAAGATGTCGGGCGCGGAGGCGGACTCGACCTCGGCGAGGTCCCGGTGGGTGCCGGCGACGAACTTGGGGTACTTCAGCTCGGGCCGGTCAAGCGAGGCGATCCCGAAGAGGCCGGTGAGGTCGAGCGGGCCGGGCAGCGGGTAGACCTCGGCGTCGGAGACCTTCAGCTCGCGGACGAGCAGGTCGAGGACGTACGGGTCGATGGACTCCTCGACCTCCAGGCGGACCGGCGGCCCGAAGCGGCGGCGCAGCAGCTCCTTCTCCAGGGCCTGGAGCAGGTTCTCCGCGTCGTCCTCCTCGACCTCGAGGTCCTCGTTCCGGGTCACCCGGAACATGTGGTGGGCCAGCACCTCCATGCCGGGGAAGAGCTCTTCCAGGTGCGCCGCGATGACGTCCTCCAGCGGGACGTACCGCTGCGGGGAGGCCTCCAGGAAGCGGGAGAGCAGCGGGGGCACCTTGACGCGGGCGAAGTGGCGGTGGCCGCTGACCGGGTTGCGTACGACCACGGCGAGGTTCAGGGACAGGCCGGAGATGTACGGGAAGGGGTGGGCGGGGTCGACGGCCAGCGGGGTGAGGACCGGGAAGATCTGCTGGCGGAAGAGGGTGAAGAGCCGCGCCTGCTCCTTCTCGGTCAGCTCGGGCCAGCGGATCAGGTGGATGCCCTCGTCGGCGAGGGCCGGGGCGACGTCCTGCTGGTAGCAGGCGGCGTGCCGGGCCATGAGCTCGCGCGAGCGGGTCCAGATCAGGTCGAGCACCTCGCGGGGCTGCAGTCCGGAGGCGGAGCGCGTGGCGACCCCGGTGGCGATCCGGCGCTTGAGGCCGGCGACGCGCACCATGAAGAACTCGTCGAGGTTCGACGCGAAGATGGCGAGGAAATTCGCTCGTTCGAGGAGGGGTGTGGTGGGGTCCTCGGCCAGTTCGAGGACTCGTTCGTTGAACGCGAGCCAGCTGCGTTCGCGGTCGAGGAAGCGGCCCTGGGGGAGCTCGCCGGCGGCGCCGTCGTCCTCGTACGCGTCGAGGTCGGTGTCCAGCTCGGGCTCGAGGTCCGAGGCCGGGCCCGCGTTCACGGTGTGGGGCCGGTGCGCGGCTATGGAGCCGACGGACGGCTGCGCGGTCGGCTCACCGTTCTGGGCGCTTTGCGCGGACGGCTTCACGGCCGGTTTCGCGGACGCCTTGGCGCTCTTGGCGTTCTTCGCGGACGGCTTGGCGGAGGACTGGACCGGGACCTCGGCAGGCTGCTGGCTCATGGCCCCATTCTTCCGCGCGAAGGGGTGGTCGGGCGCGTCGGAGCGGGCCGTGGGCGAGGGAAGTCTCCCTTTGGGGAGCCCCTTGGCGAGAGGAGGCACGGCAGGCTTCATTGCGTGAGCGTCGCAAGCGCGTCTGAATGGCCGGTAACAACGACATGTCGTGCGGGCGACCGTGGGCAACCTGTGCCGGAGGCGTCGTGGGTCGGGCGGCGGCGGTGGGTCCGCTCGGGGGCGTCGTGGGCGGGAATCGGATGCGGGGCCCCTGAAGGGCCCCGCCGGGCGGTTTTCGGTGCCTTGTTCCGTGGGTTACGGGTGCCGGGCGCGCAGGACGCGGAAGGCGGCGAGGAGGGCGAGGGCGGCGAGGGCGAGGACGATGCCGGTCTCGATGAGCTGGGTCGGCCAGAAGTGCGAGGCCGGGTGGTAGTCGAGGTACTGGCCGGTGACGCCCTGCCTGGCGAGGCAGGTGTACGTGTCTTCGTTGCCCCAGCACGGCCAGTCGGTGATGCGCCCCCCGTCCGCGGCGAGCAGGCCGTGGTCGGTCATGAATCCGTCTCCGGGTGCGACGAGGATCCCGGTCGAGACGTTGATCGGTCCGGTGATCGTCTCGACGGACAGGAAGTCCCAGCGGTACGCACCGAGGAGGAGGATCGGCAGGCCCACGAAGATCCCGGTGACGGCCATGGCCGGGACCGTGCGCCGGACGAGCTGCCCGACGAGGGCGCCCACCGCGATCGCCAGCAGGCACTGGGCGAGCAGGGTCGTGCCGGAGGCCTCGTACGCGCCGCGGTCGGCCCAGTGCAGCTCGAGGGAGCCCTCCACACGGGCGAGACCGACCTGGTAGACGGCCATCAGCGCGGCGATGATCACCGCCGTCGCCCCGGCCGCCGTCAGCAGCTTCGCGCCGAGCCACCGGGAGGGGGCCACCGACTGGTTGAGGGCGAGCTTGTACGTCCCGGACTCCAGCTCGCGGGCGACCATGGGGCCCGCGACGAACGCGCCGACCAGGAGGGGAAGCAGCACCATGGCGACGGAGAAGTACTCCATGCCCCAGCGCAGCAGTCCGTAGCCGTGGTCGTCGTCGGCGGGGACCTTGTCACCGCCCTCCATCACCATGTCCGGGACCATGGCGTCCCACAGGCGCAGCCCACCGACGACGACGAGGGCCGCGGCCACGGCGACCGCCGCCACCCGCAGCGCGCGCCGGTGCTGGCGGACCGTCACCCAGTACGGGCCCTTCAACGCGAGGCTGCTCATGCGGAGGCTCCTTCGGGGGTGCGGGCGGCGCGGAGGTGGGCGAGGAGGAGTTCCTCCAGGGTGGGCGTGGAGGTGTGCCAGGCGCCTTCGAGCGGCCCCTCCCGCCGGACGAGGGCGGTGAGCTGACGGCCCGTCGTGCGGGAGTCGACGACGGTGTGCGGGGCGAGGTCGGCCACCGGGCCCCTGACCAGGGTGTGGCCGGCGAGGAGGTCGTCGATGGCGCCGTCGAGGCGGACCCCGCCGTCCTCGACGAGGATGAGGTGGTCGCAGGCGCCCTCCAGCTCGCCCAGGATGTGGGAGGACATGACGACCGTCGTGCCGCGTTCCGCGGCGTCGGCCATCAGGATGCCCATGAGCTCGTGGCGGGCCAGCGGGTCGAGGTCGGCCATCGGCTCGTCCAGGAGCAGGAGTTCCGGCCGCTTGCCGAGCGCGAGGGCCATCGCGACGCGGGTGCGCTGACCGCCGGAGAGGGAACGGATCCGGGCGTCCGGGTCCAGGGGCCCGGCGGCGACGATCCGCTCCGCGAGGGCCGCGTCCCAGCGGTCCGGGTTGAGCTCGCGGCCCATCCGGAGCGTCTCGGCCACGGTGAGCTGCGGGTAGAGCGGCTTGTCCTGGGCCACGTACGCGAGGTTCTCGCGGGCGGGGGCGTGGATCGTGCCCTCGGTGGGCTTGAGCAGCCCCGCGGCGAGGGCGAGGAGCGTGGACTTGCCGGCGCCGTTGGGGCCGACTACGGCGCAGACGCGGCCGGCGGGCAGCTGGAACGAGCAGTCGAACAGGGCCCATCTCCGCTTGCGTCCCGCGTACCGTTTGCCCAGCCCTCTGGCCTCCAGAGCCATGTCGCCGGTCATGCGTCGTCCCCCTCGAAGTGTTCTTTCAGTACGGATGTGAAGAGCGCGGCCACGTCGTCCCGGTCCAGGCCGTCCGCCCGTGCCCGGCGCGCCCAGTCGACGAGTTCGCCCCGCAGGGGTGAGTCGGCGGGGCCGGTTCCGAGCGTCGCGCGGACGAAGGTGCCGAGGCCGCGGCGGGCCTCGACGAGCCCTTCGCGCTCCAGTTCGCGGTAGGCCTTGAGGACCGTGTTCGGGTTGATGGCCGTCGCCTCCACGACCTCGCGTGCGGTGGGCAGTCGGTCGCCGGGTTCCAGTACGCCCATGCGCAGGGCCTGTTTGGTCTGCTGGACGATCTGGAGGTAGGTGGCGACCCCGCTGCGCCGGTCGATCCGGTATTCGAGCACGTTCCTTCCACCACCCTTTCACTAATCAAGTAGTGAAAGGGTGGTGGAAGAGAGGGGGCGGTGTCAACCGCCCCCTGCTCACCGCGCGTTCAGGACTCCCTGCGGGGCCCGTTCATCCGCGCGTTCAGGACTCCGTGCGGTACATCAGGTCCACCTCGTGCGTGACGAACCCGAGCCGCTCGTACACGGTCACCGCGGCCTTGTTGTCCGCGTCCACGTAGAGCATCGCGGTCGGCAGCGCCTGCGCCGCCAGATGCCGCAGCCCGATCGCGGTGAGCGCCTTGCCGAGGCCGCTGCCCTGCGCCTCGGGCAGGATCCCGACCACGTACACCTCGCCGAGCTGCTCCTCGGCGTGCACCTTCGTCCAGTGGAAGCCGATCAGCCGCCCCTCCTTCTCCGCGAGGAAGAAGCCCTTCGGGTCGAACCACGGCTCGGACATGCGGTCGTCCAGGTCCCGCTGGGTGAGCGAGCCCTGCTCGGGGTGGTGGGCGAAGGCCGCCGCGTTCACGGCGAGCCAGGCCGCGTCGTCCTGGCCGGGCGTGAACGTACGGACGGTGACGCCCTCGGGCAGCACGGGCTCGGGGATGTCGAGCGGCACCAACGGGCGGCGCAGCTGACGCAGTTCGCGGAACAGGGTCAGGCCGAGCACCTGGGCCAGGTGTCGCGCCGCCGGCTTCCCGCCGTGTGCCCACACCCGCAGCCGCTTGCCCGAGGCCGCGAGCAGTGCCGCCCCGAGCGCCCGCCCGTGTCCGCGGCCGCGGTGGGACGGATGCACGACCAGCTCGGCGGCCGGGGCCTCCACCGGGTCGGTGTCCTCCAGCTGGGCGTAGCCGTAGAGGTGCGATCCGACGGTGAGCAGGAAGTGCCGTACGCCCTCGCGCCTGCCGTGCCGCAGATACAGCCGCCCCTGCTCGGACACGGCGTGCAGCCCGTCGCCGCGGTCGGCTGCTTCGAGCAGGTCGAGGACGTCCTGGACCTGCTCGGGGGAGAGCTCGTCGAGGGTGAGGATCTGCCGTCCGGGCTCAAGGGCCGGTGTCGGGTCAGGAGTCATGCTCCGAGCCTACGGAATCAACTGAGTTGTAACCCGGTACCCCCTGTTGCGCTACGCGCGTTGACTCTAGGCTGCGCTGGCACAGCAGGAGTCGAGCAGCGCCACAAAAGGGGCGAGGGGACAGGGGAGCGATGTCAGCGACACCGAAGAAGAACAGGACGGCGCGGCGGATACTCGCCGTGGGCGCGGGGCTCGCCACCGTCGGCGCGCTCGTCGCCGCGCTGCCCGCGGGCGCCTCGGGGACCAAGGGCGGGGGCGGCGGCCACGGACGTTACGTCGACGTCCAACTGCTCTCCTTCAACGACCTCCACGGCAACCTGGAGCCGCCGACCGGCTCGGCCGGCCGGCTCACCCACCTCAACGAGGACGGCACGACCAGGACCATCGACGGCGTCGGTGGCGTCGAGTACCTCGCCACGCACCTGCGGCAGGCCCGCGAGGGCAACCGGTACTCCGTCACCGCCGCCGCGGGCGACATGATCGGCGCATCCCCGCTGGTCTCCGGGCTCTTCCACGACGAGCCGACCATCGAGGCGCTGAACAAGCTGAAGCTCGACGTGAGCTCCGTCGGCAACCACGAGTTCGACGAGGGCGCGCGCGAGCTGGCCCGCATCCAGAACGGCGGCTGTCACCCGACCGCCGGCTGTTTCGAGGAGGGCAAGACCTTCCAGGGGGCGAACTTCCCGTACCTCGCGGCCAACGTGGCGGACGAGAAGACCGGCAAGCCGCTGCTCGACCCGTACTTCATCTGGGAGCGCAACGGCGTCAAGATCGGCTTCATCGGCGTGACCCTGGAGGGCACGGCCAACATCGTCTCCGCGGAGGGCATCAAGGGCCTGAAGTTCGGCGACGAGGTCGAGACGATCAACAAGTACACCAAGGTGCTGGAGCGCAAGGGCGTCAAGTCGATCGTCGCCCTGCTGCACGAGGGCGGCCTGCCGGCCTCCGGCGCGTACAACTACAACTGCGACAGCCCGGGCCCCGGCGACGGCATCTCGGGCCCGATCGTCGACATCGCCAAGAACGTCAGCCCGCAGGTCGACGCCCTGGTCACCGGCCACACCCACCAGGCGTACGCGTGCACGATCCCGGACCCGGCGGGCAAGCCGCGCACGGTCACCTCGGCGGCCTCGTTCGGCAAGCTCTACACCGACACGACGCTCACCTACGACCGTCGCTCCAAGGACATCGTCCGCACGGCCGTGGCCTCCGCGAACCACGTCGTCACCCGTGACGTGCCGAAGGCCGAGGACATGACCAAGCTGATCGACCGCTGGAAGACGCTGGCCGCGCCGATTGCGTCCCGGCCGGTCGGCTACATCGCCGGCGACATCGACAACCCCGCCGAGGCGCCCGAGAAGCCGCTGGGCAACCTGATCGCCGACGCGCAGCTCGAGGGCATGGCCCCGGCCGACAAGGGCGGCGCCCAGCTCGCGCTGATGAACCCGGGCGGTGTCCGCGCGCCCCTGGTCCACAAGGCGTCCGGCGCCGAGGGCGACGGGGTCGTGACCTACGGCGAGGCGTACACGGTCCAGCCGTTCACCAACATGATGACGGCGGTCGACCTGACCGGTGCCCAGCTCATCACCGCGCTTCAGCAGCAGGTCAGCGGCGCGAACCAGGTGGCGCCGAAGATCCTTCAGGTCTCGAAGGGCTTCACCTACACCCTGGACATGACGAAGACCGGCGCCGACCGGATCGTCACCTCCTCGGTGAAGCTGAACGGCGAGGCGATCGACCCGTCGAAGACCTACCGGGTCGCGATGAACGAGTTCCTGGCCGGTGGCGGTGACGGCTTCGCCGTCCTGAAGGAGCACAAGAACAAGCTGGTCGGCGCGTCCGACCTGGACCTGTTCACCGCCTACCTGGGGGCCCACTCCACCGCCACCTCCCCGCTGGCCGCGCCGGCCACGGGCCGGATCACGATCGTGAAGTAGCTCCGTAGCACCCCGGGAGGGGCGGCGGACCGTTCCGACGGTCCGCCGCCCCTTTCGTGCACGCCGCACTCTGGCAAGCTTGACGCGTACGCGTCATACTCCGCGCATGGACCGACGAAGCTTTCTCGCGGGAGCCGTGGCGACCACCGCCACCGTCCTCATCGGAGCGCCCGCCCGGGCGCGCACCCGAGGGGCCCTCGGGCTCCAGGACTGGATGGCCGGCCACGGCGACCCCACCCCGCTCCAGAAGCTCACCATCCCCGGCACCCACGACTCCGGCGCGCGCTACGGCGGCCTCTGGTCCGAGTGCCAGAACACCACCATCGCGCAGCAGCTCGCCTCCGGAATCCGGTTCCTCGACATACGCTGCCGGGTCACCGGCGGCTCCTTCGCCATCCACCACGGCGCCTCGTACCAGAACATGATGTTCGGCGACGTCCTCATCGCCTGCCGCGACTTCCTGGCCGCCCACCCATCCGAGACCGTCCTGATGCGGGTCAAGCAGGAGTACTCCGGGGAGTCCGACGCCACCTTCCGCCGGATCTTCGACGACTACCTCGACAACCGGGGCTGGCGCTCGCTGTTCCGCATCGGCGACACGCTCCCCGTGCTCGGCGAGGCGCGCGGCAAGGTCGTCCTCATCGCCGACAACGGCGGGCTGCCCGGCCTCAAGTGGTGGGACGGCGGCGTCCTCGCCATCCAGGACGACTGGAACGCCGCACCGAACGCCAAGTACCCCAAGATCGAGGCACACTTCCGCACAGCCGTCGAGCAGCCGGGCAAGCTGTACATCAACTTCGTCAGCACGTCCGCCTATCTGCCGCCGCGCTGGAACTCCGACAACCTCAACCCGCGCGTCCACGGCTTCCTGGACGGTACGGCGAGCGGCTGGAAGGGCCTGGGCATCGTCCCCCTGGACTTCCCGAACACCCGCTCAGGCCTGGTCGAGTCCCTCATCCGCCACAACTGACGGCGGCGGAGTCGGCGCGCCCGGCAGGCGGAGGACCGCCGACGTGCCGCCGTCCTCCGGGGCCGTCAGGGTCACCGTGCCGCCCGCCTGCTGGACCGTGCGGGCCACGATCGAGAGGCCCAGGCCCGAGCCGGGGAGGCTCCGGGCCGAGGGGGAGCGCCAGAAGCGGTCGAAGACGTGCGGGAGTTCCTCGGGCGCGATCCCGGGGCCGTGGTCGCGGACCGTCAGTTCGCCCCGCATCAGGGTCACCTCGACCGTGCCCCGAGGCGGCGAGAACTTCACCGCGTTGTCCAGGACGTTCACCAGCGCGCGCTCGAGACCCGCCGGTTCCGCCCGGACGTACCAGGGCGCCAGGTCGGTACGGAAGGTCAGCTCGGGGCCGCGCAGCCGCGCCCGGTCGAGGGCCGAGCGCAGGATCGTGTGGAGCGGTACGACCTCCAGCGGGCCCGGCTGCGCCGCGTCCGGGCGGGCCAGCTCCTGAAGGTCGCCGATGAGCGCGGCCAGCTCGGTCATCTGGGCCTTCACCGAGGCCAGCAGCGCCCGCTTGTCATCGGGCGGAATCGCACGGCCGGTCTGCTCGCTGCGGGCGAGCAGCTCGATGTTCGTCCGCAGCGAGGTCAGCGGGGTCCGCAGCTCGTGGCCCGCGTCCGCGATCAGCTGTGCCTGACGGTCCCGGGAGACGGCCAGCGCGGCCGTCATCGCGTTGAAGGAGCGCGACAGCCGGGCGATCTCGTCCTCGCCCTCGACCGGGATGCGCATCGTCAGGTCCTCGGTCGCGGTCACGTGCTCGACCGCGTCCGTCAGCCGGTTCACCGGCTCGAGGCCGGTCCGCGCCACCCACAGGCCGGCCGCTCCGGCGCCGACGACACCGATCCCGGAGACCAGGAGCAGGACCCAGCGCAGGGTGGACATCGAGTTGTCGATCTCCGACAGCGGCCGCGCGACGGAGACACCGACCACCTCCTGGAACGCGGCGGGCTGCGGATAGGTGTAGACCCGCATCTCGCCGCCGTTCTCGGCCTTCGTCGTGTGCAGCGCGTACGGCAACTGCCCGCGCGCCACCGCCAGGTCAAGGGCCTGGACGGGAATCGGCGAGGGGCCGTACGTACAGAGCTTGCCGCTGCTCATCACGATCTGGACGGTGTACGAACCGGCGAACTGCACGGGCGCGTCGACACCCCGCGCGCAGGCGAGGGTCAGGTCGGTCACCGAACGGTCGTCCAGCTTGATGTTGCGCAGCGAGGAGTCCAGCTCCGCCTCCAGCTGCGCCCGCGTCACGAACCAGCACGCCAGCGACACCGCCGCCACCGCCACCGCGACCGCGGTCGCCGTCAGGAGCGCCAGCCGGGACCGCAGCGGCCGCGACCGGAACCACGTCACAGGACCGCTCACTCCGGGCCTCCGCCGCGCAGGACGTACCCCACGCCCCGCACCGTGTGCACCAGGCGCGGCTCGCCGCCCGCCTCCGTCTTCCGGCGCAGGTACATCACGTACACGTCCAGCGAGTTCGAGCTCGGCTCGAAGTCGAAGCCCCACACCGCCTTCAGGATCTGCTCCCGCGTCAGCACCTGGCGCGGATGCGCCAGGAACATCTCCAGGAGCGTGAACTCCGTCCGGGTCAGCTCCACCGGCCGCCCGCTCCGCGTCACCTCGCGGGTCGCGAGGTCCATCCGCAGATCGCCGAAGCTCAGCACATCGCCCTCGGGCTGCGGCTCGCCGGCCGACGCGTACGAGCTGCGGCGCAGCAGCGCCCGGATCCGGGCGAACAGCTCGTCCAGCTCGAAGGGCTTCACCAGGTAGTCGTCGGCGCCGGCGTCGAGCCCCGTCACCCGGTCACCGACCGTGTCCCGCGCCGTGAGCATCAGGATCGGCACCGTCGAACCGGAGGCCCGGATGCGGCGGGCCGCCGTCAGACCGTCCATGCGCGGCATCTGGATGTCGAGGACCACGAGATCGGGGGCGTACGACTCCATCCGGGCGAGGGCGTCGACACCGTCGACGGCCTCCTCGGTCCCGTACCCCTCGAAGGCCAGGCTGCGCCGCAGCGCCTCCCGCACGGCGGGCTCGTCGTCGACGATCAGGATGCGGTCGCCTTCATTCACCGGGCCAGTCATGGGGCCAGCCTCGCACGTGTTCAGTTGCCGTCGCCGGACCGGAGGTTGTCCAGGTCGGCCTTGAGGGTGTTGACCGGGATCGCGAAGCCGAGTCCGACGCTGCCGGCCGAAGAACCGCTGGAAGCACTCGGCGAATACATGGCCGAGTTGATCCCGATGATCTCGCCGTTCATATTGATCAGCGCGCCGCCGGAATTCCCGGGGTTGAGCGAGGCGTCCGTCTGGATCGCCTTGTACGTCGTCTTCGACGAGCCGGTGTCGCCGTTGAACTGCTGCCCGCCGAACTCGAACGGCCAGCCCTGCCGCGGGTCGTACTGCTGTTGCTGCTGCTCCTGGCCGTCGTCCTTGGCCACGGTCACATCGCGGTCGAGGGCGGAGACGATGCCACTGGTGACCGTGCCGGTCAGGCCCTCGGGGGAGCCGATCGCGACGACCTGATCGCCGACCTTGACGTTGTCGGAGTTCCCGAGCGTGGCCGCCTTCAGCCCGGACGCGCCCTGCAGCTTGATCAGCGCCAGGTCCTTGTCGGGGTCCGTGCCGACGACCTCCGCGTCGTAGGTCTTGCCGTTGGACAGCTGGACCTTGATCGAGGAGGCGCCGGAGATCACGTGGTTGTTGGTGACGATCTCGCCGTCGCCGGTGATGATCACGCCGGAACCGGTGGACTTGCCGGACGTCGAGCTCGCGGAGATCTCCACGGTCGACGGGGAGACGGCCTCGGCGACGCCGGCGACCGTGCCCTTGCTGCTCGCGGAGACGGTCGTCCCGCTCACAGGGGACGCGCTCGTGGTGGTGTCCGCGGTGAGCTGCTGGACCAGCGTCGCGGTGCCGCCGCCGACGGCGGCCGCGGCGATCGCCACCGCGGCCATCAGCCCGACGCCCCGCCTGGCGCGCCGGCGCGGCTCGGGGGAGGCGTGGGCCGGACCGGGGGCGGTGGGCGCGACCGGGGGCGGTACGTGCCCGCCGGACGGCCAGATCGTCGTACCCGGCTCGGTGGTGACCGGCTGCGTCGGGTCGTACGGCGGGCGCGGAGGCTGCGGCGGGTAGTACGGCTGCTGCTGCGGCTGCTGGTAGTCCGTCATGGGTACGACTCTCGGAGCCGTACATGAGAACTCTCTGAGGACGGCCTGAGAAGCCCGACAGAACCCCGTATGCCCTAAATAAAGACTTAGCCGTGGCAGCCGCAGGAGCGCCGGACGATCAGGGCCGAGGGGAACTGCTTCACCCGCTCGCGCTTCGAGCCCGCCACCCGCAGCGAGTCGTCCAGGACGAGGTCCACCGCCGCCCGGGCCATCGCGGGCCGGTCCGAGGAGACCGTCGTGAGCGGCGGGTCCGTGAGGGCCGCCTCCTTCACGTCGTCGAAGCCCGCCACGGCCAGTTCGGTCGGCACGTCGATACGCAGCTCGCGCGCCGCGCGCAGCACACCGAAGGCCTGGTCGTCGGTGGAGCAGAAGATCGCCGGCGGCCTGTCGGGGCCGGAGAGGATCTTCAGCGCGATCTGGTACGCGTCGTAGCGGTTGTACGGGGCCTCGAAGAGCCGGCCCTCGATCGAACGGCCGGCCTCCAGCATGGCCCGCCGCCAGCCCTCCTCGTGGTCGGCGACCGGGTCGCCCACCGCCGGGGTGTTCGGGATGCCGCCGAGACAGGCCACGTACTCGTGCCCGTGCTCCAGGAGGTGCCGGGTGGCGAGCTGGGCGCCGCCGATGTCGTCGGTGACGACGGCCACGTCGTCCAGCGCCTCGGGCCGCTCGTGCAGCAGCACCACCCGGGCGTCCCAGGCCTCGATCTCGCTCGCGGCCCGCTCGCTCATGCCCTGGCTGACCAGGATCAGACCGGAGACCCGCATCCCGAGGAAGGCGCGGAGGTAGTGGACCTCGCGCTCGTCGCGGTAGTCCGAATTGCCGACCAGGACCATCTTTCCGCGCTCGGCGGCCGCCTGTTCGACGGCGTGCGCCATCTCGGCGAAGAACGGCTGGCGCGCGTCCGGGACGATCATGCCTATGAGATCCGTGCGGCGGGACGCCATCGCCTGGGCCACCCGGTCGGGCCGGTAGCCCAGCTCCTTGATGGCGGCGAGGACACGCTCGCGCGTGGCCGGGGCAACCGGCCGGGGTCCGTTGTTGATGACGTAACTCACGACCGCGGTCGAAGTACCCGCCAGTCGCGCTACGTCATCCCGCGTCACCTTGGCCACGCGCGGCAGTCTACGCGGGGTGACCTACCTACCGGCAGGTCACACTGTGGCTTACACCACGTTCAGGTCCTCCGCGGGGGCGACATCCCGGTCCGCCTCCTTGACCTGGGAGGTGCGGGCGCCCTCCTTGGCGCGCGCCTCCTCGGCGGCCCGCTCGACCTTCTCCGGGGTGACGAAGCGGTAGCCGACGTTGCGGACGGTGCCGATCAGCGACTCGTGCTCGGGGCCGAGCTTCGCCCGCAGACGCCGTACGTGGACGTCCACCGTTCGGGTGCCGCCGAAGTAGTCGTACCCCCACACCTCCTGGAGGAGCTGTGCGCGGGTGAAGACGCGGCCGGGGTGCTGCGCGAGGTACTTCAGGAGCTCGAACTCCTTGAAGGTCAGGTCCAGGACCCGGCCCTTGAGCTTGGCGCTGTACGTCGCCTCGTCCACCGAGAGATCACCGTTGCGGATCTCCATCGGGGAGTCGTCGGAGACGATCTGCTGGCGGCCCATCGCGAGCCGCAGCCGGGCCTCGACCTCGGCCGGTCCGGCGGTGTCGAGGAGCACGTCGTCGATACCCCAGTCGGCGGTGACGGCCGCGAGACCGCCCTCCGTGACGACGAGGATCAGCGGGCAGCCCGGCCCGGTGGAGCGGAGCAGCTGACAGAGGCTGCGGACCTGCGGGAGGTCACGCCGGCCGTCGATCAGGATGACGTCCGCGCCGGGGGTGTCCACGAGCGCGGGGCCCTCGGCGGGGGCCACCCGCACGTTGTGCAGCAGCAGGCCGAGTGCGGGAAGCACCTCGGTCGACGGCTGGAGTGCGTTGGTCAGGAGCAGCAGTGAGCTCATTGCGCTCCACCTACCTCGGTCGTCGGTCGGTCGTGCTTCGTTCGCTCGTCCATGACGTCGGTTCCTCCTCGGTCCCTGCGAGGACTACGGCACTGCTTCGTACGCATCTCTGCTGGCTCTCGCGCCCTGAGAGCTTTTGTTCATCCGTCCGTAACAACGGTCGGAAAACACAAAAGGACCCGGGGGCTGCGTTGCCCGGATCCTCTGGCAAGCAGAATAGCTCACATGAGTTCCGAGGCAGAGGGCCGATTTCACATCGTGGATGTTTCCTCGATCACTCCTCGACCCCAGCGTGCCACTTTGCTGACAGATGACGGTGTCCGTATCGAAGCTGTTTACGAACCCTGTACGGCGGGTGTCACCGACACGGCCGTGGTTCTGGCCCACGGCTTCACCGGCTCGGCCGACCGGCCCGCCGTCCGCAGGGCCGCCAGGACCCTCGCCGGGCGCGCGGCCGTCGTCACTTTCTCCTTCCGCGGACACGGCCGTTCGGGTGGCCGCTCCACCGTCGGCGACCGGGAGGTCCTCGACCTCGCCGCCGCGGTGCGCTGGGCCCGGGAGCTGGGCCACGCGCGCGTGGCGACGGTCGGCTTCTCCATGGGCGGCTCGATCGTCCTGCGCCACGCGGCCCTGGAACGGGACACGGGCGGGCACACCGACGCGGTCGCCGCCGTCAGCGCCCCCGCCCGCTGGTACTACCGGGGTACGCCCCCGATGCGGCGGGTCCACTGGGTGATCACCCGGCCGATGGGCCGGCTGGTCGGCCGCTACGGGCTGCGGACGCGGATCCACAACCAGGACTGGGATCCCGTACCGCTGTCACCCGTCGAGGCGGTTCCGATGATCGCGCCGACCCCGCTGCTGATCGTGCACGGCGACCGCGACCCGTACTTCCCGGTCGACCACCCGCGGATGCTGGCGGCGGCGGGCGAGTGCGAGCTGTGGCTGGAGCACGGCATGGGGCACGCGGAGAACGCGGCGGGCGAGGAGCTGCTCGCCCGGCTGGGGGACTGGCTCACCCGCCGATAGCCCATCATGGACAGCGGCGCGCACACGAACGAAGGGAGCGCCGCTATGGCAGCGGGAACCATCCGCTACTGGGCCGCGGCCAAGGCCGCCGCCGGTGTCGCCGAGGAGCCGTACACCGCCGAGACCCTGGCCGAGGCGCTGGAGACGGCCCGCGAGAAGCACCCGGGCGAGCTCGTCCGCGTACTCCAGCGGTGTTCGTTCCTCATCGACGGTGACCCCGTCGGGACCCGCCCGCATGAGACCGTACGCCTTGCCGAGGGCGGCACGGTCGAGGTGCTCCCGCCGTTCGCAGGAGGGTGAACCGCACAGCATGAGCAGCGATCAGCAGCAGCCGTACGATCCGGGCCACGACCCGTACGCAGGGCAGCAGCAGCACGGGTACCAGTACCAGGACCCCAACGTCACACAGACGTGGGAGGGCCAGACCTGGGACACCCAGTACCAGCCCGCGATTCAGCCCACGGCCAAGCCCGCGCCGCAGCCGGTGGCGTACGACACCGCGTACCTGCCGCCGCAGGCGGCGCACGCGCTGCCGCCCGAGACGCCGGCCGGGGACATGGCCTACGCGGACCCGGCCGCCGCGCCCGCGTACTCCGCGCCCACCACCTCCGGCAACACCCGGGTCACCGACGCCCAGCGCGCCAGGGCCGAGGGCCGCTCGCCGATCATCGAGCCGGGGATGCAGCCGGCCGCCCTCACCGCGGCCCTCGGCGTCCTGCTCGCCGCCGGCGCGGCCGTCGGCCCGTACGGGCTGCTCGTGCCGCTCGTCCTGCTCCAGGCCGTCACCGCCGCCGGCTGGTTCCGGCTCAACGGCATGTGGCCGGCCCGGCAGGGCATCGCCCTCGCCTTCGCCGGCGGCCTGACCGCCGACGTCGCGCTGCTCGCCGTGGGCCGGGAGCACGCCCCCGCCGCGATCATGGGCACCCTCGGTGTCTGGGTGCTCCTCACCCTGGTCCTCCAGCTGCGCAGCCACGCCGACCCCGACGAGCGCATGTACGGCCTGATGGCGACCGTCGCCTCCGCGGCGCTGACCATCGTGGCCACCGGGCACCTCGGTGCCGCCCCGGACGCCGTGGTCGTCGGCGGGACCGCCGTCGCCGCCGCCGTCCTCGCCAAGGCGCTCCCGCTGCCGGGTCCGGCCTCCGTCGTCGTGGCGCTCCTCGCCGCCGCGGGCGCCGGCATCGCGGCCGGCGGGTTCACCGACCTGGGCGCCTCCGGAGCGCTGCTCGGCCTGGGCGCCGGGGTGTGCGCGCTGGTCGGGCTGCGGGCCGCGAGCTACGACTACCCGTCCCGTTTCGTCCACATGACCGCCGGCGTCGCGCTTCCGCTGACCGTCGCCGCTCCCGCCGTCTATCTGCTGGGCCGCGCGCTCGCGTAGCGCTCCTCACATGCCCCGCGGGAACCATCAGGCCCCCCGACACGTCGATCTTGGTGTCGGGGGCCGGAGACTTTTTGGGGGCGGACAGGCCATGCGAGCACTGCGCGTACTGCTGATCGTGGCCGTACTGCTCGGGGGGATCTTCGTCGGTATCGACCGGCTCGCGGTCTCCTACGCGGAGTCGGAGGCCGCCGACCGGGTCCGGCTCGGGCCCGCGAGGGCCGGTTCGACGGACGTCGACATCAAGGGCTTCCCCTTCCTGACGCAGATCATGGACAAGCGTTTCGACGAGGTCGACGTGAAGCTGACCGGCGTCGAGGCCACGGCCGGCGGCCGGAAGATCCGGATCGGCGAGCTGACCGCCTCCCTCCACGACGTGACGCTGAACGGGGACTACACGAGCGCCCGCGCGGGCACCGTCAGCGGTACCGGGCTGATCTCGTACGAGGACCTCGCCGCGGCCTCCGAGCGCGAGGTGAAGGTCGCCTACGGCGGCAACGGCAAGCTGAAGGTCACGGGCGGGGTCGAGATCCTGGGCCGCACGGTCAACCGCAGCGTCGTCTCGACGGTGACGCTGATCGACGGGGACACGATCCGGGTGAGGGCCGACAGCGTGCCCGGTGACGGCATCCCCGGACTGGAGCGTCTCGTCCGGCAGCGCACCGACTTCGACCGGGAGATCGGCGGCCTTCCGGCGGGCATGAAGCTGGAGAAGGTCGAGGCCCGTGAGGACGGCGTGGCCATCACGGTCACCGGCAAGGACGTCGTGCTGGCGGGCTGACCCGCCCCCGCATCGCCCCTTTCGGCCTCCTTCCGCCCCCTTCGGTGCCCTTCGAACCCAGGTTCGGCCACATGGTGAGACGGCCCCGTCCGAACCGTAGAAGCGGAACCGGGACACCATGGTCCGGAGCGGGGCCGCAGCCCCGTTCCCTGTGATCGCGTCCCACATCTCGGACGATCGCGTCTCAAAATACGACACACCGGTGACACGGCCGCCTGTCCGTCCCTACGATCGTGGGCATGAAGCGACAGGCGGATCTCACGAAGCGGCGGGCAGTAGACCTGTGCCGCGTCGCCGCCATGCTCTGTCGCTCAGTCTGAGCGGGACGCCCGACTCCCGTATTCCTCAGGCCCTTCGACGAACAGTCGGGGCCACCCCCGTGTAGCCGTACGCACCACGTGCACCGCGATGACGCGTACCCGCACCACCTTGCGCAAGACCGCCGAACACTGCCCCGGAGGAGAAACAGCATGAGCCGCAGCGACGTCCTGGTAGACGCCGACTGGGTCGAGGCGAACCTCGACAACCCGCAGGTCGCCGTCGTCGAGGTCGACGAGGACACCTCGGCCTACGAGAAGAACCACATCCGCAACGCGATCCGGATCGACTGGACCAAGGACCTCCAGGACCCGGTCCGCCGCGACTTCATCGACCAGGAGGGCTTCGAGAAGCTCCTCTCGGCGAAGGGCATCGGGAACGACACCACGGTCGTCCTCTACGGCGGCAACAACAACTGGTTCGCCTCCTACGCCTACTGGTACTTCAAGCTCTACGGCCACCAGGACGTGAAGCTCCTCGACGGCGGCCGCAAGAAGTGGGAGCTCGACTCCCGCGACCTCGTCGCCGAGGTGCCGTCCCGCCCGGCCACCGAGTACAAGGCCAAGGCCCAGGACACCTCGATCCGCGCCTTCCGCGACGACGTCGTGGCCGCGATCGGCGCCCAGAACCTCGTCGACGTGCGCTCGCCCGACGAGTTCTCCGGCAAGCTGCTCGCCCCGGCCCACCTCCCGCAGGAGCAGTCGCAGCGCCCCGGCCACGTGCCGAGCGCCCGCAACATCCCGTGGTCGAAGAACGCCAACGACGACGGCACCTTCAAGTCGGACGACGAGCTCAAGGCCCTCTACGAGGACGAGCAGGTCGACCTGGCGAAGGACACCATCGCCTACTGCCGCATCGGTGAGCGCTCCGCGCTGACCTGGTTCGTGCTGCACGAGCTGCTCGGCGTCGAGAACGTCAAGAACTACGACGGCTCGTGGACCGAGTACGGCTCCCTCGTCGGCGTGCCGATCGAGCTCGGCGCCAACAAGTAATCCTCCGGACCCCTCCCCGGACCTCCCGACCGTAAGGACAGAAGACATGTGTGGTGCGCAGCCCGGCGGCCCCGACGCCTCGACGATCAAGCCCGGTGAGACCACCATCCAGGGCTACGTGACCAAGGACGGCCAGCCCGTCACCGGTTACGTCCGCCTCCTGGACTCGACCGGCGAGTTCACCGCGGAGGTCCCGACCTCCGCGACCGGCCAGTTCCGCTTCTACGCGGCCGAGGGCACCTGGACGGTCCGCGCCCTGGTCCCGGGCGGCACCGCCGACCGCCAGGTCGTGGCGCAGCACGGTGGTCTCGCGGAGGTCGCCATCGCGGTGTGACGCCGCGACGCCGAGCAGGCCGGAGGGCCGCGGCTTCCGGGGGTTGGACGCCACCGAAACAAGCAGCCGCGGCCCTTCGCGCCGAACGGAACAGCCCCCGCCGGGTACGCCCGGCGGGGGCTGTTCCGTATGTCCGAGGACCTACGAACGGGCCAGCGTCTCTTCCTGACGGCCCGCGGCCTTGTCCGCGTCGAACTGCTGCGGGGAGCGGCTCGGGGCGGGGTAGGCGAGGTGGGCGAGCCGGGACTGCTCCTGGCGCAGGTGCATGAACGACTCGAGGATGTACCCCACGAGCAGCACGAGCACCGCGATGGTCATGATCGCCGCGGCGAGGATGGCCGTGGGGAAGCGCGGCACCTGGCCCGTGTTGATGTAGTCGACGATGACCGGCGTGCCGAGGCCCAGGGAGACCAGGGCGAGCAGGCCCGCGAGCACGCTGTGGAACAGCGAGGGACGCTGACGGCGGGCCAGGCCGAGGATCATCTTGAGGATGCGCCAGCCGTCCCGGTAGGTGCGCAGCTTGCTCTCGCTGCCGGCCGGGCGGTCCTTGAAGTCGACGGGCAGTTCCGCCGTGGGCAGCCGCAGGTTCAGGGCGTGGACCGTCATCTCGGTCTCGGTCTCGAACTCGTGCGACAGCGCCGGGAACGACTTGATGTAGCGCCGCGAGAAGACGCGGTAACCGCTCAGCATGTCGGTGACGTCATTGCCGAAGAGCGTACGGACGGCGCCCGTCAGCATCTTGTTGCCGACCGCGTGACCCGGGCGGTACGCACCCTCGACCGTCTCGCGGCGAGCGCCGACGACGTGGTCGTACGGGCCCTCGAAGAGCAGGTCGACCAGGTCGCGGGCGCGCGACGCGTCGTAGGTGTCGTCACCGTCGATGATGAGCAGCGCGTCCGCGTCCACGTCGGCGAAGGCACGACGGATGACGTTGCCCTTGCCCTTGCGCTTCTCGTGCCGGACGATCGCGCCGGCCTCGAGGGCGACTTCCACCGTGCGGTCGGTCGAGGCGTTGTCGTAGACGTATATCTCTGCCTCGGGCAGCGCTGCCCGGAGATCACGGACCACCTTGCCGATGGCCGCCTCCTCGTTGTAGCAGGGGACGACGCAGGCGATCGTGGGTCTCATCTGTTGGTCCTTCGGACTTGTCGTATACCCACGACGCGAGCGGGGCATCGATACGACGAGTGGGCATAGTGTGGAGACCGGTGAGAATACCCTGCGGTTACTCTCTTTTTCATGTCCGATCAAGTCTCCCTGCGCCTCCGCCTGCGCGATGTCGTCCGTGCTCTGTGGCGGGAAGTGGCCAAGTTCGGGGTCGTAGGGGCGCTCGCGTTCGTCGTGGACGCCGGCGGCTACAACCTTCTCGTCTTCGGCCTTCCCGGGGCGATCGACGGGCCCATGGCATCGCTGCCGGTCATGGCGTCGGTGGTCGCCACCGCGGCGGCGATGGTGGTCAGCTGGGTCGGCAACCGGCACTGGACGTACCGCGAGCAGCGCACGGAGACGACGCCCCGCGAGGTCGTCGTGTTCGTCCTCGTGAATCTTGCCGGGATCGTTATCACGGCCGCTCCGGTCTTCCTGTCGAGGGAGCTGGGCTTCGACTCGGCGCTGACCGACAACATCACCCGTCTCTTCGGCTGGGCGGTGGCCACCCTGGTCCGATTCGTCGTCTACCGGCGGTACGTGTTCCAGGCCGCGTAGACCGCGGAGAAGTCCCGCGGACGTGCGTACCCGATGCGCGTTCGGTGGGTGAAGCGTGTCGACCTTGTGCTGTTAGGCTCCCGCCCCATGAGACCTGAGCGACCCGTGCGACCGATCTCGCGGATGTGGTCCAATCTGACAGATCGTCGGCTCTGGCCCTGGGCTCTCGCCGTCATCGCCGTGTTCTGCGGCTGGGGCACCGCCCTCCTCTTCTCTCCCGGCTTCCTGAGCCTGGACAGCTCCGACCAGCTGCAGCAGGCGCTGGGCAACCAGACCATGACGGACTGGCACCCGCCCGTGATGGCGCTGCTGTGGCGCGGGCTCATCGAGGTGACCGGCCGCCCCGGCGCCATGGCCGCGCTGCAGTCCGCCGTCCTGTGGGCGGCGCTGTGGACCATCGCCTGGCGGGTCTGGATGCGCACCGGCAAGCGCGTGGGCTCGCTCGCGATCCTCGCGCTCGGCCTCGCCCCGTTCGTCATCAACTTCACCGGGGTGGTGTGGAAGGACGTCCAGATGGCGTTCGCCCTCCTCGCCGCCTGCGCCGTCGCCTTCGTCGCCCGGGATCTGCCGGCCGACCGCACCCGCACGCGCTGGGCGCTCCTGGCCCTCGGCGTGCTCCTCATCGCCTACGCGCTGCTGGTCCGCAAGAACGCGGTGCTCGCCGGCATCCCGGTCTTCTTCATGCTCGTACGCGCCCTGTGGCCCGCGCCCGGACGGCGGAAGTGGCTGATCTCGGCCGGCGCCCTGATCGCGGCCTTCGCCGTGTCGAGCGGTGTCGTCTCCGGCGTCGCGAAGCCGGTGGAGACCCGCCAGTTCTCGCAGATCCTGCTGGACGACCTCGTGCACGTCCTGACGGTGGACGAGGTACGCAAGGCGGCCGGAAAGGCGGCGACGACGCCGGACTTCCAGCAGAACATGGTCGTCACGGCCAAGGCGTGCCAGCCGGAGAAGAACCTGTCCGACGCCTACTGGCGCTGCTACCCGCGCGACAAGGCTGCGGGTCTGGCCGATCTCGGCAGGCACGCGGACGAGCTGACCTCGATGTGGGTCAGCGAGATGCCCAGCCATCTGCCGCAGTACGCCGAGTACCGCCTCCAGGTCTTCTCGAAGGTGCTGTTCCAGGGCCGGTACACGTACCAGAACGGCAGCCTGGACAACATCCCCGGAATCGGCGAGCCGGACGAGCGGCGTACAGCGATGCTCCGCTACTACGTCGTCGGCATGGGCCAGGACCTGCCGTTCCTCTTCGCGGGCTGGTTCTGGCTGGCCGTCGGTCTCACGCTGATGTTCCGGCCGGGCCGCGGTCAGTACGCGATGCCGATCCGCGTGCTGGGGATCAGCGCGGTGGCGTACTTCGCCGGCTAC
Organism: Streptomyces sp. NPDC046712; assembly: GCF_040645695.1. Taxonomy (NCBI): domain Bacteria; kingdom Bacillati; phylum Actinomycetota; class Actinomycetes; order Kitasatosporales; family Streptomycetaceae; genus Streptomyces; species Streptomyces sp. NPDC046712. Next base: position 138,409 of record NZ_JBEYYW010000017.1, on the reverse strand, counting down.
CTGCCGACGGTGCCCGCCGGTGACTTCCGGTACTTCTACTGGCCCGCGCTCGCGGGCGCGCTCGCCCTCCTGCTGCTCTGGCTGGGGCGCACGAGTGCGACCGGTGTGGACGGGAACGACGGCGCCGCGGCGCGGACCGAGCTCGTCCCCTCGCGGGAGCGGGACGGCAAGGGTGCCGCCACCGCCGATCTGACCGGGGTCGACGTCCGGTCGTAATCTGAAGGTATGTACGCGCGACGGCGACATACGTACTTCTGGATGATGGGCATCTGTCTGGTGCTCTTCATCGGGGCGTGGGCCGTCGTGCGGCTTTTCTCGATGCCGGTCGCCATCGGGATGTGCGTGGTCGCCATGCTCATCCCGCCGGTCGCCGCGATGATCGCGAACCGGCGGGGACCCGAGGACCGCTGGTGGGACGACCCGTCCGGGGACCCGCAGTCGGACGAGTGGTGGGACGAGCTCGACGGCAAGAAGCGCCGCGAGCACTGACGCGGGGAGCCTGGCGTTGCGAGCCCTGAAGCCGAAAGCTTTGGCTCAGTAGACGAGCGCCTGGGTGTCGTCCGCCATGGCCTCCTGGACGAAGACCTGCGCGCCGGCGATCCGTACGCCCTCCAGGACGTCCTTCTCGGTGATCTCGCGGCGGGCCGCGCACTGCGTGCAGAGCGTGATCCGCCCGGCCGCCAGGATCGAGTCGATCAGGTCCGGCAGCGGCGCGGCGTGCGGCAGCTCGAACTCGGCCGCGCGCCCCGGGAGCGAGAACCACGACGACTCGCCCGTCAGCCAGAGCGAGACCTCGACCCCACTGGCCACGGCGACCGCGGCCACGGTGAAGGCCTGGGAGCAGCGTTCGGGGGCGTCGGCCCCGGCGGTCACCTTGATCACGAGCTTCTTCGCCATATACCGAACTGTAATGCGGGCCTCTGCAACCTCATGCACCCCTCGTGTGTCAGTTGGGTGCGCGGGTTACGGAATCTGCGCTTCAGGTCTCGTGGGGGGACCCTTTGGAAGCCACAGAAACAACGGAGAACGCCGGGATCGCACCGGAGCCGATACCGGAGCCGATACCGGCGCCGGCAGCGGCAGCGGCACCGGTCGCGGACCCGGAACCGGCTCCGGCTCCGGCATCGGACCCGGAACCGGCTCCGGCTCCGGCATCGGATGCCGAGCCGCCGCGCCGCCGCCGGGTCGGCCGTACGGTCGCACTGATCGCCGTCGCCGCCGTCCTCGGCATCGTCGGCGGTACGGCGGTGGGGTACGGCATCCAGGCCGAGCGTGAGCCGACACCGCTGCCCGCTCTGAACCAGCTGGACCTCGCCTACCCGAAGCCGCTCCCGAAGGGCCAGAAGCCGGCGCCGCTCACGGCCGCCGAGGACCGCAAGGTCAAGACGGACGGCGATCTGCGCAAGCTGCTGCTGCCGAAGCCGGCCGGTTCGAAGAAGGCGGAGTTCACGGACGAGGACGGCTGGCTGTCGCTGTCCGAGTACGCGACGGAGTACAACGAGCCCGGCCGCGCGTTCACGTACCAGCTGGACAACAAGGTCCGGCGCATCGCGGCCACGTCATGGCAGACGGGCGAGTACAAGACCACCGAGATCCGGCTCGTCCAGTACCGCTCCAGCGATTTCCTCGGCGCGCAGGACCACTCCGAGGAGCAGATGCGCTACATGCCCGAGGAGGAGTACGCCCAGAACGAGGGCGATCCGGTCAAGGGCTCGGCCAACGGTCACTACTACGTCTTCCCCGTGCAGAAGGAGGCCGGCTACCTGGACCTCTACGAGGCCCGGGCGTATCTCCACCGCGGTGACATCGCGGTGGAGATCTTCATCTACGACACCAAGAAGATCTCGAAGAAGGAGATCGCCTCGGTGGCCGAGCGACAGTTGGGGCGCCTGTGACCGAGGACCAGAACACCGTGATCGACGCGGACAACGTGTTCGCCGCGACCGTTCCCGCCGAGGAGCCGAAGAAGCCCGGCCGGGGGCGGAAGCTGCTGACGGTCGTCCTGCCCACCGTACTGGTCCTCGGGGCGATCGGCGGTGGCGTCACGTACACGGGCGTCACCGTGAGCTCCGCGGACCGCACCGCGCCGACGGTGGTGTGGGAGCAGCCGGACATGTCGAAGGCGCCGAAGGACCCGGCGCTCGACACCGCCCGCGGCAAGGCGTCGACGCCGCTCAGCAAGCTGCTGCTGCCGGTCCCGTCCGCCTACGAACTCGGCCCCGACATCGAGGGGAACGGGAACGACGGCGAGCTGGGCGGGAAGGAGGCCACCGCGCTGCTGAAGCAGGAGGGCAAGGGTCTCTCCGGCAAGAAGCGCCGCGACTACGAGAAGCGGATCGAGCGGCTGGGCGTGCAGGGGACGGCGTTCCGCTCCTACGCCTGGCCGGCGCAGGGTCTCGAAGTCACCGTGCACATCACGCGGATGAAGGACAAGAAGCAGATCCGCGACATGTTCCAGGTCCAGAAGGAACTGTTCGGTTTTCTGAAGTTCCCGAAGGGGCCGAAGATCGACGGACACAAGAACTCCGCCTGCTTCATGCGTCCGGAGGACGAGGACCTGGACAAGAAGGAGCAGGACGAGCAGCTGGACGGGATGATCTGCGTGGCGTACGACTCCGAAGTCCTCGTCACGGTCACCTCCGCGGGCGCCAAGCCGTTCGAGAAGTCCGCGGTGGCGGAGCTGGTGAGGAAGCAGCTGGACCACATCGAGTCCCCGGGGGAGTACGTATGACGACCGAGCAGACGGAGACGGAGACTGAGGCGGACGCGAGGATCCCGTCCCAGACGGAGCCGCAGGACGCGATCCCGGCCCAGCAGGTCCCGCTCACCCATGCGGGGCCGCCGGTGGCGCCCGCCCGGAGGCCCTCCCGCCGCGTTCTGTGGGCCGTCGCCCGCTGGACCGCCGCCGTGCTCGTGTGCGGTGGGCTCGGTGCCGGGAGCGCGCTCGGGATCACCTCCATGGAGCGCACCGACGTGCCCGGTCTCGCGACCGAGAGCGACGGTCGCTGGGAGTACCCGAAGCTCAGCCTCCCCGCTCTCCCGGCCGACGCCCCGCGCCCCTTCACCCAGGACAACGTGGGCGAGATCCACCACGCCGACCTGCGCAAACTCCTCCTGCCGGCCCCGGTGGGCGCCACGCCCGACCCGAAGCTGAACGGCGGCTGGGTCACCGTGGACCAGTACCTGTCCCTTTACCGGCAGGACGACCGCGCCGAGCTGAAGGAAGCGCTGACCGAGTCCGCGCTGCGGCACATCGCGGCCCGTGGCTGGACCACGCCCGACGGCACGACGACCAAGGTGTATCTGCTCCGGTTCAACTCGGTGGCCTTCGCCGAGGCCTTCAAGGACGACGCCGTCCAGGCCGGCTCGGTCGACGGCCCGCTCCTCGACGGGGTCGAGGGCATCACGATGGACAGCGAGATCGCGACCGCGGTCCGGGTGTCGTACACCGCCCTCTACACCTTCGTCGAGCTGCCGAAGAACGCCGATCAGACCCGCTGGGCCTACATCCAGGCGGGCGACACCCTCGCGCTGATCACCCAGTCCCGGAAGGGGGAGGCGCTGGAGGTCCCGTTCCAGCAGACCGTCACCCTCCAGAACCAGCTCCTGGGCTGATCGCGCAGGACGCACCTCACAGAGCGGGGCCGGGAACCAGCCCAGTAAGCTGGGGCCCGGCCCGTTCTGCCTTCACCGCTCATTCGAGGAGCACCTGTGATCATCTTCTTCGAAGTCCTCCTGGCCCTGGTCTGCGTCGCCGTGCTCGCGTTCACCGGTCTGGCCGTGAAGAAGCTGTACCAGGGCCAGCGCTAATCACCTCTACAGATCGACAGAGCTGCTCATGATCGAGATCCCGTCCGACCTCAACCCGGACCTCGTCCCCCTCGCGTTCCTCCTCGGAACGTGGGAAGGCGCGGGCGTGGCCGACTTCCCCGGTGCCGAGAAGTGCAACTTCGGCCAGTCCGTGACGTTCAGCCACGACGGCCGTGACTTCATCGAGTACCACTCGCACTCGTGGGTCCTGGACAACGACGGCAACCAGGTCCGTCCGCTGGAGAGCGAGAGCGGCTACTGGCGGATCGACAAGGACCGCAAGGTCGAGACCGTCATGGTCCGTGACCAGGGCATCGTGGAGATCTGGTACGGCGACCTCGCCGACAAGAAGCCCCAGATCGACCTGGTGACGGACGCGGTGGCCCGTACCGCGGCCTCCGGCCCGTACAGCGGCGGCAAGCGGCTCTACGGCTACGTCAAAGGCGACCTGATGTGGGTGGGCGAGAAGGCCACCCCCGAGGTGCCGCTCCGCCCGTACATGTCGGCGCACCTGAAGAAGGTCGTGACGCCGGAGGAGGTCGCCGAGATGGCGCGCAACCTCCCCGACATGCCGGACGACGGCATCGCCTTCTTCAAGTAAGCCTCTGGAGCCCCTCGGTTTCCCGCCACGCCCTCCTACACTGGGGGGCGTGGTGAGCACCGACTGGAAGAGCGACCTGCGGCAGCGCGGCTACCGGCTGACGCCCCAGCGCCAGCTTGTCCTGGAGGCCGTGGACACGCTCGAGCACGCGACCCCCGACGACATCCTCGGTGAGGTCCGCAAGACCGCGTCCGGTGTGAACATCTCCACCGTGTACCGGACCCTGGAGCTCCTGGAGGAGCTCGGTCTCGTCTCCCACGCCCATCTGGGGCACGGGGCGCCGACGTACCACCTCGCCGATCGGCATCATCACCTCCACCTGGTCTGCCGGGACTGTACGAACGTCATCGAGGCGGACGTGGACGTGGCCGCGGAGTTCACCGGCAAGCTCCGGGAGACCTTCGGCTTCGAGACGGACATGAAGCACTTCGCGATCTTCGGCCGGTGTCAGGACTGCTCCCGCAAGGCGGCCTCCGCCGAGTCGTAGGCTGGACGCCATGCAGCGACATTCAACGCACAGCCCTCTGTTGGCCCTGCCCGGCGCCGTCCCCGCCGAAGGCCGTGACGAAGGCGTCGCCGCCCACTACGGCGATCTGTTCCGTGAACAGCGCGCCCTCGCCGCGGGCGACGGTTTCGTCGATCTCTCGCACCGCGGTGTCGTCACCGTCTCCGGGGACGACCGGCTGAGCTGGCTCCACCTGCTGCTCACCCAGCACGTCAGCGACCTGCCGGTCGGCCAGGCCACCGAGGCGCTGATCCTCTCCGCCAACGGCCACATCGAGCACGCGCTCTACCTCGTCGACGACGGCGAGACGGTATGGGCGCACGTCGAGCCCGGCACGCGCGAGGAGCTCATCGCCTATCTGGAGTCGATGAAGTTCTTCTACCGGGTCGAGGTCGCCGACCGTACGGACGACTTCGCCGTCGTCCATCTGCCGGCCGGCTCCATCGCCGAGGTGCCGGAGGGCCTGGTCGTACGGGAGACCCCGCACGGCCGCGATCTGTTCCTGCCCCGCGCCGACCTGGAGTCCTTCGCGGCCTCCCACGGCCCGGCCGCCGGGATCCTCGCGTACGAGGCGCTGCGGATCGAGACGCACCGGCCGCGGCTCGGCTTCGAGACCGACCACCGGACCATCCCGCACGAGCTGGGCTGGATCGGCAGCGCCGTGCATCTGCAGAAGGGCTGCTACCGGGGGCAGGAGACCGTCGCCCGCGTCCACAACCTGGGGAAGCCGCCGCGGCGGCTGGTCTTCCTGCACCTGGACGGCAGCGAGGTCCATCTGCCGGGCCACGGCACCCCGATCCGGCTCGCGTCGGACGGCGCCGAGGGCCGGCAGCTCGGCTTCATCACCACCTCGGCCCGCCACCACGAGCTCGGTCCGATCGCGCTGGCGATGGTGAAGCGGAACGTGCCGGTGGACGCGGAGCTGCTCGCCGGCGACACGGCCGCCGCACAGGAGACCGTCGTCGAGCCGTAGTTCCTCAGACCTCGATCAGGACCGTGAACGGGCCGTGATTCGTGAGCGAGACACGCATGGACGCTCCGAACCGGCCCGTTTCCACCCGCGCGCCCAGCGCGCGCAGCTGCGCCACGACCTCGTCGACGAGGGGTTCGGCGACGGGTCCGGGCGCGGCGGCGTTCCAGGTGGGCCTGCGGCCCTTGCGGGCGTCCCCGTAGAGGGTGAACTGCGAAATCACCAGCAAGGGCGCATTGATGTCCGAACAGGATTTCTCTCCCTCAAGGATTCGGACGGACCACAGCTTTCTGGCGAGCTGGGCCGCCTTCTCCGGCGTGTCCTCGTGGGTGACTCCCACCAGCACACACAAGCCTTCGCCGACGATCTCGCCGACCGTCTCCCCTGCGACGACGACGCTCGCGCCGTCGACCCTCTGTACCACTGCTCGCATACGGACCAACCTACAGACCGACGCATCTGGGGCTGAACGGGTGCAGAGCGCCTGCACATGCACATGCAGGAGTGGCACCATGCCTGGAGGCGGTGCGGTTCCGCACCGGTCGAGGGGACGATTCACATGAGTGCACCTGGCGCCGGGCAGACGCCGTCCGGTCCCGTACCGCTGACCCGAGCCGTCGCGGCCGTACGCCCACCCGCGCAGCGGAGGGCTGCCACCGCGCTGCCGGAACGGCCGCAGCCCGACATCGCCGCCCTGCGGCTGCCGGAACTGCGCGCGCTGCGCCGCGACGCTCAGGGGGACGAGGCCGACCTCAGCTACGTACGGCGGATGCTGCAGGGCCGGATCGACATTCTGCGGGCCGAGCTGGCCCGGCGGACGGATCCGGAGGCGCCGGTCCTGGACCGGCTCTCGGAGATCCTGGCGGACGCGCCGTCGCGGCTGCGGACCTCGGCGCGGCACGTGACGCTGTCGACGCCCCGCAGCGAGGAGTACCGGCGGCTGGCGACGGAGATGCTCTCGGAGGTGGAGCTGTCGGACCTCGGCGCGCGGACGGACGACGAACTGCACACGGCGATGGGGCGGCTCGCGGGGTACGAGCAGCAGGTCTCGCGGCAGCGGCAGGAGTTGCAGCGGACGGCCGACGACTGCAGCGCGGAGATCGCCCGCCGCTATCGCGAGGGCGAGGCGCAGGTGGACGATCTGCTGACCTGACGGTGCCTCGCGGGCCCCGGGAAACTCGGGTGCGACGGCAGGGGGCCCGGCATAGCCTCGAAGGATGAGTCTTGAGGTGCGTGCTGTCGTCGAGTCCGAGTACCCCGACTGGCTCCGGGCCGTCCACACCGGCTTTCTCCGGCCACCGGTCGTGTCGGACGAGGAGGTCGCCGACCGGCTGCCGCACACCGATCTCTCCCGTGTGCTGGGTGTCTTCGACGGCGGCCGGGTCGTCGCCACCTTCCGTTCGTTCACGCAGGAGTTGAGCACGGTCGGCGGCGGCTCGCTCGTCGCCGACGCCGTCAGCGGTGTCACCGTCTCCGCGACCCATCGCCGGCAGGGGCTGCTCAGCCGGATGATGGCGCACGATCTCGCCGAGGCCAAGGAGCGGGGCGACGCGGTCGCCACGCTCATCGCCGCCGAGTACCCGATCTACGGCCGGTTCGGCTTCGGCCCCGCGACCTGGACGGCCGAGTGGACCGTGGACGTCCGCCGCGCGGGGCTCGACCCGCGCCGTACCGGGCGGCCGGAGGACGGCGGCCGGATCGACCTCACCGACGGCGAGGAGATCCGCAAGATCGGCCCCGGGCTGCATCGCCGGCTCGCCGGAGTCCGGGCCGGGATGGTCGAGCGTGACAGCCGTCGCTGGGACATGGAGACGGGTCTCGCCTTCCACAACTCGCCATGGACCGAGCCGTTCTACGTCGTCTACCGCGACGAGGCCGGCGAGCCCCAGGGCTTCGTCTCCTACACCTGCGACGACACGTGGGAGGACGGCAAGCAGCCCCTCAACACGGCCAAGGTCAAGGACCTGATCGCCGTCACGCCGGCGGCCGAGCGGGCGCTGTGGCGCTACCTGTGCTCGATCGACTGGGTGACGATGGTCAAGTCCGGCCAGCGTGCGCCCGACGACCTTCTCCCGCTGCTGCTGCCCGACCCGCGCGCCGCCCGCGTCACCACGCTGGCCGACATGCTCTGGGTCCGGGTCCTCGATGTCGCCAAGGTCCTGGAGGGCCGTAGTTACGGAGCCTCCGGAACCCTCGTCCTCGATCTGCGGGACGCCGCCGGTCTGGCGGGCGGCCGCTACCGCCTCGACGCGTCCCCGGAGGGCGCCACCTGTACGCCGTCCACCGCGACGGCCGATCTCGCCCTCGACATAGCCGAGTTGGGCACCCTCTCGCTCGGTGACGAGTCGGTGGTACGGCTCGCGGCCCTCGGCCGGGTCGAGGAGGTCACGCCGGGGGCGGCCGCCCGGGCGGACGCCCTGCTGCGCGCCTCCCGCCGGCCCTGGTGCCCCGACATCTTCTGACGCCGCACGGTCGGTTCACGCGGTCGGATCACGTGGTCGGATCACGCGGTCGGATCACGCGGTGCGGCGGCGGAAGAGCGTTCCGGACGCGGCGACCGCGAGCGCGAGCAGGGCCGCGCACCAACCCAGCGCGATCCATGGGGTGGTGCCGACCGGCTGGTCGAGGAGGAGCCCGCGCAGAGACTCGATGAGCGGGGTCACCGGCTGGTGCTCGGCGAAGCCGTGCAGCCAGCCGGGCATGGTCTCGATCGGGACGAACGCGCTGCTCGGGTAGGGCAGGAGCATCATGAAGAAGGTGATTCCGCCCGCCGCCTCGGGGGTGCGGGTGAGCAGTCCGGCCGCCGCGGAGAGCCAGGAGATCGCCGTGATGAAGGCGAGGAGCAGCCCGATCGCGGCCAGCCAGCCGAGCGGGGTGGCCGAGGGGCGGAAGCCGATGAGGAAGGCTGCGCCGAAGACGAGCGCGGTGGCGATGAGGTTGCGGGCCACGCTGGCGCCGACATGGCCGGCGAGGATCGGCGTGCCGCCGATGTCGAGCGAGCGGAACCGGTCGATGATGCCGCCCTTCATGTCCTCGCTGACGGCGACGGCGGTGCCGGCCGAGCCGAAGCCGGAGCAGAGGATGAGGACACCGGGGACGACGTAGGTGACGTACGCGGTTCCGGTGTCGATGGCTCCGCCGAAGAAGTAGACGAAGATCAGCATCAGCATGATCGGCAGCAGCATCGAGGTGATGACGGCGTCGACGTTGCGGCGGCTGATGCGGATGCCGCGTGCGGTCAGGGTGCCGGTCACGGTGAGGACGTCAGACATGGGCGGGCTCCCTGTCGGTGAGGGCGAGGAAGACGTCGTCGAGGGTCGCGGTGTGGAGCGAGAAGCGGACGATGTCCGTACGGTCCGGGTCGAGTTCGTCGAGCAGGGTCCGGACCTGGGCGGCGCTGCCGTCGGTGGGGATGCCGAGGGTGAGCGAGTCGGGGGCGTGGTGGCTCGCCCGGCCCGCGAGCCGCTGATAGGTCGCGTCGTCGCGCAGGACGAGGTCGAGACGGTGGCCGGCGACGCGTGACTTGAGGGTGTCGGCGCTGCCCTCGGCGACGATCCGGCCGGCGTCCATCACGGCGATGCGGTCGGCGAGCCGGTCGGCCTCCTCCAGGTACTGGGTGGTGAGGAAGACGGTGGTGCCGCTGTCGGAGAGGTCCCTGACCACCTGCCAGAGCTCCTTGCGGCTGCGCGGGTCGAGGCCGGTCGTCGGTTCGTCGAGGAAGATCACCGCGGTGTCGTCGGGGTCACGGACCAGGCCGGCCGCGAGGTCGAGGCGGCGCCGCATTCCTCCCGAGTACGTCCGGGCGAGGCGCCCGCCGGCGGCGGTGAGGCCGAAGCGCTCCAGGAGTTCGGCGGCTCGCCGCTCGGCGGCCGCGCGGGAGAGGCCGGAGAGGCGGGCCATCATGCGCAGGTTCTCGGCGCCGGTCTGGGTCTCGTCGACGGCGGCGAACTGCCCGGTGAGGCTGATGGCGCGGCGTACCCGGGAGCGTTCGGTGACGATGTCGTGCCCGGCCACGCGCGCGTGCCCGGCGTCCGGTGCGGTGAGGGTGGCGAGGATGCGGACGGTCGTGGTCTTGCCGGCGCCGTTGGGGCCGAGGAGGGCGAAGACGGTGCCCTGCTCGACGCGGAGGTCGAGGGAGTCGAGGACGGTGAGGTCTCCGTAGGCCTTGCGCAGGCCGGTGGCTTCGATGGCGGATGGCATGGACGTTCCCCCTGGGATCGGTACTGCGTATGCCCTACGCGTTACTGTGTAAGGGTTACGCATTACTAGGATGGCCGTCAAGCGGATGAAGGGCGGCTGTGATGGCGGACGGCAAGAGCGAGGGCGGCGGGGGCTTCCTGCCCGCGAGCATCGAGGCCGCCTGGGGGCTGCGTGAGCGCCCCTCCAAGGGCCCGAAGCCCGGACTCACCCTCGACCGGATCGTGGCGACGGCCGTCGGTGTCGCCTCGGTGGAGGGGCTCGACGCCGTCTCCATGGGGCGGATCGCCAAGGAGCTCGGCGTCTCACCCATGTCCCTCTACCGTTATGTGGGCGCCAAGAGCGAGCTGTACGTCCTGATGCAGGACGAGGCCATGGGTCCGCCCCCCGCCGACCTCGTCCCCGGGTCCGGCGCCGACTGGCGTACGGCGGTGGAGCAGTGGGCCCGGGCCGCCCGCGAGGTCTACCACCGCAACCTCTGGATGCTCCGCATCCCGCTCTCCGGCCCGCCGGCGACGCCGAACACGGTCGCCTGGTGGGAGCGGGCGATGGTGGCCCTGGAGGGCACCGGACTCGACGAGGGCGCCAAGGTCTCGGTGATCATGCTGGTCGGTGGATTCGTCCGCAACGAGGCGCTGATGACGGCCGACCTCGGCGCCGTCATCGGCGCGAGCGGGCAGAGCCCCGAGGAGGTGCTCTCCCGGTACGGCCACACCCTGCGGCGCCTCGCGGATCCGGATCGCTATCCGGCGGTGGCGCGGATGCTCGACTCGGGCGTGATGGACCAGGCGGACGAGCCGGACCACGAGTTCCGCTTCGGACTGGAGCGGATCCTCGACGGTATCGCGCTGCTGGTGGAGCGGGAGGGCGGGAAGTGAGCGGGCTGCGCGAGCGGAAGAAGGAGCAGACCCGGCGGGCCATCTCCGAGGCCGCCATCGCCCTCTTCCTGGAGAAGGGCTTCGACGCCGTCTCGGTCGCCGAGATCGCGGACGCCGCGGACGTCTCCAAGCCGACGCTCTTCCGGTACTTCCCGGCCAAGGAGGACCTGGCGCTCCACCGGTTCGCCGACCACGAGGACGAGGCCGCGCGGGTGGTGTCCGGGCGGGGCGCGGGGGTGTCGCCGCTCGACGCGCTGCGGGCGCACGTCCTCGCCGGCCTGGAGCGGCGCGAACCCGTCACCGGGCTCTGTGACCACCCGGCCGTCCTCGCCTTCCAGCGACTGCTGTACGGGACTCCGGCGCTCGTCGCGCGGTTGTACGCGTATCAGGGCCGGTCGGAGGAGGCGCTCGCGGAAGCGCTGGGGGTGGGCGGGTTGGAGGCGCGGCTCGCGGCCGGTCAGATCGTGGCCGTCCTGCGGATCCTGGCGGAGGAGAACGGGCGCCGGATCGCGTCGGGGGAGAGTGCGGACACCGTGTATCCGGATGCGGTGGCGGCGGCCGAGGCGGCCTTCCGTAGCCTGCGGGACGGGCTCCCGTACTAGCAACCAAGTAAAAAATGTAACCCAGTAACGTTATTCGCCTATCCTGGGCGCATGACGTCTCTCGATCTCGACCTCGAACTCCTTCGCGAACGGACCCATCACGACGCCTGCCACGCCGCCCTGAGCCGGATGGCCGAGGACGTGGCCGAACAGGTCGTCATCGGCGAGGACGTCGCCGCCTCCGGCGCCGACGCCGAGGTGCTCGGCCGCCACCTGCGCACCCGCGCCAAGGAGTTCGGCGAGCAGCCGCCCGGACCCCTCTTCTTCGGCCGCCTCGACCGCGAGGACGGCCAGACCCACCACATCGGCCGCCGCCGGATCGCCGAGCACCCGGCCGCCCCGCCCCTCGTCGTCGACTGGCGCGCCCCCGTCTCCCGCGCCTACTACCAGGCCGGCGCCCACGACCCACAGGGCGTGGTCCGGCGGCGCCGGTTCGGCTGGGCCCCGTACAGCCGGGGCGAATCGGCCGATCTGACCGGCCTGGAGGACGAGCACCTGGCCGCCGGCCACGAGGCCGTCAGCGCCATCGTCGCCGGGGAGATCGAGCGCCCGCGGGTCGGCCCGATGCGGGACATCGCCGCCACCATCCAGCCCGAACAGGACGACCTCGTACGGTCGGGGCCCGCCACCTCGCTGTGCGTGCAGGGCGCCCCAGGGACCGGCAAGACCGCCGTGGGGCTGCACCGGGCCGCGTACCTCCTCTACACCCACCCGCAGCGCGTCCGCCGCTCCGGCCTCCTCGTCCTCGGCCCCAACCGGACCTTCCTGACGTATATTTCCGAGGTCCTCCCCGCGCTCGGCGAGACCGGGATCCGCCAGTCCACCCTCGACGAGGAGATCGGCTGCCACGAGGTGCGCGCGGTGGACGGCGAGGCGGCGGCGCGGATCAAGCACGACGCACGGATGGCCGAGGTGCTGCGCCGGGCACTGTACGCGCGCGTGGCGGTCCCCGAGGGCGAGTTGGCCGTCACCGAAGGCTCGTACCGGCTGCGCATCGCGCCGGAGGAACTCGCGGAGATCGTCACGGCGGTACGGCAGGAGGCGCCGCCCTACGCCACCGGCCGCGAACGAGTCAGGGCCCGGGTCGTCCGCGCCCTCCAGCTCAGGGCCGAACGGCGGGCCGGGCCGCTGGGCAACGCCTGGGTGCGCAGGACCGAACGGGCGCGGCCCGTCTCGGCGTTCGTGGACGCCTGCTGGCCGCGGACGACACCCGAAGAAGTGCTCGCCGCCCTGCTCACCGATCCCCGCGACCCGCTGCTCACCGCCGAGGAGCAGGCCGCGATCCGGTGGGCGAAGCCGCCCCGCTCCTTCCGCTCGGCGAAGTGGAGCGCCGCCGACCTCGTCCTGCTCGACGAACTGGCCGGGCTGATCGAACGCCCCGAGGGCTATGGCCATGTCGTCGTCGACGAGGCCCAGGACCTGTCACCGATGCAGTGCCGGGCCATCGCCCGCCGCGCCGACTTCGGCGCGCTGACCGTGCTCGGCGACCTGGCCCAGGGGACCACCCCGTGGGCGGCGCGCGACTGGCGCGAGCAACTGGCCCATCTGGGCAAGCCGGAGGCGGAGATCGTGCCGCTGACCACCGGCTACCGGGTCCCCGCCGCGATCGTGGACCTGGCCAACCGGCTGCTCCCGGAGCTGGGGGCGGGCGTGCCGGCGGGACGGTCGCTGCGCCCGGACGGGGAGGTGACGGTCGCCCGGGTCGCCGACGTGGTGGCGCGTGTCGTGGAGGCGGTCGGCGCGGCGCTGACGAAGGAGGGCTCGGTGGGCGTGATCGCGGCGCAGGAGCACGTCGGCCCGCTGGCACGGGCGCTGGCCGAGTGGGGCGGGGAGCGGCTGGCCGTCCTGCCGGCGACGGCGGCGAAGGGGCTCGAGTACGACCATGTCGTCGTCGCCGAGCCCGCCGCGATCGTGGCGGCCGAGGAGCGCGGACTGCACCGGCTGTACGTCGTCCTGACCCGCGCCGTCTCCCGGCTGGACATCGTCCACAGCGAGCCGCTGCCCGACTGCCTTGCCGCTCAGACTTCCTGAAGAGCGGTCAGCAGACCCCGTACGGCGGGCAGGGCCAGCGAGGACTCCCGTACCGCCGCGTGGATCGAACGGACCGGCTCCGGGCCGCGGACCTTGCGGACGACCACGTTCGGGTGCCGGCTGCCCAGGCCCGTCAAGGGCACCAGACTGACGCCGAGGCCGGCCGCGACGAAGCCCTGCGCGGTGGCGTACTCCTCGCACTCCACCGCGATGTCCGGTGTGAACCCGGCCGCCGCGCATGCCTCCAGCACGGCGTCGAGGCACGGCCCGGGGCGCTCGCTGCCCACCCACGGCTCGTCGGCGAGCTCGCCGAGGTCGACGACCCGGCGGTCGGCGAGCCGGTGGCCCTTGGGGAGGACGGCGCGGTACGGGTCGTCGACGAGGTGGACCAGACTCGTGCCGTCGCCGCCCGTGGCTCCCCTCGGCCGGACGACGAGGGTGACGTCGGCCTCCTCGTCGGGCATCGGGCCTTCGGCGATCCTCAGGTCGACCCGTACGCCGGGGTGTTCGGCGCGGAACCGGGCCAGGGCTGGGGCGACGAGATCGGCGCCCGCGGTGGCGAAGTAGCGGACGGTCACCTGCCCGGTGCGGCCGGCCCGCAGATCGGCGAGCGCGGTCTCGGCCTCGGCGACCCGACGGCCGATCTCGGCGGCGTGCTCGGTGAGCAGCCGCCCGGCGGCGGTCGGACGCACGCCCCGGCCGAAGCGTTCGAGCAGCGCGATGCCGGCCTCCTTCTCCAGGACGGCGATCTGCTGGCTCACGGCCGAGGGGGTGTAGCCGAGGTTCGCCGCGGCGGCGGTGATGGAGCCGCTGGTGACGACCGCCCGGAGCACCTGCATACGTCTGACATCCAGCATGTAGCACAGCTTAACGCCGACCCCATGATTCTTCGCTTGTCCTGTCGAGTCGGGGCGAGGACCGTGGAGGCCATGACATCGGCGATACGGATGGGCGTCCTGGCCCTGCTCTGGGGCTCCGGCTTCCTGTGGATCAAACTGGCCCTCGACCACGGCCTCACCCCCGGGTGGATCACCTTCGTACGGTGCCTGCTGGGCGCGGGCGTGCTTCTCGCCCTCGCGTACGCGGCGGGGCAGGGGCTGCCCCGGGACCGGGGGATCTGGGGGCGGCTGGTCGTCGCGGCCTTCTTCTGCAACGCCCTGCCGTTCTTCCTGTTCGGAGTGGGCGAGCAGACCGTGGACAGCGGTGTCGCGGGCGTCCTGAACGCCACCACCCCGCTCTGGTCCCTGCTCATCGGCCTGGGCCTCGGCACGGAGCGCCGCCTGTCCCCGGCACGGCTCGGCGGACTGGTGCTCGGCTTCTCCGGTGTCCTGCTGATCTTCGCCCCGTGGAGCGGGGGCGGCGGCCTGATGAGTCTCGGCGCGCTCGCACTCCTTGCGGCGTCGGCGAGTTACGCGGTGGCCTTCGCGTACATGGCCCGCCGTCTCACCGGCCGGGGCACTGCGCCGCTGGCGCTCTCCGCCGCGCAGTTGCTGACGGCGACGGTCCTGAGCGTGCCCGCCCTGGCGTCCGGCGGCGAGGCCCGGCCGACGTGGACGGGGGTGCTCGCGGTCGTCGTGCTCGGGATCTTCGCGACCGGTCTCACGTTCCACCTCAACTACCGGATGATCGCGGAAGAGGGCCCGACGAGCGCGGCGACGGTCGGCTATCTGCTGCCGGTGGTGTCGGTGACGCTCGGGGCCCTCGTGCTCGACGAGCCGCTGACACCACGGGTCGTGGCCGGGATGGTCGTGGTGCTGGTGGGGGTGGGGCTGACGCGGCGGGTCCCGCGAGTCCTGGAACCGGCCGCGTAGCCGTTCGAGTCTGGGCTGTCATGCGCGTAACGATGATCCTGCCCGCCCTGACGGAGGCCACGAGCCCGCTGTTCCGGCCCATCAAGTACTCGCTCTTCCCGCCCCTCGGCCTTGCCACCCTCGCCGGCTACCTCGACCCCGACGACGAGGTGACCCTGTACGACGAACATGTCGAGCGGGTCGACATCGCGTCCCTCCCGGCGCCCGACCTGCTCGTCCTGCAGCCGTACATCACCTCCGCGCGGCGGAGTTACGAGATAGCCGACCATTTCCGTGCCCGCGGCGTCCACGTGGCGATGGGCGGCCTGCATGTCACCTCGCTCCCGGAGGAGGCGGCCGCGCACGCCGACACGATCTTCACCGGGCCGGGGGAGGACACCTGGCCGCTGTTCCTGAAGGACTTCCGCGACGGGGCGCCTCTGCGGCGCTACGACTCCACGCGTCGGACGCTCGCCGGACTGCCGCCCGTGCGCCGGGACCTGATCAAGCGCGAGCTGTATCTGGTGCCGAACTCGATCGTGGTCTCGCGGGGTTGTCCGCACCACTGCGACTTCTGCTACAAGGACGCGTTCTTCGAGGGCGGGAAGTCCTTCTACACGCAGGCCGTGGACGACGCGCTCGCGGAGATCGAGCGGCTGCCGGGCCGCCATCTGTACTTCCTCGACGACCATCTGCTGGGCAACCGGCGGTTCGCCGAGGGCCTGTTCGACGGGATGGCCGGGATGGGCCGGCTGTGGCAGGCGGCGGGGACCGTGAAGTCGGTCCTGGAACCGGGGCTGCTGGAGCGGGCGGCGGAGGCGGGGCTGCGGAGTCTGTTCGTGGGGTTCGAGACCGTGAACGGGGCGAACCTCGCGGAGCGGAAGAAGAACCAGAACATCGGCCGTGACTACGCGGCGGCGGTACGGCGGCTGCACGACGTGGGCGTGATGGTGAACGCGAGCTTCGTCTTCGGGCTCGACCACGACGGCCCGGACGTCTTCGACCGGACGGTGGAGTGGGCCGTGGAGCAGGGCATCGAGACGGCGACCTTCCACATCATGACGCCCTATCCGTCCACAGGGCTGTGGAAGCAGCTGGAGGCGGAGGACCGGATCGTGCACCGGGACTGGGATCTGTACGACACCCGGCATGTCGTGTACCGACCGGCGGGGATGACGCCGAAGCAGCTGGAGGACGGCTACTGGCGGGCGTACCGGGACTTCTACCGGTGGCGCAACATCTGGCGGGGCGCGGCGGCGCAGCCGGGGACGCACGAGCGGATGCGGCACCTGGCGTACGCGGGCGGCTGGAAGAAGTTCGAGCCGGCCTGGGACGCGCTGATCCGCTCCCGCCGGGTGGTGCGTGCGATGCCGGCGCTGGAGCGGACCCTGGCGGCCTTCGGCGGTCGCGCCCCGGCGTAGGGGGTGTCTCGTCGACTCACGGCCGGGTCCGTGGTCGGCCGGACAGGCCCCAGGCGCCGTGCGAGCGACCGAGGCCGCCCCGGGCGCACCGTGGAGGGTGGTCCTGGGGCGGCCTCGGGCGGGGGTGCGCGGTCTCACAGGGTGGTGAGGTGGGGCTCCCGCTCGGCGGGGGCGGGCTGCCGGGCCTCGTCCACCCGTGCCTGCCCTGGGCGGCGCAGGACCGTGAGGGCGACGGCGAAGGCGGCGAGGAGGAGACCCGCTCCGACCCCGAAGGCCAGGTGGTAGCCGCTGGTCAGGGCCTCGGCGGCGGGGCGGCCCGCCTCGGTGAGGGATTCGGTGCGGGAGGCGGCCAGGGTGGAGAGGACCGCGATGCCGAGGGCCATGCCGATCTGCTGGGTGGTGTTGAACAGGCCCGAGGCGAGGCCCGCGTCCTCCTCCTTCGCGCCGGACATGCCGAGCGAGGTGAGGGCGGGCAGGGCGAGGCCGAAGCCGGCCGCCAGCAGCATCACGGGCAGCAGGTCGGTGACGTACGAGGCGTGCACGGGGACGCGGGTCAGCAGTCCGAGGACGCCGACGAGGAGGGCGAGGCCGGTGAGCAGGACGGTGCGCTCGCCGAAGCGGGCGATCAGGCGGGCCGAGACGCCCAGGGACACGACGCCGATGACGGCCGCGGCCGGCAGCATCGCGAGACCGGTCTTGGCGGCGCCGTAACCGAGGACCTGCTGCATGTAGAGCGCGACGAGGATCTGGAACGAGAAGAGCGCGGCGACCATCAGCATCTGGACCAGGTTGGCGCCCGAGACGCTGCGCGAGCGGAAGATCCGCAGCGGCATGAGGGGGTTCGCGGTCCTGGCCTGGCGGACGACGAAGCCGACCAGGAGCGCGAGCGAGAGGGCGCCCAGGCCGAGGGTGTGGGCCGAAGCGGCGCCGTACTCCTCGATCTTGACGACCGCGTAGATGCCGAGCATCAGACCTGCGGTGACGAGCAGGGCGCCCAGGACGTCCGCGCCGCCTCCGGCCCTCAGCCCGGGGCCGCGGTCGCCCGGCAGGGCGGGGAGGGCGACGAGGATCGCCGCGATGCCGATCGGGAGGTTGATGAAGAAGATCCAGTTCCAGGTGAGCGCGTCCGTGAGGACGCCGCCGAGGACCTGCCCGATCGAGGCGCCGGCCGCCCCGGTGAAGCTGAACACGGCGATGGCCTTGGCCCGTTCGCGCGGCGCGGTGAAGAGCGTGACGAGGATGCCGAGGCTGACGGCGGAGGCCATCGCGCTGCCGACGCCCTGGAGGAAGCGGGCGGCGATCAGGACACCGGGGGAGCCGGCGACGCCGGCGAGCAGTGAGGCGGCGGTGAACACCCCCGTACCCGCGAGGAACATCCGCTTGCGGCCGATCAGGTCGCCGAGGCGGCCGGCGAGGAGGAGCAGCGAGCCGAAGGCGATGAGGTAGGCGTTGACGACCCAGCTGAGGCCGACCGGGGTGAAGCCGAGATCGCTCTGGATGGCCGGCATGGCGACGGTCACGATGCTGCCGTCGAGGATCGTCATCAGCATTCCGGTGGCCAGGACGCCGAGGGCGAGCCAGCGGGAGCGCGAGGGTGCGGGTGCGGAGGTGGCGGGCATTGCGGTCTCTCCTGTCGTTGGGAGGCAACAGGAGAGACCGTAGCAGATAGTTTTGTTGCAGACTATCTTTTACGGATCGAGGGGCTCGGAGGCTTCGGTCGTCATCCCTTCTGGCGCGCCCTCCGGGCCGGCCTCGCGCCTTCCATCGGCGTCTCCAGGTGTCCCGTGACCAGGCGGTTCAGCGCCCGCAGCAGCACCTCGCGCTCGTCGTCGGGCAGGGAGTTCAGGGCGCTCTCGTGCACCCGGTCGACGATCTTCTGGCTCTCCGCGGCGACCTTCGCCCCCTCCTCGGTCACGGCGATGATCCGCGCCCGCCGGTCGGTGCTGGACGGCCTGCGCTCCGCGAGCCCGGCCTTCTCCAGGGCGTCGACGGTCACCACCATCGTGGTCTTGTCCATGTCCCCGATCTCGGCGAGCTGCGCCTGGGTGCGCTCCTCCTCCAGGGCGTGGACGAGGACGCAGTGCATCCGCGGGGTGAGCCCGATCTCCCCGAGCTCCGCACTCATCTGCGTCCGCAGGACGTGGCTGGTGTGGTCCAGGAGGAAGGACAGGTCCGGTTCGGTGCGCGTGGGCGCCATGGCGGTCATGCCTGCCAGGGTAACGAAAGTCGATCCGTCGCGGATTATCAGGAATAGGACGACAGGCTGGTGGGCGACAGGGGAGCGGTCGACAGGGCCCGTTCCTGGCCAACCCCGACCTCGTCACGGGCTACACCGACTACCCCTCGGTGGCCGGACGGCGGTAGGTGCAGACGTTGACGCCCGCGCCGCTGGTGACGGTCGAGACCAGCTCCAGGGTGTGCAGCCCGCCGTCCGCCGGGAAGATCGACTTACCGCCACCGAGGAGCACCGGCATGATCATGAGCCGGAGCTCGTCGACCAGGTCCTCGCTCAGCAGGGTCCGTACGAGCGAGGCGCTCCCCATGACGACCAGGTCGCCGCCCTCGGTCGCGTGCAGCTCCCGGATGCGGGCGACGGCCTCGTCGCCCTGGATCAGCGTGGTGTTGTTCCACGTGAGCTTGTCCTCGCCGAGCGTCTGGGACACGACGTACTTCGGCAGGGCGTTCAGCCGGTCGGCGAAGGGGTCGCCGGCCCGCTCGGGCCACGCCCCGGCCATGGTCTGCCAGGTACGCCGACCGAAGAGCAGGCCCTCCGCCTTGGCCACGGCGTCGTCGAAGGCCCCACCCACCACCTCCGGGTCGAAGAAGGGGTGCGTCCAACCGCCGTGCGCGAAGCCGCCGTCCGTGTCCTCCTCCGGGCCGCCGGGGGCCTGCACGACGCCGTCGAGGCTGATGAACTCACTGATGACGATCCGCATGACGTGCTCCGCTTCTTCGCTCCGGGTGTGTACGTCAATAGAGACGCCCCGGCCCCTCCGAACTCATCGGCGACATCGATCCCCGAGGAGTGATTCAGGTCACACGACGGTGAGGTGATCGACGGTCGGTACGACGATGCCGAAGAGATCGGCGATGGTGGTCAGGCTGCCCGTCTGGAGGGCGGCCGCGGACACGGTGGTGCCGTCGGGTCCGGGCAGGGCCCGGGTGGCGGTCGCCTCGGCGACGACGGTGGGCCGGAAGCCGAGGTTGAAGGCGCCCTGAGCGCTGAACATGACGCACATGTGGGTCATGAACCCCGCGAGGACCAGGTCGGGTCCGGCGTCCAGATCGCGCAGCGTCTTCTCCAGGTCGGTGGCGTGGAAGGCGTTGGGGACCTGCTTGACCACCACGGGTTCGCCGTCGGCGGGCGCCACTTCGGGGCTGATGGCGCCGAGTTCGGAGGTGATGTCGTAACCGGCGTCCATGACGTGGACGACCGGCGTGCCCGCCGCGCGGGCGGCGGCGAGCAGGCGGGCCCCGGCGGCCAGGGCGGGCTCGGCGCCGTCGAGGGCCATGACGCCGGAGCGGTAGGTGTTCTGGAAGTCGATCAGGATCAGGGTGGACTCGCCGAGCTTGGGCGCGGTGTTGTCGAGGCCGATGACGTCGCGCAGGGTCGCGGAGGCATTCATGGAGAAAAGGTTCCTTTCGGATGGTGAGCGGGCATGGCGAAGCCACGGGTGAGGGCTCGCTCGTGTGACGGAGAAGGTCAGGAAGTGGTGCGGAAGCGGCGGCGGTAGGAGGCCGGGGTCGTGCTGATCTGCTTGCGGAAGGCGCGGTGCAGGGTCTCCACCGAGCCCATCCCGACGGCTGCCGCGACCCGGTCCAGCGGCTGGTCGGTGGTCTCCAGCAGGCGGCGGGCCGCCTCGACCCGGGCCGCCTCCACGTAGGAGGCCGGGCTGGTGCCGGTCTCCTGGCGGAAGACCCGGGCGAAATGACGCTCGCTCAGACACATGCGCCCGGCGAGCGCGGGCGCCGACAGATCGCCGTCGAGGTGCTCCGTGATGAACACGCGCAGCTCGTCGATGTCCCTGCGGGCCGCCGCCGGCCGGCTCAGCGGCACGCTGAACTGACTCTGGCCGCCCTGTCGCCTGAGGTACATCACCAGCTGCCGGGCCACGGCAAGCGCCAGCTCCTCGCCGTGGTCCTCGGCCACCAGGGCGAGCGCCAGGTCCATGCAGGTGCTGATGCCCGCCCCGGTCCACACCCGGCCGGAGCGGACGAAGATCGGGTCGGCGTCGACCCGCACCCGCGGATGGTCGGCCGCGAGCTGCGCCGCGGTCGACCAGTGCGTGGTCGCCCGCCGCCCGTCGAGCAGCCCGGCGGCCGCGAGCAGATGCGCGCCCACGCACACCGAGGCGATCCGCCGGGCGTGCGGCGCCGTGGCCTTCACCCACTCCACCACCGTGTCGTCGACCCTGGCCACCGGACCGTCCGGGCGCAGGTCCACCGCGCCGGGCACCAGCAGGGTGTCCACCGCGGCCCCCACGTCGGCGAAGTCCAGGTCCGGCACCAGACGCACCCCGGCCGAGGTGGTGACCGGTCCGGTGCCGGGACCCGCCAGCCGGACCGCGTAGCCCGCCCGGCCCCCGGTCTCCCGGTTGGCCAGGGCGAAGACCTCGGCCGGGCCGGTGACGTCGAGCAGGTCGACGTCCGGGAAGACCGCGATGACGACACGGTGTGCAGGGGACATGCGTCCATCGTCGCGACGGCGCCGGGTGACCGCAATGACGGCTGTCTGTCACATTCGGCCATGGGGCACCCGCGTCGAGCCCCGCGTGGAGCGCCGCGCCGAACTCTGCGGTGAGGCCGCCCCGGTGAGACACGACACTATTGCAAGCATGTGCTTGCAATAGTTAGCAGGCGATGGCATCTTCGTGGCATGGCATCACTCAACGTCGGCAATCTCGGCGAGTACCTCCGCGAGCAGCGGCGTACCGCGCAGCTCTCGCTGCGGCAACTCGCGGACGCCGCCGGGGTGTCCAATCCGTATCTGAGTCAGATCGAGCGGGGGCTGCGCAAGCCCAGCGCCGAGGTGCTGCAGCAGGTCGCCAAGGCGCTGCGGATCTCCGCCGAGACTCTCTACGTGCGGGCCGGGATTCTCGACGAGAAGGAGCGGGAGGAGCTGGAGACGCGAGCCGTCATCCTTGCCGATCCCTCGATCAACGAGCGGCAGAAGCAGGTACTGCTCCAGATCTACGACTCCTTCCGCAAGGAGAACGCCGCCGAGGCGGTCGACGGTGGCGACACCGCTCCCGATGCCGAACGAACCGCGAGCTAGTACGTACACATCCGGGAGGACCACACCCATGGCCATCATCGAAGAACTGCGTACCCCCCTCTACTTCGCCGCCGGCACCGCCGACCTCGCCGTCCAGCAGGCCAAGAAGGTCCCTGGGCTGATCGAGCAGATCGCCGCCGAGGCGCCCGCGCGGATCGACGCCGTGCGCAAGACCGACCCCAAGGCCGTGCAGGAGAAGGTGGCGGACCGGGCCAAGGAGGCCCAGGCCACCGTCCAGTCGAAGTTCGCCGAGGTCGTCGGCACCCTCGACACCGACCTGAAGAAGCTCGGCGAGACCGCCCAGGACCTGGCCCTGCGGGGCGTCGGCGTCGCCGCCGAGTACGCGGTCAAGGCGCGCGAGAAGTACGAGGAGGTCGCCGCGCACGGCGAGGAGGCCGTGAAGGCGTGGCGCGGTGAGATGGCCGAGGAGATCACCGAGATCGCCGTCGTCGTCGAGCCCGAGCCGGAGCCCAAGGTCGAGGCCAAGGCGGAGCCCAAGGCCGAGGAGCCCGAGGCCAGGAAGGCTCCCGCCGCCCGCAAGCCCGCTCCCCGCAAGGCCCCCGCCAAGAAGACCGCCGGCGCCACCGAGAAGTAAGGCGGGGCCAGGCGGGGCACCAATCAGGGTGGCCGGTGCGTTGTACCGGGTACCTTGGCCGCGAGGCGCTCCACCCACTCACGAGGCGGTTCAGACATGTTGCGCGCGGGATTCGATTCCATCATCTGGCTGGTGATCGGCCTGGTCTTCATCGGCATGGCCGTCGCCGCGCTCGTCTTCGCGGTCATGGCACGCGAGGACGCCTACCGCGCGGCCGACAAGCAGACCAAGAAGTTCTGGCTGATCATCCTGGGCATCAACCTCGCCCTGAACCTGCTGCTCCCGATGCTCTTCCTGCAGATCGCCGGACTCATCGCGGCCATCGTCTTCATGGTCGACGTCCGGCCCGCCATCAAGCAGGTCTCCGGTGGGGGCGGCGGCCGTCGCGGCGGCTCCAGCAGCGACGGGCCGTACGGTCCGTACAACGGCGGACGCTGACCGACCGAGCGCGGAAACGGGCCCGGGGGCTAACCCCGGGCCCTTTCCAGTGCCAGGACCGCCACGTCGTCCGTCAGCTCCCCGCCGTTCAGCGACCGCACCTCCGTCACCGCCGCCTCCAGGAGCTCCTCGCCCCGCAGGCCCTCAGCCAGCTGCCGGTTGATCATCTCGACCATCCCGTCCTGGCCGAGCCGCGGCGAACCCGGACCCGCCGAGCGGCCCTCGATCAGGCCGTCCGTGTACATCAGCAGGCTCCACGAGCCGCCCAGCTCCACCTGACGCCGCGGCCAGCGGGCGCGCGGCAGCAGGCCGAGGGCCGGGCCGCCGTCCTCGTACGGCAGCAGCCGTGCCGCCCGCCCCTGCCGGGCGATCAGCGGGGAGGGGTGTCCGGCCAGGCACAGGCCCGCCCGGCGGCCGTCCGGGGCGATGTCGACCGTGCAGAGCGTCGCGAAGATCTCGTCGCTCTCCCGCTCGTGCTCCAGGACCTGCTGCATGGTCGAGAGCAGCTCGTCCCCGCACAGGCCGGCGAAGGTCAGTGCCCGCCACGCGATGCGCAGCTCCACGCCGAGCGCAGCCTCGTCCGGGCCGTGCCCGCAGACGTCGCCGATCATGGCGTGGACCGTGCCGTCCGGCGTGCGGACGGTGTCGTAGAAGTCGCCGCCGAGCAGGGCGCGCGAGCGGCCGGGGCGGTAGCGGGCCGCGAACCGCAGGTCGGAGCCCTCGAGGAGGGGCGTGGGCAGCAGTCCGCGTTCCAGCCGGGCGTTCTCCTGGGCCCGTAGCCGGGACTCGGTCAGCTTCACCTGCACGGCGTCGGCCCGCTTGCGCTCGACCGCGTACCGGATCGCCCGGCTCAGCAGCCGGCCGTCGAGCTCCTCGCGGAAGAGGTGGTCCTGGGCCCCGACCCGTACGGCCTCCGCCGCCAGCTCCGCGTCGGCCGAGGCCGCGAGGGCCAGGACGGCGTGGCGCGGTGCGAGCCGCAGGACGTGCCGCAGGGGCCCGAGGGGGTCGTCGCCGGCCGCCCGGGGCCCGGGCAGGGCCAGGTCGACCAGGACGCAGTGCACGTCGTCGGTGAGCAGCCGCTCGGCCTCGGTGAGGTTCCGGGCGGTGCGGATACGGACTCGGGTTCCGTCGGCGTCGAGCATTTCGGGTACGGCGAGGGCACCCGCCGGGTCGTCCTCGACGACCAGGAGGGTGAGATCGGTGCCTGTGGCAGCCGTGACAGCTGTGGCAGCGCCTGACGCCGCAGCAGAGTCGTTTCTCTGTCGCGGTACGGGTACGGGCATCGGTCTTGTTTCCTTCCCTCCCCCCGAGGGCGCGGCAGGGCGACGAACGACGTCCCGCCAGACCGGGACCATAGCGGTACCCCGCCGGGCAACGGAATGGTGATCACGGTATGAGCACCGATGAGCCATTGGCATATGCCGCGCATGGGGAGGTTGTTGCCCCGGAGTCCATGACGAACATCACGCGCGCGGCGGGTGCGGAACGCCTCGCTCCGGCCGGTCTCAGTGCGGCCGATATCACTCCGCGGCGTCTCGGTCCGGCCGGTCTCACTCCGGCCGGTCTCACTCCGGGCGGACGACTCCGAGGATCTCCATCGACCCCGCCCCCGCGAGCGTCACGTTCCGCCCCGGCCTCGGTGCGTGCACGATCGCCCCGTTTCCGACGTACATCCCGATATGTGACGCGTCCTTGTAGTAGACGATCAGGTCGCCGGGCCGCATATCCTTGATGTCCACGCGCGGCAGCAGCCGCCACTGCTCCTGCGAGGTGCGCGGGATCGACCGGCCGGCCACGCCCCAGGCCCGCTGGGTCAGCCCCGAGCAGTCGAACGAGCCCGGCCCCTCCGCACCCCATACGTACGGCTTGCCGATCTGCGCCGTGGCGAACTCCACCGCCCGCTTGCCCTGCTCGGTCGCCTTGCCGTCCAGGCCCTTGAGGACGCCGGTGCTCAGCCAGGCGGTCTGCGCCTTGTACTGCTCCTGCTCCTCGAGCCGCAGCAGCCGCTCCCGCTCCTCGGCCTCCAGCTCGGACTCCAGCTTCTTGGCCGCGGCGATCTTGTCGTTGATGTCCTTCTTCGCCTCGGCCTGCTTGACGCGGTTGGCCTCCAGCTTGGTCCAGTTGGTGCCCGCGTCCTTGGCGTAGACGGTCAACTGCGCCTGAGTCTTGGCCATTTCGGCCAGCAGGTCCTTGGTGGCCTTCTGGCCCTCCTGGAGCCGGCCGGCGTTGTCGAGGAAGAGCTGCGGGTCGTCGGTGAGGACGAACTGGGCGTCGTCGGGCAGCCCGCCGTTGCGGTACTGGGCGCGGGCCGCCGCGCCCGCCTGCGCCTTGAGCGCGTCGATCTTCTCGCGGCCGGCCACGATCATCCTGGCCAGCTCCACGATCTCGGCGGACTGCTCCTTGGCCTTCTCCTCGGCGAGGTTGTACGCGTCGGTGGCGGCGGCGGCCTGCCGGTACAGGCCGTCGATCTCCTTGCGCACCTCTTCGAGGGTCTTCTTCGGAGGGGCGGGCGGCAGCGGGGTCGACGGCGCCGCCGGCGGTCGCGGGGCGGCTGAGGCCTGGAGGGTGAGGGCGGGTGAGGCCAGCACCGTCAGGGCACAGACCACGGTGATCGCGGCGGTGGCACAGCGGCGTCGGTTCACAAGCTCCCCCTTGTACGGTCCCGACCGATATCTGATTTACCGTCAGTAACTTGGCGGTGACCTTGGTGATGGTGCCACGCGAAGCGTGAAAGCAACAGGGGATACCGGGGCCTGTCGGCCGATGTCCCCCAGAGGGGACGAGTGATCGGCGAGTTGCGTTCCCGGCCTACCGTGAATTCACCGGCAGTTGGCGCGGGGTCAGCGGGGCGCGGGCGCCAGGGCCTCCCAGCGCACCGTCACCTCGCCCTGCCGCCAGCGCCGGTGTCCGTCCGTCAGCGGCCAGTCCGCCGCCAGATCGCGTACGGCCCGGATCCAGCGCTGCCGCGCGCCGAGCGAGGCGTACGGGGCGGCCGCCGCCCACGCCCGGTCGAAGTCGCGGAGGAACGCGTGGACCGGCTCGCCCGGCACGTTGCGGTGGATCAGCGCCTTCGGCAGCCGCTCCGCGAGGTCCGAGGGCCGCTCCAGCGAGCCGAGCCGGGTGGCGAAGGTCACCGTCCGCGGCCCGGTCCGGTCGAGCGCCACCCACACATGGCGCCGCCCGATCTCGTCGCAGGTCCCCTCCACCAGCAGCCCCCCGGGCGCGAGCCGGGCGCACAGCCGCGCCCACACCGCGGCCACCTCGCCCTCCTCGTACTGGCGCAGCACGTTCGCGGCCCGGATCAGCGCGACCGCGCCCGGCACCGGGACCTCGAAGCCGCCGTGCAGGAAGGTGAGGCCCTCGCGCTCGTACGGTCTGGCGGCGGCGACCCGGGCCGGATCGATCTCGATGCCGACGACCTCACTGCGCGGGTCGGCGGTGCGCAGCCGGGTGAGCAGTTCGACGGCGGTCCAGGGAGCGGCTCCGTAGCCCAGGTCGACCGCGACGGGCGGCTCGGCGGAGCGGCGCAGGGCGGGTCCGTGGACGGCGGCGATCCAGCGGTCCATGCGGCGCAGCCGGTTCGGGTTGGTGGTCCCGCGGGTCGCCGTGCCGACAGGACGGATCGCGGCAGGACGGGTGGTGCGCGGGGCCATGGCACGAGGGTACGCGCCGTGCGAGGTGGCAATGAATTGGCAAAACGGAAATGGATGGCGCCATTCCGGTGTTGTGCCGCTTGGAGGGCGCCGTGCGCTGTCCCCTTTGCCGTGCCCGCAGTACCCGCAGCACCCGCAGTGTCAGCAATACCCGCAGTACCTGCACAGCCCGCAGTGCCCGCTACGCCCCCACTCAGCGGAAGGACCGTCGACGTGAGCCAGTACGTGTCCCGGCTCGCCGGCTCCCTGGCGACGCCGCCCAGGCTCCGGCTCCCCGGACGTCACCGGAGCCCGCGCCGGGTGGCCATGCTCAGCGTCCACACCTCGCCCCTCCATCAGCCGGGCACCGGCGACGCCGGCGGCATGAACGTCTACATCGTGGAGCTGGCCAAGCGGCTGGCCGCGATCAACATCGAGGTCGAGATCTTCACCCGGGCCACCACCGGCGGTCTCGCCCCGGTCGTCGAGCTCGCGCCGGGCGTGCTGGTCCGGCACGTGGACGCCGGCCCCTACGAGGGCCTGGCCAAGGAGGAGCTGCCCGCCCAGCTCTGCGCCTTCACCCACGGCGTGATGCAGGCATGGGCGGGCCACCGTCCCGGCCACTACGACCTGGTCCACTCCCACTACTGGCTCTCCGGCCACGTCGGCTGGCTCGCCGCCGAGCGGTGGGGCGTCCCGCTCGTGCACGCCATGCACACGATGGCCAAGGTCAAGAACGCGGCGCTCGCGGAGGGCGACACCCCCGAGCCCGCGGCCCGGGTGATCGGCGAGACGCAGATCGTCCGCGCCGCCGACCGGCTGATCGCCAACACGGCCGAGGAGGCCGACGAACTCGTCCGCTTCTACGAGGCGGAGCCCGGCAAGGTCGCCGTCGTCCACCCGGGGGTCAACCTCGACCACTTCCGCCCGGCCGACGGCCGGGCGGCCGCGAGGGCCCGCCTCGGGCTGCCGGCCGACGCCTTCATCCCCGTCTTCGCGGGCCGCATCCAGCCGCTGAAGGCCCCCGACATCCTGCTGCGGGCCGCGGCCCGGCTCCTGGAGCAGGACCCGTCGCTGCGCTCGCGCATGCTCGTGCCGGTCGTCGGCGGGCCCAGCGGCAGCGGCCTGGCCAAGCCGGAGGGGCTGCAGAAGCTCGCCGCCCGGCTGGGCATCGCGGACGTCGTCCGCTTCCACCCGCCGGTCGGCCAGGACCGCCTCGCGGACTGGTTCCGGGCGGCATCGGTGCTGGTCATGCCCTCGTACAGCGAGTCGTTCGGGCTCGTCGCCATCGAGGCGCAGGCGGCCGGCACCCCGGTCGTCGCGGCCGCGGTGGGCGGGCTCCCGGTCGCGGTACGGGACGACGTCACCGGATTCCTGGTCCAGGGGCACGACCCGGCCGACTACGCCCGCGCACTCGGGCGGTTCGTCGCCGACCCGGGGCTGTCCGCCCGTATGGGCGCGGCGGCGGCCCGGCACGCGGAGTCCTTCGGCTGGGACACGGCGGCCTCCGGCACGGCGGACGTGTACACGGCGGCGATGCACGATCACCGCCGTCGCGTACGCTCGCACCATGGCTGAGGATGTACGGCGGGTCATCGAGGACACGTTCAAGGACGCGGAGCTGGAGTGGGAGTCCCCCGAGCCCGGCTCCTACGTCGTCAAACTCCCCGGTACGCGCAAGCTGTTCACGACCCTCTCGCTGCGCGTCGGCCGCCACTCCCTCTCCCTCAACGCCTTCGTCATCCGCCATCCCGACGAGAACGAGGCGGGGGTCCACCGCTGGCTCCTGGAGCGCAATCTCAAGTTGTACGGCGTGAGTTACGCGGTCGACGGCCTCGGTGACATCTATCTGACCGGCAAGCTGCCGCTGGCCGCCGTCACCCCGGAGGAGCTGGACCGGCTCCTCGGGTCGGTCCTCGAAGCGGCGGACGGCTCCTTCAACACCCTCCTGGAGCTGGGCTTCGCGAGCGCGATCCGGCGCGAGTACGAGTGGCGGGTCTCGCGCGGCGAGTCGACCCGGAACCTCGACGCGTTCACGCATCTGACCCAGAAGCGCTAGGCACACCCCCGTCGTCAGGCGTGCACCACCCCTTCCGTACCTGCCCTGGCCGTGCCATGCTCGCCGCCGTCGCACACCTGAATGGTGTTCACATCCATGAAAGGCGGGCTCATGGGAATCAGCAGAAGGCAGTTCGTGGGCGGTGCGGTGGCGGTCGGGGTGGCCGCCACGACGGGATTCCGGCCAGGGGCGTCGGCCTCGCTCTGGGAGGAGTACGCGAACGCCCCGTACACCCACCCCCAGATCCCCTACGTCGGCCGCGCCGGCGCCCGCCGCGGCGCAGCGCTCACCACCCGGCCGCCGGTCGTCGCGAACGTCCTCTCCTACGGCGCCACCCACGACGGCTCCGCCGACTCGGCGGCGGCCATCAACCGGGCCCTCGCCGAGGCGGGGGAGCGCGGCGGCGGCACGGTGCTCGTCCCGCCCGGCACGTACCGCATCGACGACTTCCTCCACATCGGCCACAGCGGCGTGGTGCTGCGCGGCGCGGGATCGGGGCGCACGCGACTCCTCGCGACGAAGCACCTCACCGAGCTCATCGGTCCGTACGGCTCGCGCTACGGAGGCGACAAGTCCTCCTGGTCCTGGGCCGGCGGCCTCATTTGGCTCGCCCCGCACGCCCGGCACGCCTCCCTCGTCGCCGCGATCCGCGCCCGGGCCTGGCCCTTCGAGGGCTGGACCGGCAACAGGCGCGACGAGTGGCAGACCCTGACCACCGTCCGCCCCGCGCGGCGCGGCGACTGGTCCGTGACCGTCGACGATCCGTCAGCCCTGCACCGCGGTCGGCTGGTTCTGCTCCGGCTCGCCGACGACGCGGCCCACACGCTCCTGGAGCACATGGCGGGCGGGGGTGCGGGCCCGGAGGCGTACCACTGGGACGACAAGACCAAGCTGACCTCGTACGTCCCGTACGAGTGGCCGGTCCGGATCACGTCCGTGCAGGGCCGCAAGGTGACGTTCGAACGCCCCCTGCCCCTCGACGTACGCCCGGAGTGGGACCCGCGTCTGACGACCCTCCCCGAGCCGCTCACGGACTCGGGGGTCGAGGGCCTCACCCTCGAAGCGGTGGAGACGCCCCAGTCCCCGCACCTCCTCGACAAGGGCTACAACGGCGTCACCTTCCAGTGCGCGTACGACTGCTGGGCCGAGGACGTCGTCGTCCGCCATGTCGACAACGGCTTCGGTCTCGTCGCCGCCTCCGCCTGCACGCTGCGGCGCACCCGGGTCGAGGGGAGGGGCGCGCACCACCCGTACTTCTGCCGCGAGGGCGCGCACGACAACCTCGTCGAGGACTTCCGTATCGCGGCCCGTACGGTCCCGGCCCCGGCGGGCACCCAGCTCCACGGCATCAACGTGGAGGGACTGTCCAGCTACAACGTCTGGTCGCGCGGGGTGATGGAGATGGGCACCTTCGACACTCACCGGGGGATGCCGTTCGCCAACGTACGGACGGAGATCACGGTCGAGAACAACGGCCGGCACGGCGGTGACGCCTCGGCCGGACCGCTGTACGGTGCCCGCTTCACCCACTGGAACGTGACGGTGACGAACGGCCGGGCGGGCCTCGTCAAGATCGACACGATCGCCCCGTACAGCGCGACGGTCGGCATCAGCGAGGTGCGGGAGTTCGACCAGATCGACGTGCCGGACTTCGCGGGCGAGCTCCACGCGCGCGTGGAGGCGTACGGGAGTCCGGGGGCGGTCCGCCCCCGGAACCTGTACGAGGCGCAGCGGACGCTCAGGCGCTGACCGCGGGCTTGGGCCCGTCGCTCTCCACGACGACGGGGGTCGGCTCGTCGTCGTCGAGGGCCTTGCGGAGGCGGGTGGTGTAGCCGAGGGCGGCGATGCAGCCGATGATCCCGCAGGCGATCCACAGCACGTCCGGGCCCGGGCCGTCGACGACCCAGCCCGCGAGGATCGGGGCGAGGAAGCCGGACAGTGCCCAGGACATGCCCATGACGCCCTGGTAGCGGCCGCGCGCGTGCTCGGGGGCGAGCTTGGCGGTGGCGGCGGCGTTGGTGGGGACGTGGACCATCTCGCCGATGGTCCACACGATCACCGTGGCGGCGAACACCAGCGGTGTGCCGGCCAGTGCGGTGGCGCCGGTGCCGAGGGCGAAGAGCAGCGCCGAGACGGTGAGCAGCATGGCCGGCGAGCGCTTGTCGGTCACCTTGTTCACCAGCAGCTGGAAGCCGACGATCACCACACCGTTGACGGCGATGACCGCGCCGTACGCCCCGGGCTCGAGGCCCGCCTCCGCCATGGAGAGCGGCAGACCGACCCAGGGGGCGGTGAAGACCAGGCAGACGAGGAGGTTGAGGAGGACGAGGGTGCGGAAGGGCGCGTCGCGCAGGACGTCGAGGACGCTGACGCGGTCCTTCTCGACGACCTCGCCCTCCGGGTTCCGGCGGGCCTCGGGGCGGGTCTCGCGCAGCCGCAGGAAGACGATCAGGGCGCAGAGGACGGTGGCCACGGCCTCGACGAGGAAGAGGGTCCGGTAGCCGAGGAAGATCGCGGCGCCGCCGCCGAGGGCGGCGACTGCGAAGCCGAGGTTGAGGGCCCAGTAGTTGAGGGCGAAGGCCCTGCGGCGGTCGTGCTCGGGGACCATGTCGGTGATGGTGGCCTGGATGGAGGGGCGCACGGCCTGCATGGAGACGCCCATCAGCAGGACGACGGCGGCGATGCCCCAGGCGGTGGTGACCAGGGAGAGGGCGGCGGCGCAGGAGGCCGTCATCAGGTGCATCGTGATCATGGTGGGGCGCCGGCCCCACTTGTCGGCGAGCGTCCCGCCGAGCGGGGAACCGGCGACGCCGCCGAGGCCGTGGAGGGCGACGACGAGTCCGGCGAACCAGGCCGAGTGCCCGAGCTCCTGGGTCAGATACAGGGACAGGAAGGTGAGGACGAAGGCCCCGGTCCGGTTGACGAGGGTGGAGAGCCAGAGCCACCAGAAGCCGCCGGGGAGTCCGGAGACGGTCGCACGGGCTGATCGTCTGAGCGAGTCGATGGACATGTGTGGCCGGCCCCCTGCATGCGTAAGTCCCTCTAACGGCCCTCGTAACTTACGCATCTCTTATCCTGGACGCCAGCGAATTGACGGGGAGCGTCAAGCGTCGGGCGTCGATTAATCTCGTACGCATGGCCGACGCACCGTACAAGCTGATCCTCCTCCGTCACGGCGAGAGCGAGTGGAACGCGAAGAACCTGTTCACCGGCTGGGTGGACGTCAACCTCACCGAGAAGGGCGAGAAGGAGGCGGTCCGCGGCGGTGAGCTGCTGAAGGACGCCGGCCTGCTGCCCGACGTACTGCACACCTCCCTCCAGAAGCGCGCCATCCGCACGGCGCAGCTCGCGCTGGAGTCCGCCGACCGCCACTGGATCCCGGTCCACCGCTCCTGGCGTCTGAACGAGCGCCACTACGGTGCGCTCCAGGGCAAGGACAAGGCGCAGACGCTCGCGGAGTTCGGCGAGGAGCAGTTCATGCTCTGGCGCCGCTCGTACGACACCCCGCCGCCGGCGCTCGAGGACGGCACCGAGTTCTCCCAGTCCGAGGACCCGCGCTACGCCACCATCCCGCCGGAGCTGCGCCCGCAGACGGAGTGCCTGAAGGACGTCGTCGACCGGATGCTGCCGTACTGGTACGACGGCATCGTCCCGGACCTCCTGGCCGGCCGCACGGTCCTGATCGCGGCCCACGGCAACAGCCTGCGCGCCCTGGTCAAGCACCTGGACGGCATCTCGGACGCGGACATCGCGGGCCTGAACATCCCGACGGGCATCCCGCTCGCGTACGAGCTGGACGAGAACTTCAAGCCCCTCAAGCCGGGCGGCACGTACCTGGACCCGGACGCGGCGGCGGCGGCGATCGAGGCCGTGAAGAACCAGGGCAAGAAGAAGTAGGAAAAGCGATCAGCCCCCGACCCGCGCACATGGCAGGTCGGGGGCTGTCGTTTGCCCTGGGCGCCGCCGGCCCCCCGGGGTCGGCGGCGCTCTGAACTGCGACGGCTCGTCAGAGGAAGTACGAGCCGTCGACCGTTCCATCCCCGTTGTGGCTGGCGAAGAACTCACCCGCAGCCTGGGCCGGTTCGGTGTTGGCGTAGTCAACGGCGTCCTGCCAGCTGGGGAAGCCGGTGACCGCCACCCACACCGTGCCCGCGGCTGCGGCCTTCTCCTTGCTGCGGGTCCTCTTGAGGTCGCGGGCTTCATCGATTGACATGGCCATGGGGCATCCTTTCGAAAGTGACGGACAGTAGTGGGATCGTAACGCATAGTCACGAAATGTTGGCGCATATGCTCGCGGCGATTGTCGAATCGCGTAGGTCGGAGCAGTCATGTCGTGACACGCCTCGGACCCGGCGCCGGGCAGCGGCAGGCGGGGAACGGCGTGCGCCCCGACGCATCCGGGGAAAGCCGGTGTGCACCCTTCCGGAGGGGCGTGCGCCTTCCGCTCGGGGGTCCTCCTGGCGACCCTGGACCGGTCTGCACGTCAGCCGAGACCAGGGGTGGGAATCGTGGCTCGTACGCAGTCCAGGTGTGGAGCGACAACGCAGAAGGGCACCCGGTGTCAGCGCCTCGCCATGATCGGCGCGTCGCGGTGCGATCGCCATCGGGGTGACTGGTCCTCCTACACCGTCCAGCGGCGCAAGGAGGCCGAGCGCGAGGCCAGGGCGGGCAAGCGGCGGAAGTGACGCCGCCTCGGCCGTCACGGTCAGGGTTCTGTCCGCGGGAGTGGACCAGGGCAGGGGGCTTGTCCTGGTCCGCCGAAAATGCCGCGACCACCCTGATGACCCGTCGGTAGGGTCCGATCATGACCTCTGCGCTCCGTCTGGAGAAGATCACCCCCGAGAACGTGGACGCCGCCCTGGAGCTGCGCGTCCGGCCCGAGCAGGAGAAGAACGTCGCGCCGGTCGCGACCTCGCTGGCGGAGGCGTACGCCTTCGGCGACACCGCCTGGCCGCGGCTGATCTTCGACGGGGACGAGCTCGTGGGCTTCCTGATGGCCTTCCTGGACATCCGGTGGAACCCGGAGAAGGACCCCGAGGACCGGCGCAGCGGGCTGTGGCGGCTCAACATCTCCGCCGGCCACCAGGGCAAGGGGTACGGGCGCTTCGCCGTCGAGGCCGTCCGCGAGGAGATACGGCGGCGCGGCGACAGTCGCCTGATGTACGTGTCGTGGGAGCCGGGCGAGAACGGGCCCGGGGACTTCTACCTCAAGCAGGGCTTCCGCACGACCGGCGAGACCACGGGCCACCAGACCGTCGGCGTGCTCGACGTGTGACGCGACGCGACGTGGCCCCGCCCGGAACCCGGGCGGGGCCACCTCGTCGTACGCGCCTAGCCCGAGCAGCCCCCGCACTGGCACGGCCCGCCGGACTGGCAGCCGCAGCCGCAGCCCGAGCCGCACCCGCAGGCGCCGAGGACGGGCAGGAAGACCGCGTCACGCGGCGTCTCCTGCAGGGGCTGGGGATCGGTGGTGGCGGATTCGGCCATGGAGTCCCTCCTCGAAGGCGTACGTCGCCTCTCCCCATTCCATGCCCACCCCACCGGGCGCATCAACGGCGCACAGAAGTGCGAACGCCGCCCCCGGCGGCTACGCGCCCTCGACCGGAGCGTCCGCCTGCTGCAGCTCGTCCGCGTGCTCGCCCGTCACCAGGTACACGACGCGCTTCGCCACCGACACCGCGTGGTCCGCGAACCGCTCGTAGTACCGGCCGAGCAGCGTCACGTCGACCGCCGTCTCGATGCCGTGCTTCCAGCGGTCGTCCATCAGGTGCTGGAACAGCGTCCGGTGCAGCAGGTCCATCTCGTCGTCGTCCTGCTCCAGCTGGAGCGCCAGGTCGACGTCCTTCGTGATGATGACCTCCGCCGCCTTCGCCATCAGGCGCTGCGCCAGCTGACCCATCTCCAGGATCGTCGCGTGCAGGTCACGCGGCACCGCCGTGTCCGGGAACCGCAGCCGCGCCAGCTTCGCCACGTGCTGCGCCAGGTCGCCCGACCGCTCCAGATCCGCGCTCATCCGCAGCGAGGTCACCACGATCCGCAGATCCGTCGCCACCGGCTGCTGCCGCGCGAGCAGCGCTATCGCCCGGGCCTCCAGGTCGTGCTGCAGATCGTCGACCTTCTGGTCCGCCGCGATCACGCTCTCCGCGAGCTTCAGATCGGCGTCGAGCATCGCCGTCGTGGCGCGCCCGACCGCCGACCCGACAAGGCGGGCCATCTCGACCAGGCCCTCTCCGATCGAGTCCAGTTCCTCGTGGTACGCGTCCCGCATCGATGTCCCTCTCTCACAAGCGTCCGGGGTCCGGGTGGGGCTCGGACCCCCACGCTCCCACGTTCGGGCCCCTACAAGTCGGGCGGCTCCACCCCAAATGAATCAGCCCTTTCCCCTCGGTGAACTCTGGGCGACGCGCGCCGCCGTCCCGAACAGCCCAAATGAACCACCACCGTCCCCACGGTGAACTCTGGGCGACGACTGTTCGAGCAGCCACTCGGACGGCTGGGAGAGTGTCCGGGACCCCGCATAACCTGGATGGCATGGACGTGAACGCGGCGGTCGCCGCATTGGCCGCGATCGCCGGGGTGTGCACCGGCGTGATCGCCATGCTGGCGTTCCGCTGGAGCGAACGCGACCAGGCGCGACCCACCCGAACCTCCCTGCACACCGACGCCGTGCTCCCGCCCGGCGTGGACACCGTGCTGTCCGTGCTGCGCTCCTCCGCAGTCGTCCTCGACGAGAGCGACTCCGTGGTCAAGGCCAGCTCGGCGGCGTACGCCCTCGGCCTGGTCCGCGGCGGAAAGCTGGCCGTCGAGCCCATGCTCAACATGGCCCGCGACACCCGCCGCGACGGGGAGATAAGGCAGGTCGAGCTCGATCTGCCCCGGCGCGGCACCGGACGCGGCGAGGCCCTCGCCGTCTCGGCCCGCGTGGCACCGCTCGGCTCCCGCCTGGTGCTGCTCCTGGTCGAGGACCTGACCGAGGCCCGCCGTATCGAAGCGGTACGGCGCGACTTCGTCGCCAACGTGAGTCATGAGCTCAAGACTCCGACAGGTGCGCTCTCCCTGCTCTCCGAGGCCGTCATGGACGCCTCGGACGACCCCGAGGCGGTCACCCGCTTCGCCGGCCGCATGCAGATCGAGGCGACCCGCCTGACCAATCTCGTACAGGAACTCATCGACCTCTCCCGGGTGCAGAACGACGACCCGCTGGAGGACTCCGAGCCCGTACGGGTGGACGAACTGGTCGCCGAGGCCATCGACCGCTCCCGGCACACCGCCTCGACCAAGCAGATCACCATGGTCTCCGGAGGCACCACCGACCTGCACGTCTGGGGCAGCCGCGGTCAGCTCGCCGCCGCTCTCGGCAACCTCGTCGAGAACGCCGTCAACTACTCCCCGGCCCGTACGAGGGTGGGCATCGCCGCCCGCCGCGTGGCCGCCCCCGGCGGCGACCTCATCGAGATAGCCGTCACCGACCAGGGCATCGGCATCCCCGACAAGGACAAGGAGCGCATCTTCGAGCGCTTCTACCGCGTCGACCCGGCCCGCTCCCGCGCCACCGGAGGCACGGGGCTCGGCCTGGCCATCGTCAAGCACGTGGCCGCCTCGCACGGCGGAGAGGTCACGGTCTGGAGCACCGAAGGCCAGGGCTCCACCTTCACCCTGCGGCTGCCCGAGGCGGGCGCCGTACGGGACCGCCGATCATCCGCCTCCGCCTCCCCCACCCCCGATCTCATGACCGAACCGCTCCCTGCCCCGGAGGTCCTTCCGTGACCCGAGTGCTCGTCGTCGAGGATGAGGAATCCTTCAGCGACGCCCTGTCGTACATGCTCCGCAAGGAAGGCTTCGAGGTCGCGGTCGCCGCGACCGGGCCCGACGGTCTCGACGAGTTCGAGCGCAACGGAGCGGATCTCGTCCTCCTCGACCTGATGCTGCCCGGGCTGCCCGGCACCGAGGTGTGCCGCCAGCTGCGCGGCCGCTCGAACGTCCCGGTCATCATGGTGACCGCCAAGGACAGCGAGATCGACAAGGTGGTCGGCCTGGAAATAGGAGCCGACGACTACGTGACGAAGCCCTTCTCCTCGCGGGAGCTGGTCGCCCGCATCCGCGCGGTCCTGCGCCGCCGCGGCGAGCCGGAGGAGGTCACGCCCGCGGCCCTGGAGGCCGGCCCGGTCCGCATGGACGTGGACCGCCACGTCGTCACGGTCTCCGGCGGCAAGGTCGACCTCCCGCTGAAGGAGTTCGACCTCCTGGAGATGCTGCTGCGGAACGCGGGCCGCGTCCTGACCCGCATGCAGCTGATCGACCGTGTCTGGGGCGCGGACTACGTCGGCGACACCAAGACCCTCGACGTCCACGTCAAGCGCCTGCGGGCGAAGATCGAGCCGGACCCGGGCGCGCCCCGCTACCTGGTGACGGTCCGGGGCCTGGGCTACAAGTTCGAGCCGTAAACCGTACGCGGTGATCCGTACGGATGTGACCCCGTACGGATACGAAGGGGCGCCCCCGCCGGAGTGATCCGGTGGGGGCGCCCCTTCGTACGCGTGTGCGCGTACGTGTGCGCGTGCGTCAGTGGCCGGCCGTGGGGCTGGCCTCGCCCGACGGGGTGGCCCCGTGGCTCGCCTCGCCGCCGTGGCCCGGCGTCGCCGTCGCGGTCGCCGTCGGAGAGGCGGTCGGAGGCTGCGGGATCACGGTCGGGCCGTACTCCTTGAAGTAGCTGTTCGCCGGGACGACGAACGCCTGCAGGCTCACGTCGCCGGTCTGGCTCAGCTTGAAGACGAGCTCCTGGACCCCGCCGTCCTTCACGGCCTCGCGGCCGTTCTCGATCGTGGCGGAGGCGTTGCCCTCGCCGCCGATGACGACCGAGCCGCCCGCGGGGACGGTGATCGGACCCGTGCCCTCGGCCGCCTTGAGCTTCACCGGCGAGGAGGCGCCCGCCAGGGTGATCGAGTCGAGCGTCTGCGGCGCGCTGCCGTTGTTGAAGACCGTCGCCGAGACGACGGCCGGACCCGCGGCACCGGCGGTGGGCTGGGTGATCACGAGCGCGTTCTGGATCTTGACATCGTCCACGGTGACGGCGGCGTTGTCCGGCCGCACGCCGAGCGTCTGCGCGTCATTGCCCGCGCCACAGGCGGACAGCGAGGCGATCGAGAACACGATGGCGGTGGCGGCGAGGGCGCCGCGTCGAAGGCTGCGGCTCACGGCGGCGGCAACTCCTAGGACGTACGGACGGGCTAAGGGCGGCCGGCTGGGGTCGAGCTCAGGACCAACCGGCTAAGGACGAGCTAAAGGTGCGTCAGCGCGCTTAGGTTACCGAGCCGCACTCTCCGTCCCGCACCCGACCCGCCCCTTCGCGCTCCCGGGCCCTCCCGGCACTCGCCGTGATGGCCGGATCACGCCGCATTGACCCGCCGTTCACATAACAGCCTTGATCAATTCGACGGCCGTCCGCGCATTCCTCCACCCGGCTCGCGGAAAAACCCGCTCCGGTCTCCGGGTGATCAATTCGGGATTCGGTCCGGGAAGCATCCGTACGGGTGGCCGATCCTCGAACGGAGTACATGAAGATGCCCGACGCGAACCCGGCAAAACGGGACATCGCTCCTCCATCGGAGCGCTCCGGACGGGTGTAACGTGCGCGTTTCTCTCCGTCCGCGCAGCGGCTCCGACCTGCGAATACCGCCTTCCGCAAGCCCTCCGCAGCACGTTCGCGTTGCTGTTGTCAAGCCCCGAGATATGCCCTGACCTGCGAAAACGCCATTCAGAAGAAGCCGTATCCGTGTTACCCTGGATAGCCACGGAAGGGGTACCTGTCACATGACGTTCAAGGTTGGCGACACCGTGGTCTATCCCCATCACGGGGCCGCGCTGATCGAGGCCATCGAAACTCGCCAGATCAAAGGCGTGGACAAGACCTACTTGGTGCTCAAGGTCGCCCAGGGCGACCTGACGGTTCGTGTACCGGCGGACAACGCGGAGTTCGTCGGTGTTCGCGATGTGGTCGGTCAGGACGGGCTGGACCGGGTCTTCGAGGTGCTGCGTGCACCGTACGCCGAAGAGCCGACCAACTGGTCCCGGCGCTACAAGGCAAATCTCGAGAAGCTCGCCTCCGGCGATGTCATCAAGGTCGCCGAAGTAGTCCGCGACCTGTGGCGCCGGGAGCGCGAGCGCGGACTTTCCGCAGGTGAGAAGCGCATGCTCGCCAAGGCTCGGCAGATCCTGGTGAGCGAGCTGGCCCTCGCGGAGAACACGAACGAGGACAAGGCCGAGGCTCTCCTCGACGAGGTCCTCGCGTCCTGAATGAAGCGATGCCGCGGTGCCCGTTGACGTGCTGTGAACCTCACAGTGCTGTCGCCGGGCGCTGCGGCATGTTCGCGTCCTCGCGACACATCCACCGCACCGATGTCCGTCGGCATCCGTCGCCGGACGTTCGCCGCGTCGCGACCCAGTCGTCCACGGCGCTGCTACAACCGCCTCCCTCGCGTCCTCCCGTGCCACATCCCCTGTGCCGCGCGGTACGCCCCGACCGTCGTCACGGAAAGGGCCCGGTCAAGGCGTCGCGTCCAGCACGGTGAGGCCATACCCATGTCGGCCGAGGAAACAAACCTGCCGGAGTGCAACCGATGACAGACGAAACGCGTCCCGCGCGCACCGCCGCTGTGATCCCCGCGGCGGGCCGGGGCGTACGGCTCGGCCCGGGCGCCCCCAAGGCGCTCCGCGCGCTGAACGGCACCCCCATGCTCATCCACGCCGTCAGGGCGATGGCAGCCTCCCGCGCCGTCTCCCTCGTCGTCGTGGTCGCCCCCTCCGACGGCGCCACCGAGGTCAAGAACCTCCTCGACGCCCACGCGCTGCCCGAGCGGACCGACTACCTGGTCGTCCCCGGCGGGGACACCCGCCAGGAGTCCGTACGCCTCGGTCTCGAAGCGCTGCCCGAGGGCGTCAGCACCGTCCTCGTGCACGACGCGGCCCGCCCGCTCGTCCCCGTCGACACCGTCGACGCCGTCATCGAGGCGGTCCGGGACGGCGCCGTCGCCGTTGTCCCCGCCCTCCCGGTCGCCGACACCGTCAAGGAGGTCGAGCCCGCGGAGACGAAGGGCGACCCCGAGAGCGTCGTCGCCACCCCCGAGCGCTCCCGCCTCCGCGCCGTCCAGACCCCGCAGGGCTTCGACTACGAGACCCTCGTCAACGCGCACGCGACCGTCGCCCTCACCGGTGACGGCGCCACGGACGACGCCGGCATGGTCGAGAAGCTCGGCGCCCCCGTCGTGGTCGTACCCGGCCACGAAGAGGCGTTCAAGGTGACCCGCCCGCTCGATCTCGTACTGGCCGAGGCCGTACTCGCCCGCAGGAGGGCCAACGATGGCTTCTGAGCCCCTGAACATGCCCCGCACCGGCATCGGCACCGACGTGCACGCCTTCGAGAAGGGCCGCGAGCTCTGGTGCGCCGGCCTCCTCTGGGAAGAGGAGGAGTACGGACTGGCCGGGCACTCCGACGGCGACGTCGCCGCCCACGCCGCCTGCGACGCACTCTTCTCCGCCGCCGGCATCGGCGACCTCGGCGCCCACTTCGGCACCTCCCGCCCCGAGTGGTCCGGCGCCTCCGGCGTCACCCTCCTCACCGAGGCCGCCCGCATCGTCCGCGCCGAGGGCTACGAGATCGGCAACGTCGCCGTCCAGGTCATCGGCGTCCGCCCGAAGGTCGGCAAGCGCCGCGACGAAGCCCAGAAGGCGCTGAGCGAGGCGGTCGGAGCCCCCGTCTCCGTCTCCGGCACGACGACGGACGGACTCGGCCTCACCGGCCGCGCGGAGGGCCTCGCCGCCATCGCCACCGCACTGGTGATCCGACGGAACGAACCCGCGCGGCCACAAACCTGAGGCGCGTCCCCGAATCGTGCGCGGGGCACTACCACACGCCCACTACCCTGGAGTGGTGACTATTCGCCTGTACGACACCAGCGCCCGGCAGATCCGTGACTTCACCCCGCTCACACCGGGCTGTGTCTCGATCTACCTCTGTGGCGCCACCGTCCAGGCAGCCCCGCACATCGGTCACATCCGCTCGGGGCTGAACTTCGACATCATGCGCCGCTGGTTCGAGTACCGCGGCTACGACGTCACGTTCATCCGCAACGTCACCGACATCGACGACAAGATCATCGCCAAGGGCGCCGACCAGAAGCGCCCCTGGTGGTCCATCGGCTACGAGAACGAGCGCGCCTTCAACTCCGGCTACGACGCGCTCGGTTGCCTCCCGCCCACCTACGAGCCCCGCGCCACCGGCCACGTCACCGAGATGGTCGAGATGATGCGCGGCCTCATCGAGCGCGGACACGCCTACGAGGCCGACGGCAGCGTCTACTTCGACGTCCGCTCCTTCCCGGGCTATCTGCAGCTGTCCAACCAGGACATCGACGACCTGCGCCAGCCCGCCGAGGAAGGCATCACCGGCAAGCGCGACCCGCGCGACTTCGCCATGTGGAAGGCCACCAAGCCCGGCGAGCCCGACTGGGAGACCCCGTGGGGCCGCGGCCGCCCCGGCTGGCACCTGGAGTGCTCGGCCATGGCGCACAAGTACCTGGGCTCCGCCTTCGACATCCACGGCGGCGGCCTCGACCTGATCTTCCCCCACCACGAGAACGAGATCGCCCAGGCCAAGGCCTTCGGCGACGACTTCGCCTCGTACTGGGTGCACAACGCCTGGGTCACCATGAGCGGCGAGAAGATGTCGAAGTCGCTCGGCAACTCGGTGCTCGTCTCCGAGATGGTGAAGAACTGGCGACCCATCGTCCTGCGCTACTACCTGGGCACCCCGCACTACCGCTCGATGATCGAGTACAGCGAGGAGTCCCTGCGCGAGGCCGAGTCCGCGTTCGCGCGGATCGAGGGCTTCGTCCAGCGCGTCACCGAGAAGGCGGGCAAGACCGTCCCGCCCGCCCCCGAGGTGCCGCCGGCCTTCGCCGAGGCCATGGACGACGACCTGGGCGTCCCGCAGGCGCTCGCGATCATCCACACCACCGTCCGCCAGGGCAACAGCGCGCTCGCCGCGGACGACAAGGACGAGGCCATCGCCCGCCTCGCCGAGGTCCGGGCCATGCTCGGCGTCCTCGGCCTGGACCCCCTCGACCCGCACTGGGCCGAGGAGACCGACCGCGGCGAGGAGCTCCACGGCGTCGTCGACACCCTCGTACGGCTCGTGCTCCAGCAGCGCGAGTCGGCACGCGAGCGCAAGGACTGGGCGACCGCGGACGCCATCCGCGATCAGCTCGGCCAGTCCGGCCTCGCCATCGAGGACAGCCCCGACGGCCCCCGCTGGACGCTGGGCAACCGCTGATGATGTGCCGCTCGGGGAGCCGGGCGGCACACTTCACTTACAGACCTACGTACGCAACACCGAGGATTAGGTAGTCATGGCCGGGAACAGCCAGCGCAGGAACCGCCGCACGTCCAACAAGAAGGGCGCGACGGTCGGCAGCGGTGGCCAGCGGCGCAAGGGCCTCGAGGGCAAGGGCCCCACGCCGCCCGCCTCCGCCCGCAAGGGCCACAAGAAGAACCGCATCGCCAACGCCCAGGCCAAGCAGGCAGCCGCCCGCCGCCCCGCCCCGCGCCGCGGTGGCCCCAAGGGCACCTCGGAGATGGTCGTCGGCCGCAACCCGGTCTTCGAGGCGCTGCGCGACGGCGTCCCCGCGACCACGCTGTACGTCCAGCAGTTCATCGACAACGACGAGCGCGTCCGCGACGTCCTCAAGCTCGCCGGCGACCGCGGCAACATCAACCTGATGGAGGCCCCGCGCCAGGAGCTCGACCGGATGACGAACGGCCTGAACCACCAGGGCCTCGTCCTCCAGGTCCCGCCGTACGAGTACGCGCACCCCGAGGACCTCACCGCGGCCGCCTACGACGCCCACGAGGACCCGCTGATCGTCGCCCTCGACGGCGTCACCGACCCCCGCAACCTCGGCGCGATCGTCCGCTCCGTCTCCGCCTT
This sequence comes from Streptomyces sp. NPDC046712, assembly GCF_040645695.1. NCBI lineage: Bacteria > Bacillati > Actinomycetota > Actinomycetes > Kitasatosporales > Streptomycetaceae > Streptomyces > Streptomyces sp. NPDC046712. The sequence goes on along the minus strand of NZ_JBEYYW010000017.1, from coordinate 95,624 downwards.
CGGCGGCCACGGCGTCGTCGTCCCCGAGCGCCGCGCGGCCGGCATGACCGCCGGCGCCTGGAAGTCCTCGGCCGGCACCGCCGCCCGCACCCCGGTCTCCCGCGTCACCAACCTGACCCGGGCCCTGGAGGGCTTCCAGAAGGAGGGCCTCACGGTCGTCGGCCTCGCCGCCGACGGCGAGCACACCGTGGAGGACCTGGAGGCCCTCGACGGCCCGGTCGTCATCGTCATCGGCAGCGAGGGCAAGGGCCTCGGCCGCCTCGTCGGCGAGACCTGCGACTACCGCGTCCGCATCTCGATGCCCGGTGGCGCCGAGTCGCTGAACGCCGGCGTCGCCGCGGGCATCGTCCTCTACGAGGTCGCCCGCCGCCGCCAGGGCTGAGCCGCCCCCACCGGCAACCGCACCCGCGCCCGCCTCAGGCCGTCAGGCCTGCCAGGCGGGCGCGCGTCATGGTGGCGATGGTGAAGCCGTCCGTGATCCGCCCGTCGGCGATCATGGACTCCGCCTCCGCGAACGTCACCGTCAGCGAGCTGCGGATCCCCTCGCCCACCCCCAGACGCCCCACCGCGTCGATCCGGGCCGCGAACAGCAGCACCCGATCGCCCGTCACCCCCGAATCGGGATGCAGGGACCCGAGCGGGATCAGCTCCCGCACCCGCGCCCCGATCTCCTCCTCGAGCTCCTTCGCGGCGTTCGCCTCGCCCGTCAGACCCCGAGTGCCGAAGCCGCGCGGAATCTCCCACTGCCACGACCGGGTGGCATGCCGGTAATGCTCGATCAGCACCATCCCGTCGCCCAGGAGCGGCAGGATCACACAGCCCGGCTCGGCGGCAGGGCTCAGCGAGCGGATGTACGTACCGGTGCGGCCGTCGGGGAAGCGCACGGCGTCCCGTACGAAAATCACGTACGGGTCCTGGTACAGCACCCCGCCCGCGGCCTCGACGGCCGCCGGGTCCGTGAGGATCTCGATGCCGCCCGGGTCATTCCGGAACAGCTCCGGCCGCTCGCTGCGCAGCAGCTCGTACCGCCGCACCGGCTCCCTGCTCATGGTCTTCCCCTCCACGCCCGGCCCGCTCCACCGGCCACGTCCCAGGGCCTGTCCTCCGGATCTTGCCGGGCTGATCCGGAAGCCACGCCCTAGCCGTGCCGCCCCTGCTGGTCGGCCTGCCCGTTCCCGCCGGGCGCCCGCCCCGTCTCGACGACACGACCGCCGTACGCGCCCAGGATGGCCTCCCAGTCCTTCTTCAGGTTGCCCAGCCGAAGCGTCGGCAATGTCAGCGAGTGCCCCAGGCCGGCCCGGCGGTCCCGGGCACCCCGGTCCCAGAACTCCAGACGGACACTCAGCGCCCCGCCCACCGCCGTCAGCATCTGCAGCGAACCGGCGAGCAGCGACACCTCCTCACCACTCGCCACCTGAAGCGCCACCCCACCCGACTCGAGCACCAGCAACGTGGTGATCTCCCGGGCGAACCCCTGCCGCGAACTGCTGGCCGCCCGCGCCGCCTTCAGCATCCGCGCGTGGTTCCGGGCGATCGTCGCGGTCCGCTCCGAGAACTCCTCCGAATCCGGAATCCGCCCGTCCCGGAAGCTGCCGTGGATGAACGCTTCCAACGACGCCACATACGCCTGCCACTCACCGGTCTCGCGCAGACCGATGATGTCGGCGAGCGTCAGACCGGCGTACGAGTTCGGACCGTCCACCGCCCGGTGCAGCGAATCCGCGACCAGATTCCGCACCAGCCGGCCGACCGCCTCCGGATCCTGCGCCTGGGCGTCGGGCGAGACCTCCTCCTGAAGCGTGCGGCGCGGAGGAGAGCCCGGCGGCGTCGCCGCGACCAGCCCGCTTGCGTCCGGCACCCCCAGGTTGTACATGAGATCGATCAGCTGCTTCGTCGGCACGATCTCGTCGCCGTCCCGCAGCAGGTTCTCGTGCGGGGCCGTACCGGGGCGGGTGAGGAACTGCTCGTAGAGAGCGCTCCGGCTGATGTTGCTCGTCCGGTCCTGGGAGGCCGCCCAGACGAGGATCTCCTTCAGGATCCCCTCGCCCATCGCGTGCGCCAGCTCCTCCGGAATACCGAGGTCCTTCGCGAGCTGCGGGGCGCGCAGCCACCGCAGCCCGGCCAGCTGCCGCGTGAAGCGCTGGCCTATGCGGTCGGCGCCGGCCCGGTTCGCCTCCTCGTCCCAGTCCAGACGCACGAACGCCGGGTCGGACTCCTCCGAGACCAGCCGCCGCCAGGCACGCCCGGCGACCGCGTCGTGCGTGAAGGGAAAGTCCTCGGTGCCGTCCCGCTCCTTGTACAGGTACGGGACGATCACACGGTCGTTCAGCAGCTGCGCGAACGCCTTGCGCTCACCCGCCTCCGCCTGCGGGACGAAATTCGAGTACAGCGCCTCGTTGTTCACGAAGAAGGCCCGATTGACCACCAGCGTCCCGCTGTTGACGAGCGAGCGCCGCAGCTCGGCGGAGGCCGCCGCCACCCCTCCGGGCACCCTCCGCGGCGCGCCCGGCTCCTGCCGACCCGCGGCCAGCTCCGCCGGCAGCCACTGATCGTCGAGGGCCTGGGCCATGACCGGGTAGTGCGTCAGGTCGGAGAAGACGAGCTGGTTCGACCGCCGCGCCGGTTCCGCCACGGGAGGCGCGTCCGGCGTGTCAGGTGCGGGCGCGGTTCCCGGTAAGGGGGCCTCGCCGGATGCCCGCTGCTGCGGGACCTGCGGTGGTGCCGACGGACCGGGCTGAACGTTCCGACCGTGCTGAATGGGACTGGCCATGATGTCGCTCCCCTCGACTGGCGTCCCGCGATTGTAAAGTCAACTGACGGCGCATCATGAGGTATCGGACGCCCCGGCTGCCCACCCCGTGACATTGATCTTGACGGGCCTCGGACATTTCCCGCCCGTCAAGGCAGTGTCCTAACCCCGCGTCACTCGGTTAGATGAGTGTGGACACCAGAACGCCCCGGCCGGGGTTCGACGATCAGCCCGCGTTGAGCATGGTCAAAGTGGATTCCGACCCCGCGCAGGTCATCGTGAACCACGCCAGCTTCCGTGTGCGGCTCGCGCCTGCCCAGCAGCCGAAGTTCGCCGCCGCCGCCCCCCGGCTCTCCGCCATGGGGGCATCGGCGGGTACGGCCGCGGGCCGCCGCCGACCCGTCGTCTGGACCGGAAAGTCCGCGCCCGGCGCCACTGGACTGCTCCAGGCCGTACGCGAGTCCTCCGTCTCGACGCTGGAACCGCTGGACGCGGGGATCACCCAGGCCATCCCGCGCATCGACGACACCATGGAGACCCCCGTCTTCCCCGACGGGCCGCCCCCGCTCCTGCCGCCCATGCGGCGGGCCGAAGGCGCGTACGACCTCCCGGCGGAGGTGACGTACGACCACATGCACGCCGGGGACGACATGGCCACCGGGGACGACGACCGCACCCGACCGAACCGCCACGGCGCCGACCCCGTCCGGCACGCCTACTACCCCGGGCGCCGGATGAACCTCGGCGTCGTACTCCTCCCGCTCCGCGTCTTCCTCGGCTTCATCTCCATCTACGCCGGCATGGGCAAGCTCTGCGACCCCGTCTACTTCGACGGCGGCGAACGCGGCTCCATGGTCAAGTGGCTCAACTCGCTGCACCCCTGGGCGCTCGCCGAGCCGCTGCGCGACTTCGCCCTCCAGCACCCCGTCGGCGCCGGACTGACCGTCGCCTTCCTCCAGGTCGTCGTCGGCGTCCTCACCGTCTTCGGACTCTGGCAGCGGGTCGCCGCCGTCATCGGCGCCCTGCTCTCCGCCGCCCTCCTCCTGACCGTCAGCTGGAAGACCGTCCCGGTCTACGACTCCGCCGACATCATCTTCCTCGCCGCCTGGTCCCCGCTGATCATCGCCGGCGCCCCCGTCTACTCCATCGACGGACGCCTCGCCGGCGAAGCCTGGCGCACCCTCGGCCCCCGCTCCGAACTGTGGGAGCTCCGCCGCCGGGTCCTGCGCCGCGGCGCCCTCGTCGCCTCCGTCGTCGTCGGCCTCACGCTCCTCCTCGGCTCGATGCTCGGCGGCGCCGTACGGTCCACCGAGATGGTCACCGTGCCCGGCCCCAACGACGACCCGATGAACCACCTGCCCGGCCAGCCGCTCCCGCAGGAGCCCGGCACCGGCAGCCCGTCCCGTACCGCCCCCAAGAGCCCCAAGCCGTCCGCGACGGCCGGCGCGAGCGGCGAGCGCGAGGACGACGAGAAGGCCGAGCCGACCGAGACCGTACGGGAGACGGGCCGGATCTCCGAGAGCCGCCCGACGGCCACCCGCGGTACCGACAGCTCCCCGACCCAGTCGAGGCCCGCGGCCCCGCCGTCCACCAGCTCCGGGCCGACCAGCTCGGGCGGTACGAGCAGCGGCGGCACCGGCAGCAGCGACCCCACGAGCGGCTCGACCTCCGGAGGCAACCGGAACCCGATCGGCGGCCTGCTGGGCTGACACACCGGCCTGTACGCGAAGGGCGGCACCACTTCCGAGTGGTGCCGCCCTTTCGGTACGTACGAAGGCCGCCGGAACGGCTGCCGAACCGCTGCCGGGGCCGCTGCCGGAACGGCTGCCGCGGCCGCTGCCGAAGCCGCTGCCGGAACCGGTGTCGGAACGGCTGACGCGACCGCTGTCAGACGCCCTGAGCGGCCAGCTCCTTCGCCGCCTCGGTCAGGTCCTTCGCGGTGTCGATCGCCCGCCAGTAGGCCCCCTGGGGCAGCGGGAAGCCCGCCAGCCGGCGCTCTCGCGCCAGCCGGGGGAACGTGGTGCGCTCATGGTCGCCCCGGTCGGGGAGCAGCTCGGTGAACTCCGCGGAGAAGACGTACACGCCCGCGTTGATCAGATACGGCGACGGCGGCGACTCGATGAAGTCGGTGATGTGCCCGAACGTGTCCGTCTCCACGGCGCCCCACGGGATCCGCGGGCGGGCGAGGGCGAGCGTGGCGGTGGCGTCCCGCTCCGCGTGGAACGCCGCCATCTCACGCAGGGAGAAGCGGGTCCAGATGTCGCCGTTCGTGGCGTACCAGGGCTGCCCGGGCTCGGGCAGATGCGCGGCGGCGTACTTGAGGCCGCCGCCACGGCCCAGGGGCTCCGTCTCGACGACCGTCTTCACGCGCAGCGGCAGATCGGCGGAGGCGAGCCACTCCTGGAGCACCTCGGCGAGATGGCCGCAGGACACGACGGCATCCGTCACGCCCTCGGCGGCGAGCCAGGACAGCTGATGGCCGATGATCGGGGTCCCGGTGCCCGGGATCTCGACCATCGGCTTGGGGCGGTCGTCGGTGTACGGGCGCAGGCGCGAGCCCTGGCCGCCCGCCAGGACCACGGCCTGCGTCGGAGAGGTATCCATACCGGGAACGATATGCGCACCTCTCGGAGCCGCTGTTCAGCGTCGTGGCGCGGTGTCGCGGTTCCTTCGACGGCTCAGCTCGCGTACATCACACCGGTCGCGAACGAGGTGTCGCAGACCGGACGGGAGTAGGACTGGGCGCGGGTCGGGCCGTAGTACCGCACGGCCGCCTTGCCGAGGGCGCGGGCGATGGACATGCAGTGCTTGGCGAGCGACGGGCTGTTCTCGACCTCGCGCTGGAGGTGCGTCAACGCCGTGCCGGGGTCCTTCTCCTGAAGTTCTGCGAGGAGGCGGTCGCGCAGAATATCCTGCGGAGCACGGGACTTGGCGGGGACGGAGACGTTCTCCGAGGACGCGGTGAGCATCTGGGTCCCGGAGGCCTGGCCGGCCCACGGAACGGCGGATACCGCGAGCGTCCCGGAGAGCACCAGGACGACGGGCAGGACGAGAGCGAGAGAGCGGCCGATTCGGCGGGCAGTATGCGTCACGCAGGCGAGCGTAGCGGCCGGTAGTGATATGGCGACATTTAGTCACTCTCGCGAGGGATGGTTCGAGGCGGCTTTTCGAATCCCGTGTTGACGCAGGTGTCCGAATTGGCCGCTCTGCCGGGGTATTTGTCGACATAGGCAAACGGCCCCGCATCTGCAACAGATGCGGGGCCGTTCAGCGGTCGCTCGGGTCAGTCGGAGAGACGCTCACCCGTCGAGGTGGAGAAGACGTGCAGCTCGTCGGGGCGCGGCACGACGTGCAGCGTGGAGCCCTTCTCCGGCACGGCACGGCCGCCGACGCGGACGACCAGGTCCTTGTCCTCGCTGCCGACGCGCGCGGAGCCGTAGACGTAACCGTCGGCGCCGAGCTCCTCGACGACGTTCACGGAGACGGCCAGGCCCTCCTTGCTGGTGGCACCCGAGACGTCGAAGTGCTCGGGGCGGATGCCGACCGTCACGGTCGTGTCGCCCTTGGCGGAGGCGGCGGAGAGCGCGTCACGGGAGACCGGGACGATGCTGTTGCCGAACTTCACGCCGCCGTCGGTGATCGGGACCTCGACCAGGTTCATGGCCGGGGAGCCGATGAAGCCGGCGACGAAGAGGTTCGCGGGGCGGTCGTACATGTTCCGCGGCGAGTCGACCTGCTGCAGCAGGCCGTCCTTCAGCACGGCGACCCGGTCGCCCATGGTGAGGGCCTCGACCTGGTCGTGGGTGACGTACACCGTGGTGATGCCGAGCCGGCGCTGCAGGCTGGCGATCTGCGTACGGGTCGAGACACGGAGCTTCGCGTCGAGGTTCGACAGCGGCTCGTCCATGAGGAACACCTGCGGCTCACGCACGATGGCGCGACCCATGGCGACACGCTGCCGCTGACCACCGGAGAGCGCCTTCGGCTTCCGGTCCAGGTACGGCGTGAGGTCGAGGATCTTCGCGGCCTCTTCGACCTTGGCGCGGATCTCGCTCTTGTTGACACCGGCGATCTTGAGCGCGAAGCCCATGTTGTCGGCGACGGTCATGTGCGGGTACAGCGCGTAGTTCTGGAACACCATCGCGATGTCCCGGTCCTTCGGCGGCAGGTGCGTGACGTCGCGGTCACCGATGCGGATGGAGCCGCCGTTGACGTCCTCCAGACCGGCGAGCATGCGCAGGGAGGTCGACTTGCCGCAGCCGGACGGGCCGACGAGGACGAGGAACTCGCCGTCCTCGATCTCGATCTCGAGCTGGTCGACGGCGGGCTTGTCGGAACCCGGGTAGAGCCGGGTCGCCTTGTCGAAAGTGACAGAAGCCATGGTGATGTGTCCCTTCACCGGCAGGAACGTGCCGGACGATCCGAGTAAAGGAAGGATTGAGGTCTAGTCCACCGGAGTGAACTCCAGGCGACGCTACCTTGGCGATGTCCGATCTGTCAGCAGTCGGAGGCGGAGAGATTTTCGAGGAGCTGCTCGGCGGAGGCAGAGCAGTGCACTTTTGACCCGGCGTCTCTGCGAGGTAGAGCGCGGGATTTTTGGCCCTGCCACGCACGTGACGCTTCCTGCTTCAGCACCCATTGCCGATCTGGTACGAGCCTGAGGCCGCACCGGGCCGGTCTTACGCGGGCTCCACAGGCATTCCGGCCGACGGCCCGTCGGTCCGTACCGTACTTTGCCCTACGCCGCCAGGACGGCGTCTGGCAGCTCCGACGCCCGGATCATCGAAAGCGCTGGCCTGCCCGGCGGCAGCGCAGCCGCCACCAGCCAGTACAGCCGCATCCCCTCGTTCCGGAGATTCACCGCCGCATTCACATCCCGGCCGTGGACCACGCCGCATTCCTCGCAGGCCCACTCCCGGACCGACACGTCCAGTCGAGGCCCCTTCGTATGACAGGCAGAGCAGCGCCGCGTCGACGGAAAGAACCGGTCCACGATCACCAGCGTCCGTCCGTACCACTCGCACTTGTAGCGGAGCTGCCGGAGCAGCTCACCCCAGGCCGCATCTCTGATCGTCTGATTCAGCTTCGCCTTACGACGCCGCCCTTTCCCGACGGCAGGACGCATCAGGTTGGCGATGGGCAGGTCCTCCACCACGAGCACTTGGTTCTCGCGCACGAGGCGGGTGGTGAACTGATCCAGCAGGTCCCTGCGGACATCGCCGATGAGTGCGTACAGACGCGCGATGCGCTCCCGAGCCTTCCCCCGGTTCTTCGACCCCTTCTTCTTCCGATGTAGTGCCCGCTGGCGGCGGGCCAGCTCGTCCCCGTACTTCTTCAGCAGACGTGGATGCTCAAGCAACGAACCGTCGTCCAACGTCACCAGCGCTGCCAGACCGAGATCCAGCCCCACGGCCTTCGGCTCGGACCCGCCCGCCAGGAACACCGGCGGCAGCGGCTCGATCCGCTCCTCGACCATCACCGACAGGAAGAAGCGGTCCGCTCGATCCCGCGTCACGTTCAACCGCACCGGCACCTGACCCGCCGGCAACGGCCGGGACCAGCGGATGTCCAGCGGCGTCGACTGCTTCGCCAACGTCACCAGGCCCGTACCCGGCCGCTCCGGATCCTCCACCCACCGAAAACCGGTCCGCACGTACGTCGCCGAATCCCGTGACCGGCCCTTCTTCTTCCGCTTCGGGTACTTCGCCGCTTGCTGGAAGAACCGAGAGAACGCCCCATCCAGATGCCGCAGCGCCTGCTGCAGCACCGTCGACGACACCTCCCGAAGCCACTCCCGCCCCGCCTCCCGCTTCCATCCCGTCAGCGCCCGACACGTCTCCGCGAACCCCACCGACACACGGTGCTGCTCCCAGGCGCCGGACCGCAGGGCCAGCCCCTCGTTGTAGACCCACCGGCAGGCACCGAAGGTCTGCAGCAGCGCTCGGCCTGTTCGGGAGTGGGGTAGAAGCGGTAGCGGTAGACCCGCGGCTGCGTACCCGCTGCCTTGGCCCGCTGCTTCATCCGCCCCGATGCGCGGCCGTGCCGCTCGTGCCGGTCAGTGATGCCCAGCGCCTCCCGCTTCACGCGCTTGGCCTGGGCGCCGACGACCCGTACCGGCGCTCCCTCCGATTTCTCCGCCATCGCCCCTCCCCGCCGTGCTGTCCGATAGTCGGAACGGCACTTCAGTGCGCTCAACGAACGTGTGGGCGGGTGGTTACGGCGGTCGAGAAGTTCTTGGCTGGCGGTTCGCGGCGCTGTGTAGAGTGAGGGTGTCTCACGCGTGTGTACGCGCGTGATGCCTCCTTAGCTCAGTTGGCTAGAGCGCGTGACTTGTAATCTCGAGGTCGTCGGTTCGATTCCGACAGGAGGCTCAACCAATCTCGTGTCCCGGACCACTCAGGTCCGGGACACTTGTGCGTTACGGGGGCATATCTGGCCGGTGCGGGAGGGGGCCGGGTGCTGCCCGGGACCGTTTTGCCGGCCCGGGCTTTTGTGGTTGTCAGCGGCCGGAGAGGCGGTTTGCGAGCTTGGCGATGCGGTTCGTCGTGGGGGTGTGGGTCGTGGATTCGTGGCGGTCGGCGGTGCGGTAGGCCGCGTACATCGTCTGGACGCCGAGCCAGCGCAGGGGTTCCGGTTCCCATTTGCGGACCTTGTGGTTCACCCAGGGGAGGGCGGTCAGGTCCGTGGGGCCGGACTGGCCGGAGTCCTGTTGGATCAGGTCGCGGAGGGTGCGGGCGGCGAGGTTGGTGGTGGTGACGCCCGAGCCGACGTAGCCGCCGGCCCAGCCGAGGCCGGTGGAGCGGTCGAGGGTGACGGTGGCGCACCAGTCGCGGGGGACGCCGAGGACGCCGGACCAGGCGTGGGCGATGCCGAGGCCGGCGAGGGAGGGGAAGAAGCGGATGAGGATCTCGCGGAGGGCCTCGACGGTCTGGGGCTGGGTGCGTCCGTCGTTGTCGGTCTTGGAGCCGTAGCGGTAGGGGACGCCGCGGCCGCCGAGGGCGATGCGGCCGTCGGCGGTGCGCTGGGCGTACATGTAGGCGTGGGCCATGTCGCCGAGGGTTTCGAGGCCGTCCCAGCCGATGGATTCCCATTGGGCGTCGGTGAGGGGCTCGGTGGCGATCATGGAGGAGTTCATGGGGAGCCAGGTGCGGCGCTGGCCGGTGAGGGAGGCGGTGAAGCCTTCGGTGCAGCGCAGGATGTACGGGGCGCGGACGGTGCCGTACGGGGTGATCGCGTGCTTGGGCCTGATCTCGGTGACGGGCGTGTGTTCGTGGATGGTGACGCCGAGGGCTTCGACGGCCGCGGCGAGGCCCTTGACGAGTTTCACGGGGTGGAGGCGGGCTCCGTGGGGGGTCCAGCTGGAGCCGACGGCGCCGGTGACGCGGATGCGTTCGGCGGTCTCGCGGGCGCCGTAGAGCTCGCGGTCCTTCTCGCCGAAGGCGATCTCGACGGCGTGGAAGTCCTTGAGGCGGGCGAGCTGGGCGGGGGAGTGGGCGACTTCGAGGACGCCGCCCTGGTGGATGTCGGCGTCGATGCCTTCGTCGGTCGCGACGCGGATGACTTCGGTGACCGTGTCGTTCATGGCCTGCTGGAGGCGGACCGCCGCCTCGTGGCCGTGGAGTTTGGCGTAGCGGTCGCGGCCGGCGATGCCGTTGTAGAGCCAGCCGCCGTTGCGTCCGGAGGCTCCGTAGCCGCAGAACTTGGCTTCGAGGAGGGTGATGTTGAGGAAGGGGACGGCCTTCTTGAGGTAGTAGGCGGTCCAGAGGCCGGTGTAGCCGCCGCCGACGATGCAGACGTCGGCAGTGGTGTCGCCGGGCAGCGGCTCGCGGGGGGCGGGGGTGCCTTCTTGGGCGTACCAGAACGAGATGCCGCCGTTGACCGTGCTGCTCATGTGTTCCTCGATGCGTCATGCGTACGGAGAGGTGTGGGCGGGAGGCTACTGGATGTTCCGGGGGCCTTCGACCCTCGGATCGGGGTCTTTCGGCGGGGTGGCGGACGGGGGGTGCGCGCCTGGGTCCTGGGGTGCGGATTTCGTCGTTCCGAAAGGCCCTTTTCATGCCCGTACGCAGGGCTGTTCGTGCTGTCGCTCCCCTAGCATCGCCGTGTGATTCATGTTCCGGAGGAACTCGCCGCGTCCCAGGCTCGGTTCAACGGTGACGCCGGGCGGGCGTTCGTCGCCTCGCTGCCTGCGCGGGCCGCGCACTTTCTGGACAGGTGGGGGCTTCGGCAGACGGGCCCTTCGATGTATGGGGTGGCGTCGCTGGTGCTGCCGGTGACGCGGGTGTCCGACGGTGTGCGTGCCGCGCTCAAGTTGCAGCTTGTGGACGAGGAGAGCGAGGGCGAGGCGGTCGCGCTGCGGGTGTGGGGCGGCGGCGGTGCGGTGCGGCTTCTCGCGGACGATCCGGGCACGGGGTCGTTGCTGCTGGAGCGGCTGGACGAGGGCCGGCATCTGTCGGCGCTGGGGGACTCGCGGGAGGCGACGCGGATCCTGGCGGAGCTGCTCGCGCGGCTGGTGGCGGTGCCGGCGCCGGAGGGGCTGCGGGGGCTGGGGGAGATCGCGGCCCGGATGCTGGAGGCCGTACCGGAGGCGGCGGGGAAGCTGGGGGAGGCGGACGCGCGGCTGCTGCGGGACTGTGCGGCGGCGGTGCGGGAGGTGGCGGGTGAGCCGGGGGATCGGCTGCTCCACTGGGATCTGCATTTCGACAACGTCCTGGCGGCGGAGCGGGAGCCGTGGCTGGCGATCGATCCGAAGCCGTTGGCGGGGGATCCGGGGTTCGATCTGCTGCCGGCGTTGACGAGCGGGTTCGATCCGGATCCGGCGGAGACGCTGTGGCGGTTCGATCTGCTGACGGAGGTGCTGGGTCTCGACCGGGGGCGGGCGGTGGCGTGGACGTGGGGGCGGGTGCTGCAGAACGGGCTGTGGGACGTGGCGGACGGGGAGCCCGCGCTGGACGAGGGACAGGTGCTCATTGCCCGGACGCTGCTGGCACGCGCGGGGTGATCGGGTGCAGGCTGGGTCCATGATTCGTACCGCCACACCTGCCGATGTCCCTGCGATCCACGCGATGGTCCGTGAGCTCGCCGAGTACGAGAAGGCGCTGGACGAGGTCCGCGCGACGGAGGAGCAGCTGCGCGAGGCGCTGTTCGGGGAGCGTCCGGCGGCGTTCGCGCACATCGCGGAGACGGACGGGGGCGAGGTGGTGGGCTTCGCGCTGTGGTTCCTGAACTTCTCGACGTGGCGCGGGGTGCACGGGATCTACCTGGAGGACCTGTACGTGCGCCCGACGAGCCGGGGCGGCGGGTACGGGAAGGCGTTGCTGCGGGAGCTGGCGCGGATCTGTGTGGAGCGGGGGTACGAGCGTCTGGAGTGGTCGGTCCTGAACTGGAACACTCCGTCGATCAATTTCTACAAGTCGCTGGGGGCGAAGCCGCAGGACGAGTGGTCGGTGTACCGGCTGACGGATGCGGCGCTGGCGGAGCTGGGGGCGCGGGGGTGACGCGGCCTCTGTGGAAAAGGGGAGGCGGGGTCGCGGGGGCGCTGGCAGGATGGGCGCGTTTTGTGACGTCCAGAGGGGAACGAGACGACCGTGGGCCGTGCCATCACCTTGATTCGCGCCAACTCCCTTTCCGATGTCGCCGAGTACGCGTACGCGGCCACGGCGCCCGCGGAGGCCCGGCTCGTCTTTCTCGCCGGGGCCTGTCCGTTGAACGAGGACGGTTCCACGGCGGCGGTCGGGGACTACGCGGGGCAGGCGGCGAAGGCCGTCGAGAACATGCGGGTGGCTCTCGCCGCCGCCGGCGCGTCGCTGGAGGACGTCATCAGTACGCGGGTGCTCGTGGCGTCCACGCGGCAGGAGGACCTGGTGACCGCCTGGCAGGTCGTGCGGGACGCCTTTGGTGACCACGATGTCCCCAGTACGTTGATGGGCGTCACGGTGCTCGGTTACGACGATCAGCTCGTCGAGATCGAGGGTGTCGCCGCCGTCCTCGACTCGTAGGTCCTACGGGATCAGGACCACCTTGCCGATCGTGCCCCGGGTCTCCAGGGCGTGGTGGGCGGCTGCCGCCTCGGCGAGGGCGAAGCGGTGGACTGCGGGGCGGAGGGTGCCTTCGGCGGCCGCGGCGAGGGAGGCGAGTTCGAGGTTGCGGACGTCGCCTCCGGCCTTCTGGATCATGACCGGGCCGAGGACGCTCTCGGAGGTGATGCCCCGGGTGGCGAGTTCCTCGTCGGTGAAGGTGAGCGGTCCGCCGCCGTGGGGGCCCTTGTCGGACCAGCCGAAGACGACGTGCTGCCCGCCCTTGCCGAGGAGGTCGACCGCCGCGCGGCCGGTGTTGCCGCCGACCGAGTCGAAGACGACCGTGGCGGTACGGGAGCCCAGGAAGGCGCGGACCTCTGTGGGCCAGTCCGGGAGCTTGTAGTCGACTGCCAGGTCCGCGCCGTTCTCCTTGACCACGGCGACCTTCTCGGGGCCGCCCGCGAGGCCGATGACGGTCGCGCCGGCGTTCTTGGCGTACTGGACGAGGAGGGTGCCGATGCCGCCGGCGGCGGCGGGGACGATCGCGATCGAGTCGGGGCCCAGTTCGGTGAACTGGAGGATGCCGAGGGTGGTGCGGCCGGTGCCGATCATGGCGACGGCCTCGGCGTCGCCGAGGGTGTCGGGCAGGGCGTGGAGCTTGGCGGCGTCGACGACGGCGAGTTCGGCGTAGCCGCCGGGGGCGAGGCCGAGGTGGGCGACGACGCGCTTGCCGAGCCAGGCCGGGTCGGTGCCCTCGCCGAGCGCGTCCACGGTGCCGGCGACCTCGCGGCCGGGGATCGTGGGCAGTTCGGCGGGGGCGGGGAACGGGCCGGTCTGTCCCATGCGGAGGGCGGTGTCGAGGACGTGGACGCCGGCCGCGGTGACCGCGATCCGTACCTGGCCGGGGCCGGGTACGGGGTCCGCGGTCTCCTCGTAGGTGAGGTTCTCGGCCGGGCCGAAGGCGTGGAGGCGGATGGCGTGCATGGTGGGCTCCCCTGGTGAATGTTCTCCCGTTGACGCACGACAGCTTTCAACCTCAAGCGGACTTGAGGTCAAGCTTTTTCGTGCGCAGCGCCAGGGACACCGCCTCGATCGCGCTCGTGAACGACACCTCGGAGAGCACCCCGGGCGCCGCGACCTGGTCGCCCGCGAGGTAGACGCCGTCGCCGCGGTCGATGGCGGGGCGGTCGCGCCAGGTGGTGCCGGGGCGGTCGAGCGCTCCGGTACGGCCGGCGCAGAGGGCCTCGCGGCGCCAGACCGTGCGCTCCCGCCAGCCGGGGAAGCCGAGATCGAGCAGGCGCTCGGCGTGGGCGACGCCCTCGGCCTTGGACCGGCCGGGCCCGATGGGGAGCTGGGCCTGGATCAGTTGCTCGCCGGCCGGGGCGAGGGAGGGGTCCTGTGCGGTGAAGCGCTCGATCCAGCCGGGCGCGTCCAGGTCGGAGACGACGAACGGGTCGCCCTTGCGGGTGCGCAGCGCCAGGTCGAACAGGACGGTGCGGCCGCTCTCCCAGGTCAGGCCGGGGTCGCCGAGGAGCCGGGCGGCCGCGGGGAGGGAGGTGGCGACGACGACGGGGCCGTCGGCGAGCGGCAGTTCGTCGAGGCGGGAGGAGGTCTCGATCCGTACGCCCAGATTCCATGCGCGGTCGACCATGCGGTCGGTCAACTGTCCCCAGCCGCCGCGGATGTACTGCGCCTCGGGCGGCAGCGCGGCGGCCCGGTGCAGCCGTTCCTGGACGAAGCGGGCGGAGAGCGCGCCGGGGTCGTGGTGGAAGAGGGCGACTCCGCTGTACGCGGCGGCCTGACGGGCGGCCTCGGGGCCGGCGACGCGGGTGGCCCAGGTGAGGAAGTCGGTGTCGACGGGGGCCTGTTCGGCCGTCCGGAGGGTGTGGCGGAGGAAGCCGAGGGGCGGGGTGCGGCGCAGGGCCCCGGCGCGGTGGAACCGGAAGCGGGCGGCTTCGGACAGCGGCAGGGGTGCGAGCGGGCCGAGGAGGTCACGCTGCTCGAGCCAGGTCCAGTGGGGGCCGCCGCGGTAGAGCGCGTGGGGGCCCTCGTTGGTGAGGTACGGGCCTTCGGCCGTACGGGCGCGGCCGCCGAGGGTGTGGTGGGCCTCGTGGAGGGTGACCTTGACTCCGCTCTCGGCGGCGGTGATCGCCGCGGTGAGTCCGGCGAATCCGCCGCCGATGACGGTGATGTGCTTCCTGCTCCGCTGCATCTCGTGCTCCCTTGTTTCGGTCTTGCACAGGGGACGGCGCAGGGGGTGCGGAATGTGACATCGGGGCGTTGTCAGTGGCGCACGTCACCATGGGGGCATGGCGACAGGGAAGAAGAAGCCGGCGGTCGTGCGTCGGCCGGAGGTGCGGCTGCCGCGGCTGGTGGCGTACGAAGGGGGGCTCGATCCGGACGGGGACTACGACGGCCTGGAGTTCGCGGGGCTCGATCTGGCGGGGCAGGACGGGGCGGGCGCGCGGTTCATGGACTGCGCGCTGCGGGACTGCGCGCTCGACGAGACACGGCTGAGGGCGGCGCGGGTCCTCGACTGTGTGCTGAGCGGGATCCGGGGCGTGGGTACGGACCTGGCGGGGGCGTCGCTGCGGGACGTGGAGGTCGTGGACGCGCGTCTCGGGGGGACGCAGCTGCACGGGGCGGTTCTGGAGCGGGTGCTCGTGCGGGGAGGGAAGATCGACTATCTGAATCTGCGGACGGCGAAGCTGAAGGACGTCGTCTTCGAGGGCTGCGTGCTGAGCGAGCCCGACTTCGGGGGCGCGGTGCTGGAGCGGGTCGAGTTCCGGGACTGTGCGCTGAAGGGTGCTGACTTCAGCGGGGCGCGGATGAAGGACGTCGATCTGCGGACGGTGGAGCGTCTGGAGATCGCGCGCGGGGTGGACGCACTGTCCGGTGCGGTGATCAGTACGGCGCAGCTGCTGGATCTGGCGCCGGTGTTCGCGGCGCAGCTGGGGGTGCGGGTGGAGGACTGAGGGGGCTTACGGGAGGCGGGGGAAGCGGGCCTGGAGGTCCCAGATCACCGGGTCGTCGCCGAGGCCCTCGTGCATGTCGGTCAGGTCGGCGATCAGGTCGTGCAGGAAGTCGCGGGCCTCGCGGCGCAGTTCGGCGTGGTTGAAGGTGAGCGGGGGCTCGTCGCCCGGCATCCAGTCGGCCTCCACGTCCACCCAGCCGAAGCGGCGCTCGAAGAGCATCCGGTCCGAGGACTCGGTGAAGTCGAGCTCCGCGTACTGGGGCTGCGAGGACCGGCTGCCGCGCGGGTCGCGGTCGAGCTGCTCGACGATGTCGCACAGCGCCCAGGCGAAGTCGAGGACCGGCACCCATCCCCAGGCTGTGGACACCTCGCGGTCGGCCTTGGGGTCGGCGAGGTAGACATCCCCGCAGAACAGGTCGTGGCGCAGCGCGTGGACGTCCGCGCGCCGGTAGTCGGTCTGCGGGGGGTCGGGGAAGCGACGGGAGAGGGAGTAGCCGATGTCGAGCACGGAGACGATGGTCCCACGTGCCCGGCACCCCACCGCCCGCCCGGGGCGCCGAGCGGACGCGGCCGCCCCCGCGGCGGGCCGCCTCCTACCGGGCTCGGGTCAAGCCGCCGTCAGGCGCGCGTCCGGGCGTGCAGGGCGCGGGCCATACGAGGGCCCAGCCAGCGCTTGAAGCGGCGCAGCGGCTCCAGCTGTTCGGCCGCCCGGTCGATCCGGTAGTAGAGCTGCGGCGGGATGTGCGGGAGCAGGGGCGAGTGGCGCTGGCCCAGGAGCGCGAACATCTGCCGCGGCTCCAGGCGCATGTAGCGGGGGAGGTTCTCGTACCACTGGGCGCTGTAGCGGGCCGCGCTCTGGGCCGAGAGGAGCTCCGCCCGTCGCCGCTTCCCGTACCGGGTGAGCGCCGCGTCCAGGTCCTCGCGGCCCTGGTCCTGGCCTCGCAGGGCGTCCGCGAGGGCGAGGGCGTCCTCCAGCGCCAGGGTGGTGCCGGCGCCGATCGAGTAGTGCGTGGTGTGGGCGGCGTCGCCGAGCAGGACGAGGTTGCCGCGGTGCCAGGTGCGGTTGGTCAGGGTGCGGAAGTTCAGCCACTGCGCGGCGGCCTCGTCGGTCTGCGCCCGGCCGATCAGCGCCTGGCCGTCGAGGAGGTCCGCGAAGGTCTTCTCCAGGAGGTTCAGGGTGTCCGCCTCGGACATGGCGTCAAGGGCGAGCCCCGTCCAGGTCTCCGGGGAGCACTCGACGACACACGTGGACCGCTCGCCGCTGAAGCCGTACGCGTAGCACCAGATCCAGCCGTGCTCGGTCTCCTTGAAGGCGAAGCTGAAGGAGTCGAAGACCTTGGTGGTGCCGAGCCAGATGTAGTGGTTGCGGCCGGTGGCGACCTCGGCGCCGAAGTGGGCGGCGTGGGCCTCGCGCAGCGCGCTGTTGACCCCGTCGGCGGCGACGACCAGATCGGCGTCCGCGAGCTCGGGAGCGTCGGGGCCGGTGATCCCGTGCTCGAACTCGACGCGTACGCCGAGCGATGCGGCCCGCTCGGCGAGGAGGGTGAGCATCCGGCGCCGGCCGATGCCGAAGCCCTGGTCACCGCGGTGGACCGTCCGCTCGTCGCGGACGATGGCGACGCCGTCGGTCCAGCGGACGGAGGCCTCGTCGATGGCGCGCGCCGACTCCGGGTCGCCGGCCCGCAGCTTGTCCAGGAGCCCGGCCCAGTAGGTCACGCCCCAGCCGTACGTGGAGCCGGCCGGGTTCCGCTCGTAGACGGTGATGTCGTGGGACGGGTCCTGCCGCTTCATCAGGATCGAGAAGTACAGGCCGGCGGGGCCACCGCCGACGCAGGCGATCTTCACGTGCGCTCCCACTCAACGAAAAACTGACACCCTGCGATGGAATGGCAACGCAGGGTAGCAGCGTCAGGGGAGCAGGCGCTGTTCCTTCGCCACGGCGACCGCGCCCGCACGTGTGTCCACGCCGAGCTTGGCGTAGATCCGGCCGAGGTGGGTCTTCACGGTCGCCTCGCTGATGAAGAGCGCGCGGGCGATCTCGCGGTTGCCGAGGCCGTGTGCGAGCTGGCCGAGGATGTCCCGTTCGCGGTCGGTGAGGGTGGGTCCGGCGGCTCCCCGCATCCGGTCCATGACCCGGCTGGCGACCGGCGGGGAGAGGGTCGTACGGCCCTGGGCGGCGGAGTGGATCGCGGCGAACAGCTCCTCGGGGCGTTCGGCCTTCAGGAGGTAGCCGGTGGCGCCGGCCTCGATGGCGCGGGTGACGTCCGCGTCCGTGTCGTACGTGGTGAGGACCAGGACGTGCACGCCGGACCCCGTCCGCGCGATCCGGCGGGTCGCCTCGACGCCGTCGATGCCGGGGCCGAGCTGCAGGTCCATCAGGACGACGTCCGGGCGCAGTTTCGCGGCCATCGCGACCGCCTCCTCGCCGCTGCCGGCCTCGCCGACGACCTCTATGTCGGGGGCGCTGCCGAGCAGGGCGAGCAGCCCGGCGCGGACGACGGCGTGGTCGTCGCAGAGCAGGATCCGTACGGTCATGCGCCGACCTCCAGAGGCGTGGACAGGGGGATCGCGACCGAGAGCACCGTGCCCTCGCCGGGGGTGGACTCCACGGTGAGTGTGCCGCCGAGCTGCTGCGCCCGCACCCGCATGGCGGGCAGGCCGTGGCCGCGTACCCCTGCCTCGCGGGCCCGGGAGGCGTCGAAGCCACGGCCGTCGTCGGCGATGTCGAGGACGACCTGGTCGTCGAGGTAGGTCAGGGTCAGGGCGGCGGAGGTCGCGGCGGCGTGCTCGCGGACGTTGGCGAGGGCGCCCTGGGCGATGCGCAGCAGCGCCGACTGCACGCGCTCCGGCAGCGGGACCGGGGTGCCGTCCACGCGGAACGCGGCGGACTCGCGCCCCGCGAGGGCGCGCAGCGCCTCCTCCAGACCGCCGCCCTCGGCGAGGTCGGCCGGGGCGAGGTCGTGGACGAAGCGGCGGGCCTCGGCGAGGTTGCGTTCGGCGATCGACTCGGCCGTACGGACATGGCGGCGGGCCGTCGACGGGTCGGCGTCCCAGGTGCGGTCGGCCGCCTGGAGCAGCATCTGCTGGCTGGACAGGCCCTGGGCCAGGGTGTCGTGGATCTCCATGGAGAGCCGCTGGCGTTCGGCGAGGGTGCCCTCGCGGCGCTCTATGGCGGCCAGCTCGCGCCGGGTGCGGATCAGGTCGTCGATCAGCGCCCGCTGGCGGTCGGCCTGCCGCTGCGCGTGGACGAAGACGGCGGTGGCGATCGCGGCGACGGCCGGCGGGGCGAAGACGAGGTTGGGGTCGAAGCCGTCGTCCGAGAGCTGGACCTGCGCCGTGACGACGAACGCGGTGAGGAGCGTGACGAGGACGAGGGCGGCGCGCGGGGGGAGGGTGCGCAGGCCGGTGTAGAAGAGCGGCACCGCGCACCAGGCGAAGCTCGGCGCGAGGACCACCAGGACCATCCAGACCGCGACGACCGTGAAGAGCCAGGCGATCCGGCGGGGGGTGGCGCGGGTGCCGAGGACGGGGC
The DNA here is from genome assembly GCF_040645695.1 of Streptomyces sp. NPDC046712. Taxonomy (NCBI): domain Bacteria; kingdom Bacillati; phylum Actinomycetota; class Actinomycetes; order Kitasatosporales; family Streptomycetaceae; genus Streptomyces; species Streptomyces sp. NPDC046712. The sequence continues at coordinate 76,353 of NZ_JBEYYW010000017.1, read as the reverse complement.
CGAGGAGGTAGAGGGAGGCGAGGGCGCCGGAGAGGGCGACGATCCAGGGGCTGCGGTCCTCCCAGGGGTGCCGCAGCAGGAAGCGGGCCAGGGAGGCGCCGAGGAGGAGGAAGAAGGCGATGTGCATGACCCGCGCCAGCCAGCGGGCGTCGGGGTCCTGCTCGCTCACGTGACACTCCTCTGACCTGGGGATACGTATCCATCCTGGCCCAGGGGGACCAGAGGGGCATCAACCGATCGGCTGACACCCCCGTCGTCCATCATGCGCGACGGGGGCAGCCGGTTCGTGGACCGTACGGGCCCGGATCCGGCCGGAGAGTGGAGGGCAGAGCGAACGAACCGCCTGGCTCGACCACCTGGGTCGACCGGCCCGCTCGACCGCCTGGCCCGACCATCGCCCCAGCCTCAAGGAGACCTCCCATGAAGAAGAAGATCCTCTTCGGTGCCGCCACCGTCGCCGTCGTCGCCGCCGGTACCTTTGGCGCCGTCTCCGCGAACGCCTCCGCCCCCGCCGCCGCGCCCGCCGTCGCCGCCAAGGCCGACGCGTCGAACGAGAACCTGCAGCAGACCACGCACCTGACGATCGAGGCCGCCACCAAGGCCGCGCAGGCCACCCTGGACGCCGCCGAGGACGAGAACCAGCGTGTCACGGTCGCCGTCGTGGACCGCAACGGCAACACCATCGTGACCCTGCGCGGCGACGGCGCCGGCCCGCAGTCCTACGAGTCCGCCGAGCGCAAGGCGTTCACCGCGGTCTCCTGGAACGCCCCGACCTCCGTGCTCGCGGGCCGTCTCGCCCAGGCCCCGAACCTGAAGGACATCCCCGGCACCCTGTTCCTCGGCGGCGGCGTCCCGGTGACCGCCAAGGGCGCGCCGATCGCCGGCATCGGTGTCGCCGGTGCGCCGAGCGGCGACCTGGACGAGAAGTTCGCCCAGGCGGGTGTCGCGGCGCTCAACAAGTAAGCCCGGCGAACGCCGGCCCGGCGGGCGCGGCCCGGGCGGGCAGGACCCGTACGCGGCGGGCGCGGGCCGGGCGGGCAGGACCCCCGTGCCCGGTCACCCATGCTGGTGGCGCCCGGACCCCCCGCCGGGCGCCACCGTCCTAAGATCGGTGAGTGGAACCACGTACCCGCGCCGCCCTGGGAGCCGTCGCCGCGCTGCTGCTCCTCGCCGGCTGCACCAGTACCGCCGACGGCGGTGGTGTGGACATCGGCGGGGTGGAGGGCACCCCCGGCGCGGCGGGGCTGCGCGACCCGTACTTCCCCAAGCTCGGCAACGGCGGCTACGACGTCACGCACTACGCGCTCGACCTCGCCTACGACCCGAGGAGCGGTCGGCTCGACGGCACCGCCATGATCACGGCCCGCGCCGCCCAGGACCTCAGCGCCTTCAACCTCGACCTCGCCGGCCTCGCGGTCGACTCCGCCGTGGTGGACGGCGACCCGGCCTCCGTCAACCGGGCCGGGACCGAGCTGACGCTCCGGCCGCGCGCGGACATCGGCAAGGGCGAGGTCTTCCGTACGACGATCGAGTACTCCGGCGTGCCCCGGACGATCACCGACGCGGACGGCTCGAAGGAGGGCTGGCTGCGGACCCGGGACGGGGCGGTCGCACTCGGCGAACCGGCCGGCTCCATGGCCTGGTTCCCCGGCAACCACCACCCGTCCGACAAGGCGACGTACGACGTCACCCTGACCGTGCCGCAGGGGACGCAGGCGGTCTCCAACGGCGTACGGACCTCCGAGCGGACCGCGAACGGCCGGACCACCTCCGTCTGGCACTCCGCCGAGCCGATGGCGAGCTACCTCGCGACCGTGGCCGTCGGGCAGTATCGGACGAAGGTCTCGGCCACGCCCTCCGGGCTGCCCGTGCTCACCGCCGCCGATCCGTCCGTCGCGGCGAAGAGCGACCCGCTGCTCGCCCGGATCCCCGAACTCCTCGCCTGGCAGGAGGAGAACTTCGGGCCGTACCCCTTCTCCGCCACCGGTGCGATCGTCGAGCGGACCGGCGACGCCGGCTATGCGCTGGAGACCCAGACGCGGCCGTTCTTCCCCCTGGACTCGCTCACCGTCGAGATCCTCGTGCACGAGCTCGCGCACCAGTGGTACGGCAACTCGGTCACGCCCGCCGACTGGAAGGACATGTGGCTGAACGAGGGCTTCGCGGTCTACGCCGAGTGGCTGTACGCGGAGGACTTCGAGAACGTCCCGGCGCAGGTGAACTTCGAGGCGGCCTTCGCCACCGACGCCAACTGGGACTTCCCGCCGGCCGATCCGCCGAGCGCGGAGAACCTCTTCGACCCGCCGGTGTACCAGCGGGGCGCCATGGTGCTGCACAAGATCCGGCAGCAGGTCGGCGACGACACCTTCTACGAGATCCTGGCCGGCTGGGCGGCGAAACACCGTCATGGGAACGCCTCCACCGCCGACTTCACCGCGTACGCGGAGGAGGTGGCGGGGGAGGACCTCGGCGAGGTGTGGGACGTGTGGCTGTACGGGGACGGGAAGCCGAAGCGCCCGTAAGGCCGGAGCCCCGGCGCGGTCCTCGCGCCGGGGCTCCTGCTGCCTTGCCGCTACGTCAGAGGTTGACGCCGAAGTCGCGGGCGATGCCCTCGAGACCGGAGGCATAACCCTGGCCGACCGCGCGGAACTTCCACTCCGCACCGTTGCGGTACAGCTCGCCGAAGACCATGGCGGTCTCGACGGCGGCGTCCTCGGAGAGGTCGTAGCGGGCGATCTCGGTGCCGCCGGCCTGGTTGATGATGCGGATGTACGCGTTGCGGACCTGGCCGAAGTTCTGCGCGCGGTTCACCGCGTCGTAGATGGAGACCGGGAAGACGATCTTGTCGACGTTCGGGGGCAGCGCGGCGAGGTTGACGTTGATCTGCTCGTCGTCGCCGCCGCCCTCGCCGGTGCGGTTGTCACCGGTGTGGACGATGGTCTGGTCCGGGGTGGCCTTGTTGTTGAAGAAGACGAAGTGCGCGTCGGAGGCGACCTTTCCGGCGGGGTCGACGCCGATGGCGGAGGCGTCGAGGTCGAAGTCGGTGCCGGTGGTCGTGCGGACGTCCCAGCCGAGGCCCACGGTGACGGCGGTGAGGCCCGGGGCCTCCTTGGTCAGGGAGACGTTGCCGCCCTTGGAGAGGCTTACAGCCATGGGAAGTGCCTTTCTTCGTGACCTTCGTGATGTCGTCGCAGGGGATAACGCGTGCGGAGGCACGGCGGTTCCACCGCGAAAACAGGATGACGTGCGGGAGCCGGTCCGGGGAACATGGATGACATGTCCGGTCCGTATTTCATCCGCGGCTCCGTCTCGCTTCCCGAGGCCGAGCTCATGTGGCGTTTCTCGCGGTCGTCGGGGCCGGGCGGTCAGCACGTCAACACCAGCGACTCACAGGTGGAACTCCGCTTCGACCTGGCGTCGACGGAGTCGCTGCCGGAGGTCTGGAAGGCACGCGCGCTCGAACGGCTGGCCTCGCGGCTGGTCGGCGGGGTGGTGACGGTCCGCGCGTCGGAGCACCGCTCGCAGTGGCGCAACCGCGAGACGGCGGCGGTCCGCCTCGCGGCGCTCCTCGCGGAGGCGACGGCCCCACCGCCGAAGCCGCGCCGGCCCACGAAGATCCCGCGGGGGATCAACGAGCGCCGTCTGCGGGTGAAGAAGCAGCGGTCGGAGACGAAGCGGGGCCGCCAGGGCCGCGACTGGGGGTGACCCGCGCGCTGCGTCCTGCCCGGACGTGGCGTCGGGCCCGGTGTCGTCAGGCCAGGCGGCGGTATTTGCCGCGGAAGTACGTCAACGGTGCGCCGTCCGAGGAGGGGAAGTCGGCCGTCAGGACGCGGGCGACGACCAGGGTGTGGTCGCCGGCCACCACGCGGCTCTCCGTGCGGCACTCCAGGGTCGCCAGCGCGCCGCCCACCAGCGGGGCGCCGCTCTCCTCCCCGCGGGTGTACGGGACGTCCTCGAAGAGGAGACGGTCGCTCACCCGGCCCTTCATCGCGAAGCGGCCCGCGATGTGGCGCTGGCTCTCGGAGAGGACCGAGACCGCCCAGACCGGGACCTCGGCCAGCAGGTCGTCCATGCGGGAGCCGTTGCGGAGACTGACGAGCACCAGCGGCGGGTCCAGGGAGACGGACATGAACGCCGTCGCCGTCATCCCGACGTCCTCGCCGCGCGGACCGTCGTCCGGGTCGTGGGCCGTCACCAGCACCACGCCCGCCGCGAGGCGGGACATCGCCGCCCGGAACTCGTCGTTGCTCACCCCCTCAGCATGAGGGATCGCCAGATCCGAGGCGGGGGGCGGGGCGGGAGTCGTCGTCAGCACACCCGCACGCTAGCCCCGCCCGGCGCGCCCTACATCGGGCCGGGGGACCAGTCCCGGCCCCCTCGCCGGTCCTAGGACCTCCCGTGAGCTCCCGTCCCGCACCGTTCGCTTTGCGTTCAAGAAAGAACGGGAGCGCTTTCCTGTACCCCCTGCAACGCTTCATGACCTGTTGTGACTTGAGTCACAGAGTGCAGTATTTGTTGACCCTGTGTACCGGGTGCACAGCTCGCTGTGATTCAGTGGCAAGGACAGTGCAGATGGAACGCCGATGAGAACCCTGGAGTTGCTGTCGAGGTCTCGGGGAGAGCGAGCGATGGAGACCGAGTCGGAGCCGTACGTCCGTCTTGCGACCCTGCGGCAGCTGCATCAGGTCGTGGCCGACCTCAATACAGCCCGCAGTCTGGCGGACACCCTGCAGACCGTCGCCGACGGCATCGTCGCCGGCCTCAACTATGAACTGGCCTGCGTCAACCTCGTACGCCCCGACGGCGACCTCGTCGTCGCCGCCTTCGCCGGCAGCCCCGCCGCCGAAGCGCTGATCACCGGCCGCGTCGGCTCCCGCGAGTCCTGGGAACGCCGCCTCTCCATGGGCGTCGCCTGGGGTGACCTGCGGTTCATCCCGCACACCGAGGGCTGGGTCCTCATCGAGGACGACGTCCCGCAGTGGCACACCGAGGGCCCCGCCCCCCGCTTCGAGGACGAGTGGCACCCCCACGACCGCCTCTACGCGCCCATGTACGCCTCCGGTTCCAAACGCGAACTGCTCGGCGTGATCTCCGTCGACCGGCCCCGCAACGGCCGTCACCCCGGACCGTGGGGCCAGGAGGCCCTGCAGATGTACGCCTCCCAGTCGGCCATTGCGATCAGTAACGCCCGGCTGCGAGCAAACATGCAGCGCGCCCTCGTCCGCCTCGAACGCGAGCAGCAGGCCCTGCGCGCCAGCGAGGAGTCCTTCCGGCAGGCCTTCGAGTACGCCCCCTCCGGCATGGCCATCGCCGAGATGGGCGGCGACCAGCACGGCCGCCTGCTGCGCACCAACGACGCCCTCTGCCGCCTCCTCGGCCGCCCCGCGTCCGTCATGCGCCGCTACTCCTTCGCCGACCTGGTCCACCCGGAGGACATAGGGACCCTGCTGCGCACCTCCGCCGAGGGCGGCCGCGCCGAGCTCCGCCTCGGCCGCCGCGACGGCACCTACGTCTGGGTCTCGCTGCGCAACTCCGTCGTCGCCGACACCGCCGACGGACCGCGCTTCCTCCTCACCCATGTCGAGGACATCGAGGAGCGCAAGCGCCACGAGCTCCAGCTCGCCCACCGCGCCTCGCACGACGCCCTCACCGGCCTGCCCAACAGCGCCGAGCTGCGCTCCCGGCTCAGCGCCCGGCTCTGCGAGCGCCCGCACGCGGCGCCGGAGACCGAATACGACGCCCCGTACGGGCACGAGCACGGCTTCGGCTTCGACGCGCCCGGTGCCGGCGGGCCGTACGACCACCACGTCCACACCGTCGCGCCCACCGGTGGGGACATCGACGACGGGACGAAGGGGCTCGCCGTCCTCTTCTGCGACCTCGACGGCTTCAAGTCGATCAACGACCGCTTCGGGCACCACACGGGCGACGCCGTCCTCATCGAGGTCGCCCGACGGCTCACCACCGGTGTACGGGACGGGGACACCGTCGCCCGTCTCGGCGGTGACGAGTTCGTCGTCCTCGCCGACGGCCTCGGCGCGGCCGACGCCGCCGACCTCGCCGTACGGCTGCGGAACGCCATCATTCCGCCGATCCGGGTCGACGGACGGGCGGTCAGGGTCGGGGCGAGTTTCGGCATCGGCTGGGCCGAATGCGGTATGACCGTCGAAGAGGTTCTGAACTCCGCCGACCAGCGGATGTACATAGAGAAGCGGTCCCGGTCGAAGGTCCACCGCCGCGCCGGATAGGCGCCCGGTCGTCCGCCGCCCGGTCAAGGGACGGATCGGCGGGTGGTCCGTTCGGGGTAGGCTCGGCCGGTCGGCGACGGCTGGCGAGCATGGATAGGAGTGACCAGGGATGGCTGCCGGTAACGACGGCGCGAACACGCCCGAGGACGACGATCCGTTCGGCTACCTGTACGCGGACGGCCAGGCGGCAGGCGCCCAGCCGCCGGGTCAGGCCGGTGGCTACGGCTACCCCGGACCGGCCGCGCAGCCGGGTGTCCCCAGAACCTCGTACAACCAGGTCAGGACGGTCGGCGAGCGCCAGTACGGCGGTGGCCACGGCCAGCCGCACGTGCCGCAGCAGCAGACCTACGGCGGCCAGCAGCAGTACGGCCAGCCGCACCCGCAGTACGCCGCGCCCGAGACGTACCCCGGTGGCGAGCGGACCCGGCAGTCGCCGATCCCGCCCCAGCGCGGGGGTGGCGGCGGCCGCGGACCCAACACCAAGGGGCTGCTGATCGGCGCGATCGCCGTCGTCGCCGTCGTCGTGATCGGTATCACCGCCGCCGTCATCAGCAATTCCGGTGACGAGAACTCCGACGGCGGGTCCGCGGGCGGCAAGCCGACCGGCGGGTCCACCCAGGTCCAGGAGACGCCCTCGAGCAAGCCCAGCGCCGACGAGACCCCGGCAGCGCTGCCGCAGCAGGACGCGGCGACGCTCAAGCTGGGCGGCACCGCGCTGCTCGCCAAGGACATCAAGGGAGCGGAGGGCGCGGACGGCGCCTACGTGACCGGGTTCAACGCCGTCGGCTCGTCGGTCACCTGGCAGACCGAGGTGCCCGATTCCGGCACGTACCGGATGTATGTGCGGTACGCGATCCCGGCCAAGGACGCCAACGCGACCGTGACCGTCAACGGCAAGGCGAACACGAACCCGATGAATCTGAAGAACTTCATCGGCTCCTCGGACCCGAACCTCGAGAAGAACTGGCAGACCACCTGGTCCCAGGTGTCGCTGGTGAAGGGTGAGAACACGATCATGCTCTCCTGCGCGCAGGGGAACCAGTGCGACGTGATCTTCGACTGGGTGAAGATCAGCAAGGGCGAGCTCTGAGCCGTACGGCTCCGGTGTGACGAAGGCCCCGCGGAACCCGGTTCCGCGGGGCCTTCGTTGTGCGGTCGTGCGGGCTTCGTCACGCGGCCTCGGCCTGCTCCGTGACCTTGATCCGGGGCAGCAGCTCCTCGTACGCCGTGCGGTCGAACTCGCCCGCGACCGGAGAGAGCACCGTGGCCGCCGACAGTGCGACCGCGCGGGTCAGCCGGTCCGGCCACGGGAGCCCGTCGACAAGACCGGACAGCAGGCCCGCGACGGCCGAGTCGCCCGCTCCGGTCGGGTTGCCCCGCACCGCGGACGGCGGGGCGGCCCGCCACAGGCCGTCCGCGGTGGCGGCGAGCATCCCCTCCGGGCCGAGCGAGGAGATCACCGCGTGCGCGCCCCGGCGGCGGGCGTCGCGGGTGGCGCGGTGCGGTTCCCGGGAGCCGGTGAGCTGGGCGAGCTCGTCCGCGTTGGGCTTGACGAGGTCGGGGCGGGCCGCGATGCCGCGCCGCAGGGGTTCTCCGCTGGTGTCGAGCAGGACCGGGACGCCGGCGCCACGGGCGATCCGGATCAGCTCCGCGTACGCGCCGACGTGGATACCGGGCGGCAGGCTGCCGCACAGGGCCACCGCCTCGGCGCCGGCGAGCAGCCCGGTGTAGCGGTCGGTGAACACGGACCACTCGGCGGGGGTGAGGGTGGGGCCCGGCTCGTTGAGCTGAGTGGTGTCGCCGGTCGTGGTGTCGACGACCGCGACGGTACGGCGGGTCGGCCCGGCGGTCGGGACGAGCGCGTCGGTCAGCGGCAGTTCCGCGAGGTGGGCGCGGAGGACCTCGCCGGTCGGGCCGCCCGCGAAGCCGGTGACGACCGTCTCGTAGCCGAGGGCGGCGAGCACGCGGGCGACGTTGAGGCCCTTGCCGCCGGGGCGTTCGATCACCTGGGTGACGCGGTGGGAGGCGTGCGGGGTGAGGGCGGGGACGCGGTAGGTGAGGTCCAGTGCCGTGTTGAGGGTGACCGTGAGAATCACCTGCCGTAACCCCCGTACGCCGTCGAAAGATCGTGGACCGGCCGGACCAGCCGGAACAGCTGTGGAACGCGCCCCGATCATGCCAAACAGAAAGCGGTTGGCCCAGTCCCCGGACCAACCGCCCTGCGCTATGTTCTGTCGAAATCAGGCCACTTGGGGTTCAACCACCCAGGTGCCCTTGCGCATCACGCCCTTGACGTCGAAGTTCTCGTCGAGAACGACCAGGTCGGCGTCCTTGCCGGGCTCAAGCGAGCCGACCCGGTCGTCGATGCCGAGCAGCCGGGCGGGGTTGGCGGAGATGGCCTGCACGACGGCCTCGACGGGCAGCCCGTCGATGGTCGCCGCCCGCTTGAACGCGCGGTCCAGGGTGAGGGTCGAGCCCGCGATGGAGCCGCCCTCGACGAGGCGCGCGACACCGTCCTTCACCTCGACGGCCAGCGGGCCGAGCGAGTAGTGGCCGTCGCCGAAGCCGGCCGCGTCCATCGCGTCCGTGATGAACGCGACGCGCCGCGGCCCCGCGTGATGGAACGCCAGCTCCAGCGAGGCCGGGTGCAGGTGCGTGCCGTCGTTGATCAGCTCGACCGTGATGCGCTCGTCCTCCAGGAGGGCGGCGATCGGGCCGGGGGCGCGGTGGCCGAGGCCGGGCATGGCGTTGTAGAGGTGGGTGGCGACGGTGGCGCCCGCGTCGATGGCCTCGACGGTCTGCTCGTACGTCGCGTCGGTGTGGCCGATCGCGGCGATCACGCCGTGTTCGGCGAGCAGGCGTACGGAGTCGATGCCGCCGGGCAGCTCGGTCGCGAGGGTGACCATCCTGGCCTGGCCGCGGGCGGCGTCGATGAGCTTGCGGACGTCGGCCGGGTCGGGGTCGCGCAGCAGCGTCTCGTCGTGCGCGCCCTTGCGGCACGGGGAGATGAACGGTCCCTCGAAGTGGATGCCGGCGATCTCGCCCTGCTCCGCCAGTTCGGAGAGCAGACCGGCGCGGGCGCTCAGGAAGTCCAGCTCGCCGGTCACGAACGAGGCGACGACGGTGGTGGTGCCGTGCAGCCGGTGGGTGTGGACGCCGGTGAGGATGTCCTCGACCGTGCCGGAGGTGAAGGAGGCCCCGCCGCCGCCGTGGTTGTGCATGTCGACGAAGCCGGGGACGACCCAGTGGCCGGTGAGGTCGAGCGCGGGCGCGTCGGCGGGCGCGGCGCCCGCGATGCGACCGCCGTCGACGATCACCCGTCCGTTCTCGACGATGCCGGTGGGCAGCACCACGCGGGCTCCGGCGAGAACTGTGGATACGGCCATCAGGCGGATACCTCCGAGTCGAGGGAGAGAAGGTCCCAGGCGAGGAGGCCCGCGCCCAGGCATCCGGCGGTGTCCCCGAGGGCCGCGGGGACGACGGCGGGCAACTTCTGGAACGTCACGCGTTCCTCCACCGCGGCTCTCAGTGGTGTGAACAAGGTTTCCCCTGCCTCGGCGAGACCGCCACCGATGATGAGCGTGCGGGGGTCCAGCAGGGTGAGCGCGGTGACCAGGCCGTCCGCGAGGGCGTCGACGGCGTTCTGCCAGACCTGGACGGCCCGGGCGTCCCCGGACTCGACGGCCTTGGCGCAGTCGGCGGCGTCCGCGTCCGGGTCGCCGGAGGCGGCGGCCCAGGCGAGGGAGACGGCGGAGGCGGAGGCGTACCGCTCCAGGCAGCCGCGCTGGCCGCAGCCGCACTCGGTGCCGCCGGGGCGGACGACGATGTGGCCGATCTCGCCGGCGTAGCCGTGGGCGCCGGCCTCGATGGCTCCGCCGATGCCGATGGCGCCGGCGATTCCGGTGCCCAGGGGCACGAAGAGGAAGCGGTCGGCGCCGTTTCCGGCGCCGATGCGGCCCTCGGCGAGGCCGCCGGTGCGGACGTCGTGGCCGAGGGCCACGGGGATGCCGTCGAGGCGCTCGCTGAGGAGGGCGCGCATCGGGACGTCGCGCCAGCCGAGGTTGGCGGCGTAGACGGCGATGCCGTTCTCGGCGTCGACGATGCCGGGGACGGCGACGCCGGCGGCCGCGGCGGGCTGCCCGTACCGCTCCAGGCCGTAGGCGCGCAGCTCGGCGGCAAAGCCGAGGATCGTCTCGACGACGGCCTCCGGTCCGCGCTCGCGTCCGGTGGCGCGCCGTGCCTCGTGGAGCAGGGTGCCGTCCGCCCCGACGAGGGCGGCCTTCATGCCGGTGCCGCCCACATCGAGGGCGATGACGTGTCTCACGAGGACAGTCTCGCGTGTGAACGCCCGAAAGGTCTAGTCCACTGGCCGATATTGTTGCGCGAGCATACAAATGACCGGCGAGGTGATCGGCGTGGGGCCGGCGGGCGCCCGACGGGGCCTGGGCGCGATGCCGAAGCGATACCCAAGTGGTGTAGACCTTATGCTTTCTCTCCTGTGAAAATCACAGCTCAACGACGAGCAAGAGGGTGGGGCAACGCTGTGCAGCGGCGACTTCTTGGACTGACCGCGACGATCGCCGCGCTGGGCCTGACCGCAGGTCTCTCCGGCTGCGGCCTCACCGGCGACGAGTCGGGCGACGTGACCCTCAAGCTGGTCGCCGCCGACTACGACCTCACCGGCGGCGACACCACCAAGAAGTACTGGGACAAGCTCACCGCCGCGTACGAGGCCAAGCACCCGGACGTGCAGGTCGAGGTCCAGATCGAGTCCTGGAACGACGTCGACCGCAAGGTCGCCGAGATGGTCAAGGCCGACCAGGCCCCCGACATCGCCCAGATCGGCGCCTACGCGGACTACGCCGCCGCAGGCGAGCTCTACTCCGCCGACGAGTTGCTCTCCATCCCCGTCCAGGCCAACTTCCTCGCCCCGCTCGCCTCCGCCGGCGAGATGCGGCGCACCCAGTACGGCCTGCCGTTCGCCGCCTCCACCCGGCTGCTCTTCTTCAACCAGGAGCTCTTCGACCGGGCCGGGATCACCAAGGCGCCGACGACCTGGGCGGAGCTGGCCGCCGCGGCCGAGAAGCTGAAGGACGACGACGTCCCCTACCCCTTCGCGCTGCCGCTCGGCCCGGAGGAGGCGCAGGCCGAGACCATGATGTGGCTGCTCAGCGGTGGCGACGGCTACACCGACGCCACCGACCGCTACCGCATCGACTCCGACCTGAACGTCAGGACCTTCGACTGGCTGAAGAAGAACCTGGTCGAGAAGGAGCTCACCGGCCCGGTCGCCCCCGCCAAGCTCAACCGCAAGGACGCCTTCGCGGCCTTCTCGCGCGGCGAGGTCGGCATGCTCAACGGCCACCCCTCGCTCATGCAGGAGGCCGAGAAGAAGGGCGTCAAGGTCGGCAAGGTCGCCCTGCCGGGCGTGAACGGCAGGGCCAAGGCGTCCATGGGCGTCGCCGACTGGATCATGGGCTTCAACCAGAACGGTCACCGTGAGCAGATCGGCGAGTTCCTCGACTTCGTCTTCAGCGACGAGAACGTGCTGGAGTTCGCGGGCGGCAACGACCTGCTGCCCGTGACGGTCAGCGCGTACTCCCGCATGGAGAACGAGGAGGAGCACAAGAACCTCCGGGAGTTCCTCAAGGAGCTGCCGAACTCCCAGCTCCCGCCGGTCGGCAAGACGTCCTGGGCGCAGGTCAGCGAGAACATCAAGCAGAACATCGGCAAGGCCGTCACGCCGGGGCAGAAGCCCGCCGAGGTCCTGGGGAAGATCGCCCGCGAGGCGACGGAGGCGGAGAACGCGGAGTAGCGCATAAGTTGGCTCGTATGACCAACGACAGCGACGACTCGGGCCTCGGGGAGCGCGAGCGTGCCGTGCTCGCCCTGGAGCGCCGCTCCTGGCCCGGCCCCGGCGCCAAGGAGCGCGCCGTCCGTGAGCGGCTCGGCCTGTCCGCGACCCGCTACTACCAGCTCCTCAACGCGCTCCTCGACGACCCGCGGGCCCTCGCCCACGATCCGGTGACCGTCAACCGGCTGCGGCGGGTCCGTGCGGAGAAGGAGCAGCGCCGCTGAGCCCGCGTCGGTAGGGTCGTCGTATGGTCAGCAGCCTTCCGCACCCGACCACACCCGCAGGCCGCGACGGCCTGGCCGCGCTTCTCGCGCGCCCGGACAAGGCCGTCGTCGCCCTCGACTTCGACGGGACGCTCGCCGAGATCGTCCCGGACCCCGAACAGGCCCGCGCCCACCCCGGCGCCGTCCCCGCGCTCGCCGCACTCGCCCCCGAGGTCGCGTCGGTCGCGGTGGTGACCGGACGCCCGGCCGGGGTCGCGGTCCGCTACGGCGGCTTCGCCGGCGTCCCCGGCCTGGAACACCTCGTCGTCCTCGGCCACTACGGCGCGGAACGCTGGGACGCGGTCACCGGCACCGTCCAGGCCTCCGCCGTCCACCCCGGCGTGGCCTCGGTCCGCGCCGAGCTCCCCGGCTTCCTGGACAGCGTCGGCGCCTGGCCGGGCACCTGGATCGAGGAGAAGGGGCGCGCGGTCGCCGTCCACACCCGCCGCTCCACCGACCCCCAGGCCGCCTTCGAGGCCCTCAAGGCCCCCCTCGCCGGCCTCGCCGCCCGCCACGGCCTGGTCCTGGAACCGGGCCGCATGGTCCTCGAACTCCGCCCGCCGGGCATGGACAAGGGCGTGGCCCTGGCGGAGTACGTACGGGAGGTGGGTGCCGGCTGTGTCCTGTACGCGGGCGACGACCTGGGCGACCTCCCGGCCTTCGCCGCGGTGGAGAAGCTCCGCTCGAACGGCACCCCTGGTCTGCTGGTCTGCAGCGGCTCCACAGAGGTCCCGGAGCTGGCCGAACGCGCCGACCTGTCGGTCCCGGGGCCCGGAGCGGTGGTGGGGTTCCTGGCAGACCTGGCGGAGGCGGTACGGGAGGCCCGCTGACGACCCGCCCGTACGGCTCCCCGTGCGGCGCGTCCGAATGCCCCGGGCGCGCTGCTCCGGCTGAGGGAGCCCGCGTGCGCGTTGGCTGACGGTGCGTCAGGGATCTGTTACCACGGAGCTACCCGTGACCGAGATCCCCAGCCGAAAGGCGCTGCCTCCATGCCCCGAACCACCCTGAGCGTGCCTCCACCATCGACTTCTTCGAGACGGCGGTCACGCGTGGGCCGCCGCCTCGCCTCCGCCCTCGCAGGCGCGCTGATCGGCTTGTCCGTGGCGGCCGCGCCTGCCCAGGGGGCGGTGGGGGACATCACGGAGTACTCCTCTGGGATCACTGCGGGGAGCCGCCCGCTCGGGATCACCGCCGGGCCTGACGGGAACCTGTGGTTCACCGAGCAAGGCAGTGATCGGATCGGGCGGATCAATCCCACGACCGGCGTCGTCACGGAGTTCTCCAACGGCATCACCCCAGGCAGCGCCCCGACCGGGATCACTGCCGGGCCGGACGGGAACCTGTGGTTCACCGAGGTGTTCGGTGACCGGATCGGGCGGATCAATCCCACGACCGGCGTCGTGACGGAATTCTCCTCCGGGATCACCCCAGGCAGCACCCCCTTCGGGATCACCGCCGGGCCGGACGGGAACCTGTGGTTTGCCGAGCGCGCTGACCGAATCGGCCGGATCAATCCCGCGACCGGAGTCATCACGGAGTTCTCCTCCGGGATCACGCCCGGGAGTGATCCTGTTGAGATCGCTGCCGGGCCGGACGGGAACCTGTGGTTCACCGAGGGGTTCGGTGATCGGATCGGGCGGATCAATCCCACGACCGGCGTCGTCACGGAGTTCTCGTCCGGGATCACCGCAGACAGCGCCCCGCTCGGGATCACCGCCGGGCCTGACGGGAACATGTGGTTCACCGAGCTGGGTGATCGGATCGGGCGGATCAATCCCACGACCGGCGTCGTCACGGAGTTCTCCTCGGGGATCACCCCAGGCAGCGGCCCCTCGGGTATCAGCGCCGGGCCTGACGGGAACCTATGGTTCACCGAGCAACTCAGTGACCGGATCGGGCGGATCAATCCCACGACCGGCGTCGTCACGGAGTTCTCGTCCGGGATCACCGCAGACAGCACCCCGCTCGGGATCACCGCCGGGCCTGACGGGAACATGTGGTTCACGGAGTACGACGGCAACCGGATCGGGCGCGTCGAGCTCAAGCCGGAAGCGGACCTGGCGGTGACCAAGTCCGAAGTCGGCTCCGATCCCGTCCTGGTCGGCCAGAGCGTGACGTACACGTTCACCGTCACCAACAACGGCCCCGAGAACGCCACGGGCGTCGTCCTGACCGACACCCTGCCCGCCGGGCTCGACTTCACCGAGGCGTCCGCCGGGTGCAGCGAGACCAGCGCGAACACGGTCACCTGCACCATCGGGGCGCTCGCCTCCGGGACCAGCACGACGCGAACCATCACCGCGACCGCCCTCACCGAGGGCACGCACACCGACACCGCCTTCGTGACCGGGCAGGTCTCCGACCCCACTCCGGCGAACAACACCGACCAGGAGACGACGACCGTCGAGACGAACCGGTGCTTCGGCCAGCAGGCCACCATCATCGGGACGTCCGGCAACGACCGGCTCCAGGGCACCTCACGGCGTGATGTCATCCTCGCCCGCGGCGGTACCGACATCGTCGACGGCGCCGGCGGCAACGACCTCATCTGCGGCGGTGCCGACGGCGACACGCTGACCGGCGGCAGTGGGAACGACCAGATCGACGGCGGTGCCGGAAACGACATCGTCAACGGCGGCAGCGGTGACGACACGCTCCTGGGTGGAAATGGCGACGACTTCCTGAACGGGGACAGCGGCCGGGACACCCTCGACGGCGGTGCGGGGTCGAACACCAACAACGGAGGTTCGAGCAACGACCTGTGCACCAACCCCAGCGCGGGCACGAGCTGTAACCCGTAGGCACGAAACACGAGAAGGGGGCGCCCGGAATCACCGGGGGCCCCCTCTTCGCGCCGTCTCCTTACGCCGCCGGGTTCACCACGGTGATCGTCAGGTCGTCACCGGCGTCGCCCGTCACGGTGACCTTCACGCCGTGGCCCGCGACCTTGACGCTGGCCTGGGGGGCCGCCGGGCTGTAGTACGCGTTCGGGTCCGTGTCGTCGAAGACCGGGATGCCGGCCGCCGACGGCGCGCACGCCGCCTTCGTGACCACCGTCTGGCTGTTGCCCTTGCCCGACAGCACCTCCTTGTGGAGGCAGGTCGCGTCCGTCGGCTCCAGGCCGAAGGTCGCGTCGAAGGGCTGGCGGCGGTTGCTCGGCGCGGTGCCGTCGTCGAACGTGAACGGCGTCGGCCGGGCGTCGACGGCCATGGCCGAGCCGCCACCCGGGTGGGTGCTGACGTTGTTGTCGTCGTAGGAACGGTCCACGTACCAGACCAGCATGCCGTTCTGGTAGCGGAAGAACTCCACCCAGTCGGGCGCCGTGACGCCCTTGCTGAACTGGTACGGGCCCTCGGCCAGGAGCGCGTCGCTGCCGACGTACTCGCGGTTCTCCACCAGGTAGTAGCGCGAGGAGGTGGACGTCTCCGTACCGGTCGAGATCTTCCACCTGCCGGTCGCCGTCCAGCCGCCGACGCCCTGCTCGACATCGTCCGTCGCCAGCGTGGTGCCGCCCGAGGTGAGCGTGATGTCGTCCAGGAACGCGCCGGCGAAGTGGACCCCGCCGTCGGTCTGGTAGCGGAAGCGGAAGAGCGAGGGCTTGCCCGCCGAGTCGTACGCGTAGCGCAGCGTCGTCCACTTGCCGGCGGAGGAGCCGTCGACCGCCGCGCCCGCGCGCAGCCAGTTCGCCCCGCCGTCGAGGGAGTACTCGGCGAAGAGGTAGTCGAAGTCGGCCTCGATCTCGTACCAGGCGCTCGCCTTGACGGTGACGCGCGAGGCGGCCGGCACGGACCGGGTGAGGGACTGGTTCAGGCCGTCGGCCGAGCCGGTCCACCAGGCGTGCGTGCCCGAGGTGGGGGTGGCGTACGACGTGCTCGCCGTCTTGTCCGGGAGCGCGACCCGGACCGCCTGGTCCTTGCCGGTCACCTGGAGCTGCGCCGGGTTGAGGGTGTAGGTGCCCGAGGTGCCGAGCTCGGCGGTGGTGTGGTCGAGCCAGCCGAGGAACAGCTTCTCCTCGGCGCCCATCAGGCCCGGGTGGGTGCCGATGCCGGCGTTGGCGGCGGCGCCGTGGCTCAGCCAGGAGCCGGAGCTCATCAGGGTCCAGAAGGCGGTGGAGTTCTCGCCGCCGTTGGTGTCGTAGTAGTCCGGCAGGCCGAGGTCGTGGCCGAACTCGTGGCAGAAGACGCCGAGTCCGCCGTTCTCGCCCTCGGTGGTGTAGTCGCCGAACCAGTACTTCGACTGGCCGATCCGGGCGCCGCCCGCCTTGTTCTGCGTACCGGACACGTCCGGGCCGGTCAGGCCGTAGTCGTCGCCGTTGACGTACCAGCGGTGCGACCAGATGGCGTCCTCGCCCTGGGCGCCGCCGCCGGCGTCCTCGCCCATGCCGGCGTGCACGGCCTGGAAGTGGTCGATGTAGCCGTCGGCCTCGTCGAAGTTGCCGTCGTGGTCCCAGTCGTTGCGGTCCCAGACGTCGAACTGGGCGAGGTACGCGTCGATCTCGGCGGGGGTCTTGCCGGCCGCGATCTGGGCGTTCCACCAGGCGTCGCCGGTGTCCTGGACGAAGGCCCACGAGCCGCCGTTGTCCTCGACGGCGTTGTCGCCGTAGAAGGAGGCGTTGTACGGGACCTTGACCCAGTCCTCGACCGTGTTGGTCACCGAGTAGCGGCCGTTCGACAGCTTCTCGTAGTACGTCTTCATCGACTCGCCGGGGCCGTTGAAGAGGTTCTCGTAGTACGCCTTGTCGAAGTCGGCCGTCCAGGCGTTGGAGTTGTCCACACTCCGGTCCGGCTGGGCTATCCGGTTGTGGAGCGGGCCAGGGACGGTGCCGTACTTCCCGGCGGCCTGCTCGCCGAACTCGGAGAGGATCGTGAAGATCTTCTCCTGCCGTACGGCGGTGGTGGTCGTGGTCTCCACGAACTTGCCGGGTTCGAGCTCGACGACGCCGCGGGCGTTCGCCTTCGCCTTCCCCTTGGCGATCTTGTCGATGGCCTGCTCGCGCAGCTCGGTGCGCTGCTTCGTGAGCGGTCCGGGACGGTTGTCGGCCCGGGGCGCGGTGGCGGCCCCGGCGCTTCCCGTGGATTCCGGGGAGGTGTCCCGGGACTCCTGCGCGACGGCCGGCTGCAGCCCGGCGGCGAGGAGTGCGGTGAGCGCCGACCCAAGGGTCATGCCCACGACAAATCTGTTCACTGACGATCCCTTCGCGTGTTTCGCGTGGTGCCGTGTGTCGTCTGCAGATCGCCTGGGGGAACGATCAGCGCAGAGTCTGACACGGAAGGAGTCGTCGCGAGGAGGGGTCGAAACCGCAAAATCGCCGCGGCGATCCGGTGGCGCCCCGCAGTCGACGCGACGCTAGGGCGTGTCCGGCGGATCATGGCCGGGTTCGACCCTGATCCACCGGACACGCCCTAGCCGCGCAACGCCTCCAGCTGCTTCAGGAACCACTGCTGCGGCGGCAGCGCCGTCGCCGCCGCGGCCAGGCGCTTCGTGCGGTCCGCCCGCTCGGCCGGGCCCATCGACAGGGCGTCGTGCAGCGCCCGCGCGGTCCCCGACACGTCGTACGGGCTGACCGTCAGCGCGTCCTCGCGCAGCTCGTCGTACGCCCCCGCCCCCGTCGAGAGGACCAGGACACAGCCCGCCTCCGACACCACCGGGATCTCCTTCGCCACCAGGTTCATCCCGTCGCGGACCGGGTTGATCAGCGCCACGTCGGCCATCCGGTACGCCGCCAGCGAGCGTGCGAAGTCGTCCTTCACCGACAGCAGCACCGGCTGCCAGTCGGCCGTGCCGAACTCCGTGTTGATCTCCTCCGCCAGCTCCGCGACCGCCGCCGTGTACGCGCGGTACGCCGCCAGGTCCTGGCGGGACGGGTACGCGGAGGCCAGATGGACGACCCGGTCGTGCCACTCGGGCCGCTCGCGCAGCAGCTCCTGGTACGCGAGCAGGCCGCGGAGCACGTTCTTCGACAGCTCCGTACGGTCCACCCGCACGATCGTCCTCCGGTCACCCACCTCGGCGCGCAGCGCGGCCAGCCGTTCGTCGACCTCGGGCGTGTGGGCGAGCGCCCGCAGATCGTCCCCGTCGACTCCCAGGGGGTAGACGTGGACGCGGGTGCGCCGCGGCGTGCCGCCCGCTCTGTGGTGGCGCACCCCGCGCCAGGGGTCGTCACTGCGCATGGACGCCGCGGCCACGCCGCCCGCGCTGTCGATGTGCGCGCCGGCGATGAAGGAGGACGCCCATCCCCAGGTGTGGAAACCGAGCTCGTCCGCGCCCAGCATCCCCCACAGCAGCTCCTCGCGGATGTCCTCCGGAAGCATGTGCGCGTATTCCGGCGACGCCCACGGCGTGTGCGTGAAGTGGCCGATCCGCAGGTCAGGGCGGAGTTCCCGCAGCTGCCCCGGCACCAGCGCCAGGTGGTAGTCCTGCACCAGGACCGCCGCGCCCTCGTCCGCCCGGTCCGCCAGCTCCTCGGCGAAGGCCCGGTTGTACGCCCGGTACGACTCCCACCTGCGCCGGAACTCCGCGTCGAAGACCGGGTCGCGCGGCACGTTCCAGAGGTGGTGGTGCAGGAACCACAGCACCGAGTTCGCGATGCCGTTGTACGCGTCGTCGTAGACGCCCGGATCGATGGCCAGCATGCCGATGCCGGGCTCGGCCACCCCGCGCCGGACCGCCTCGCGGTCGCCCTCCCCGAGCGCCGCGCACACCCACACACTGTCCTCGGAGGACACGGCACTCAGTCCGGACACGAGACCGCCCCCGCCGCGCCGGGCACTGAGCGTGCCGTCGGCGGCGAGGGCGTACGAGACCGGACCCCGGTTGGACGCCACAAGCACAGAAGCCATGTGCCGAACCTAGCCCGTCCCGTAAACGCTCAAACGTACGTATACAAGTGTGGCGAATCCACGCCTCGGCGCGCCAGGCCTAGTGGTCGCCACGATCGCGCAGGGCCGCCTTCGCCACGAGGCCCGTCGCGGCCAGGGCGAGGGTGAGGCCGCCGAGCAGCCAGAGGCGCTCACCGTTGCCGCCGGTCTCCGCCATCGAGCCGCCGGGCCCGTGCGGGACCGGGCGCGGCCGGCGGGGGAGGGCGGAGGGGGTGGTGTCGATCCGCTCCATCACGAAGGTGTGGTTGTCGCCGCCCGGGTCCGCGGCGGCGGGACCGGCCGCGGCGAGGGTCAGTGGGACGAGCGAGACGAGCGTGCCGGCGGCGAGGCCGAGCGCCGCCGGAAATGTGGTCATTCGATAGGTGAACCGCATAAAACGAAAATTTAGGCAAGAAGTGTCATCGCGTGACGTTACGCCACGCGGCGGTGCGCGTACTCCGTGATCTCGAGCATCGGCGGCCGCTCCTCGGTGTCCACCTCGTACGTCCGGGGGGCGAACCCCTTCTCGCCTCGCTCGAACTGGGTCAGCCGCGGCCGCACCAGATGCCCGCGGGACAGTCGCAGCTGCGCGGTCCGGTAGATCGCCGCCGCCATCCGGCCGAGCGCCTGTCCGTCCTGATGGCGGTGCTTGCGGACCCCGACGTCGACCTGGGCGAGGGCGTCGAGACCGACCGTGTGCAGCGCGTCGACGAGGAGGCCCAGCTCCACTCCGTAACCGACGGGGAAGGGCAGCCGTTCGAGCAGCGAGCGGCGCGCCGCGTACTCGCCGCCCAGCGGCTGGACGAACCCGGCCAGCTGCGGCCAGTGCAGATTGAGCAGCGGCCGCGCCACCAGCTCCGTCACCCGACCGCCCTGACCTGGAGTCTTGCCGGAGGCGAGCCCGTCGAATTCCGGGCCGAGGGGCCGGTCGTACATCGCCTTCACGAAGTCGACGTCCGGCTCGGTGAGGAGCGGACCGACGATGCCGGTGACGAAGTCCGCCGAGAAGTCCCGCAGATCCGCGTCGACGAAACAGACGATGTCACCCTCGGTGACCATCAGTGACCGCCACAGCACCTCGCCCTTGCCGGGCACGGCCGGTATCCGCGGGAGGATCTCGTCCCGCGCCACCACCCGCGCCCCGGCCGCCGCCGCGACCTCGGCCGTACGGTCGGTGGAACCGGAGTCGATCACCACGAGCTCGTCGACCAGCGGGACCGCCTCGGTCATCAGCTCGCGGCGGATCACGGAGACGATGTCGCCGACCGTCGCCTGCTCGTCGAGCGCGGGCAGCACGACGCTGACCGTCGTCCCCCGCTTGGCGGCCAGCAGCTGCTCCAGTGGACGGTCTGCCACGGACCAGGACCGCCGGGCCAGCCAGCGCTCCACTTCATCCAGCAACGTGATCTCCATCTCGCGGTTCGGACGACCATCTCACCCGTCCATGCCTTCGGTTACAGTCTTGAACAACGCGGAAGCCCGATGCATGTCGGGGTGCCGCCCGCGTCCTACAACCGAATACCGCTCATCCAGAGGGGCAGAGGGAAACGGCCCGTTGAAGCCCCGGCAACCCTCCAGTCGGTTACTCGCCCACCCGTCTCCCGGCCACCACCCCTAGTGGTGCCCTTCGGGCGCGGTTCTTATCGCGAGGCTCCCGGCTAGGGAAGGTGCCAAATCCGTCTCATGGCGACGTTCGTCATGGGAAAGATGAGGAGAAAGGGCCTCGCCTCCATGGCTGTACAGACTGTTTCCACCACCCCGACCGTTGATCTCGGTCCCGCTTCGGGCCTTTCCTGTCGGGAATGTGGTGAAGTTTTCGCCCTCGGTCCGATTTTCGCCTGCGAGCTCTGTTTCGGCCCGCTCGAAGTCGCGTACGACCTTCCCACCGGTGACCCCGAGGCGCTGCGCAAGCAGATCGAGGCCGGCCCGGCCAACATCTGGCGCTACGCCCCGCTGCTGCCCGTCCCGGCCGACGTCGCCGAGAAGCCGAACCTGAACCCGGGCTGGACCAAGCTCGTCCAGGCCGACAACCTCGCCCGCGAGCTGGGTGTCGAGCCGGGCAAGCTCTACGTCAAGGACGACTCCGGCAACCCGACGCACTCCTTCAAGGACCGCGTCGTGGCCCAGGCCCTCGAGGCCGCCCGTGCCTTCGGCTTCACCACCCTCTCCTGCTCCTCCACCGGCAACCTGGCCGGCGCCGTCGGCGCCGCGGCCGCCCGCGCCGGCTTCCGCTCCTGCGTGTTCATCCCGCACGACCTGGAGCAGGGCAAGGTCGTCATGGCCGCCGTCTACGGCGGTGAACTCGTCGGCATCGAGGGCAACTACGACGACGTCAACCGCTTCTGCTCCGAGCTCATCGGCGACCCGCTGGGCGAGGGCTGGGGCTTCGTCAACGTCAACCTGCGCCCGTACTACGGCGAGGGCTCGAAGACGCTCGCGTACGAGATCTGCGAGCAGCTGGGCTGGGTCCTGCCCGACCAGCTGGTCATCCCGATCGCATCCGGCTCGCAGCTCACCAAGATCGACAAGGGTCTGCAGGAGCTCATCAAGCTCGGTCTCGTCGAGGACAAGCCGTACAAGATCTTCGGCGCCCAGGCCGAGGGCTGCTCCCCGGTGTCGGCGGCCTTCAAGGCCGGCCACGACGTGGTCCGCCCCCAGAAGCCGAACACCATCGCCAAGTCGCTCGCCATCGGCAACCCGGCGGACGGCCCGTACGTCCTGGACATCGCGCGCCGCACGGGTGGTGCGGTGGAGGACGTCAACGACGAGCAGGTCGTCGAGGCGATCAAGATCCTGGCCCGCACCGAGGGCATCTTCGCCGAGACGGCGGGCGGCGTGACGGTCGGTGTGACGAAGAAGCTGATCGAGGCCGGTCTCCTCGACCCGACCCTCACCACGGTCGTGCTCAACACCGGTGACGGCCTCAAGACCCTGGACGCGGTGGCCGAGACCTCGCAGGCGACCGCCACCATCCGCCCCAGCCTGGACGCGTTCCGCGACGCCGGCCTGGCCAACTGACCACCCTCGTTACGGAAGGCAGCACCACCATGAGCGTCAAGGTCCGCATCCCCACCATCCTCCGTACGTACACCGGCGGCCAGGCCGAGGTCCCGGCGGAGGGCGCGACCCTCTCCGAGGTCATCGCCGACCTGGAGAAGAACCACACGGGTATCGCGGCCCGCGTCCTGGACGACCAGGGCAAGCTGCGCCGCTTCGTGAACGTGTACGTCAACGACGACGACGTCCGCTTCGAGCAGGGCCTCGAGACGGCGACGCCGGACGGCGCCGGTGTCTCGATCATCCCGGCCGTCGCCGGGGGCTGCTGACCCATCCGGACCGGGCCGAGTTACCCACGGTCATCTGAATTGCCCCCTCCGCGAGAGAAGCGGAGGGGGCAATTCTGCATGGTTGAGCGCGGTAGAGTTGGGGAAGTCCCCCCGGCTTCCCTTCGCTGCTTGTGCCAGACGCATATGAGAATGCGTCCGCACCCGACAAGATGCAGCCAAAGTGTTCGAGTGTTGTGTACCTTCTGCGCACTTTGCCGGGCCCGACTTGCCCCGGAATTCAGTGAATTCTCCTCAATTCTCCTTTACGGCGCGCCCAGAATTCTCGTCCGATTGACCTGTTGCAGAGGGCAGTTGGGCAGATACATTCAGCCGCGGTCGACGCGTTCCGGCGCAGGGTCTGACCCGGGTCCGCGAAGTGCGGCCCCGCGCAAGGGCCAGTAATAGGGGAGTTAGGCATGGCTCAGGGCACCGTCAAGTGGTTCAACGCGGAGAAGGGCTACGGCTTCATCGCGGTCGACGGTGGTGCGGATGTATTCGTCCACTACAGCGCGATCCAGATGGACGGTTACCGCACCCTTGAAGAGGGTCAGCGGGTCGAGTTCGAGATCTCGCAGGGCCAGAAGGGTCCGCAGGCGGACATGGTCAAGCTCGCCGTCTGAGCACGGCGCGATCGGCCACCACGTACGCACTCACGCGTTCTCACGCCGAGGGGTCCGCATCCTGACCAGGATGCGGACCCCTCGTGCGTGTCCGGAGTCCCTACGAGAGCCCCTCTCGATCTGTGGGAGTCGCTTGCCCCCGCCCGTCACCCGACCGCCACCCCTCATCGACGTCCCTTCGGGACGGCCTTGCACTCTCCTGGGTCGAGTGCTAATCATTGGCGTTAGCACTCTGAAGGTGAGAGTGCTTACGAGGATCGGGCAGACGAGGCCCGCGGCCAGGTGGGGCAAGGAACCACAGGGCACGCAGGCCGTCCGTCGCGGGCGTCGGCGCGGTCCTGGAGCGTTATCCACCCCATGTCCGGGAGGACCACTTCACATGGCCAAGATCATCGCGTTCGACGAGGAGGCACGGCGCGGTCTCGAGCGCGGGATGAACCAGCTCGCCGACGCCGTCAAGGTCACCCTTGGCCCCAAGGGCCGGAACGTCGTCCTCGAGAAGAAGTGGGGCGCCCCCACGATCACCAACGATGGTGTGTCCATCGCCAAGGAGATCGAGCTCGAGGACCCGTACGAGAAGATCGGCGCCGAGCTGGTCAAGGAAGTCGCCAAGAAGACGGACGACGTCGCCGGTGACGGTACGACCACCGCGACCGTCCTCGCCCAGGCGCTCGTCCGCGAGGGCCTGCGCAACGTGGCCGCCGGTGCCAACCCGATGGCCCTCAAGCGCGGCATCGAGAAGGCCGTCGAGGCCGTCTCGGGCGCCCTGCTCGAGCAGGCGAAGGATGTCGAGACCAAGGAGCAGATCGCTTCCACGGCCTCCATCTCCGCCGCCGACACCCAGATCGGCGAGCTCATCGCCGAGGCGATGGACAAGGTCGGCAAGGAAGGCGTCATCACCGTCGAGGAGTCCCAGACCTTCGGTCTGGAGCTGGAGCTCACCGAGGGTATGCGCTTCGACAAGGGCTACATCTCGGCGTACTTCGCCACCGACATGGAGCGTATGGAGGCGTCCCTGGACGACCCATACATCCTGATCGTCAACTCCAAGATCTCCTCCGTGAAGGACCTGCTCCCGCTCCTGGAGAAGGTCATGCAGTCGGGCAAGCCCCTGCTGATCATCGCCGAGGACGTCGAGGGCGAGGCCCTGTCGACCCTGGTCGTCAACAAGATCCGCGGCACCTTCAAGTCCGTCGCGGTCAAGGCCCCGGGCTTCGGCGACCGCCGCAAGGCCATGCTGAACGACATCGCCATCCTCACGGGCGGCACGGTCATCTCCGAGGAGGTCGGCCTCAAGCTCGAGAACGCCGGCCTGGACCTGCTGGGCCGCGCCCGCAAGGTCGTCATCACCAAGGACGAGACCACGATCGTCGACGGTGCCGGTGAGAGCGACCAGGTTGCCGGTCGCGTCAACCAGATCCGCGCCGAGATCGAGAACTCGGACAGCGACTACGACCGCGAGAAGCTGCAGGAGCGCCTGGCGAAGCTCGCCGGCGGTGTTGCGGTCATCAAGGCCGGCGCCGCGACCGAGGTCGAGCTCAAGGAGCGCAAGCACCGCATCGAGGACGCCGTTCGCAACGCGAAGGCGGCCGTCGAGGAGGGCATCGTCGCCGGTGGTGGCGTGGCCCTGCTGCAGGCCTCCTCGGTCTTCGAGAAGCTCGAGCTGGACCTGTCGGGCGACGAGGCCACCGGTGCCAACATCGTCAAGCTGGCGCTCGAGGCCCCGCTGAAGCAGATCGCCGTCAACGCCGGCCTCGAGGGTGGCGTCGTGGCGGAGAAGGTCCGCAACCTGCCCGTCGGCCACGGCCTGAACGCCGCGACCAACGAGTACGTGGACCTCATCGCCGAGGGCATCATCGACCCGGCGAAGGTGACGCGCTCCGCGCTGCAGAACGCGGCCTCCATCGCCGCGCTGTTCCTGACCACCGAGGCCGTCGTCGCCGACAAGCCGGAGAAGGCCGCCGCGCCGGCCGGCGGCGGCATGCCGGGCGGTGACATGGACTTCTGAGCCACGGCTCGGTAGTTCCTCGCTGTACGCGACCGAGGGCGGCACCCCTGCTGGGGGTGCCGCCCTCGGGCGTTCGGGGTGATGCTGGTGGGGTAGGGGGGCCGTGAGATCCACGGAAGGCGGGAGCGATCCATGATCACGCTGCTGACGACACCGACCGACCGCGAACTGGTCATCACCCGCACCTTCGACGCCCCGCCCGCCCTTGTCTGGGAGGCGTGGACGAAGCCCGAGCACGTCCGCCGCTGGTACGGGGTCGCCGCGCTGACCACGTCGGTCTGCGACATCGATCTCCGGGTCGGCGGAGCCTGGCGCTGGGGTCAGCAGGCGCCGGACGGACAGGAGATCGTGTTCTCGGGGACGTACGAGGAGATCGTGCCGAACGAGCGCCTCGTCTATACGGAGACCTTCGAGCTGATGCCGGGCCCGCCGGTCCATGTGACCCTCACCTTCGACGACACGCCGGACGGCGGCACGGCTCTCACCAGTACCTCGCTCTGGCCGTCCACGGAGGTCCGGGACCAGGCGCTGGCGACCGGGATGGAGGACGGGGTGAAGGAGGAGTACGACCGCCTGGCCGAGTACCTTCGGACGATGTGAGCCTGATCGTTCCCCGGCTGGCGGCCGGGGCCTTTGAACTGCGCCGGTGGGAGAGGGCCGACCTGCCCGTCGTGGAGGAGGCGTCGTCGGACCCGTACATCCCGCTGATCACCACCGTCCCGCCGGTGTACTCGGAGGGGGAGGGGGAGGCGTACGTACGCCGCCAGTGGACCCGCTCGGAGAGCGCCGCCGGCTACCCCTTCGTCATCGTCCGCCGCCGTGACGCGCGGCCGGTGGGCATGATCGGCCTCTGGCTCCGTGACCTCCCCGACGGCCGCGCGACCCTCGGCTACTGGATCGCCCCGTCGTGCCGCGGCGAGGGAGCGGCCGGGGCGGCGCTGACCGCGGTGAGCGCGTGGGCGATGGGCGAACTGGGCATCCCGCGCCTCCAGTTGCTCGTGGAACCCTGGAACGAGGCCTCGGCGCGGACGGCGGAGCGGGCGGGATTCGTACGAGAGGGGCTGCTGCGGTCCTGGCAGGAAGTGGGCGGGGAGCGGCGGGACATGGTGATGTACGGACGGGTCGCCGGGGACGACCGCGACAATCCGTGAGCACCGGGAAACAATCCGGCGGGGGCCGACCGCGACACTCCGTGAGCACCGGGAACAATCCGGCGGGCAGCCTCGTTTGACCCCAGGCCCGACGCGCCGAACCGTGAACCGAGGAGTGCCTTGCCCGAAACGCCGTCCACCGTCACCGTCACCGTGCCCCCGCTCCCTTCGCTCGCCACGCAGGCGGAACGCCTGATCGAGCTCGGAGTGCACGAGCTCGCGGGGATACCCGCCGACGAGCTGCGCGCCTTCGCCGAGAACGCAGGCCGCGAGGCCGGCGGTGACGGTGACGCCCTGCTCGCCGTCCACCCGGACCGCGCCCCCGCCTCCGCCCTCGCACCCCTGCTCCGCCGGGACGACAAGCCCGGCTTCGTCGTCGTCGACATGCCCGATGTCGACGAGTTCGCCCCCTCCTCCGTCGAGTTGCCCGACGCCCCGCTCTACCTCGTCACCGGCGTCGACCGCGGCGACCGCATGGCCAACTGGAGCCCGGAGGAGGCACTGCCCGCCCTGACCAAGGAGGAGCGGACACCGCTGGTGCTCACCGAGGGCATCCACTGGGTGCTCCAGCAGCCGGCGGCCCTGGAGCGCAACCGCTGCTTCATGACCATCGGGTCCCGGCTGCGCAAGGCGAACGGCACCCTGGACGCCCGTACCCCGGCGATCTGGATCAGCAACGGCACCGGGCGGGACGGCCGCGAGCGGCGCAACGCCCCGAAGGTCGGCTGGTGTTGGTGGGGCAACCGCCACACCTGGCTGGGCTTCGGCTCCGCCACGGGCCGCAGGACCGCCTAGCTCCCGAAGAACGGGTCCGCGGCATTGCCGCGGGCCCGTCGGCATGGGCACCCTGGAGGGACGCGAGTGCGGGGGTGGAGCTGATGAGCCGCTTGAAACTGCCGCACCTCGTCCGTCACCGGGAGCTGGTGCCGAGGCAGAGGGACCATGAGCCGGTCGGCCCGCGGGACGGCAAGGTCCGTGTCCTCGAGCACCATCACGACCGTCTCCTCGACCTGAGGCGTGCGGCGTCCTTCTTCCTGGTGCGGACCCCGAGGGAGTTCGACGCCACAGGGGAGCTCGTCCCGTGCACGCCGGAGGTCTGCCGGCGCTGGGTGGAGGCCGCCCTCGCCTACGCCACCGCCGTGGACGACATCAGCGCCGAGCTGGCGGCGACCCGCCGCCGGGCCGCGGCCGTCCCCTGGTGGAATCACTTCGCCGCGCGCCGGGCCCTGAGCGACTGGGAGGAGGTCCGGCAGCGCTACGAGCAGGTGATGCGGGAGGCCGGGGAGGCGTACGAGCCCGTCGGCCGGGAGATCCGGCAGGCGATCCAGGCCGAGAGGGAGAAGGTCGCGGAACGGGCACGAGAGGTGGCCCGGCGGGAGGCGACGGCCTGGCGCCGCAGGACGGAGCTCGCCGAGCGGCCGGTCTGGGGCTGGTCGTTGGTGACGGAACCGGGCTGGCGGGCCGCGTACGTCTTCCGGCACGACGTCCCCGGTGACCCTCCCGTGGAGGTCTCCCCGCAGGAGAGCCCGCATGTCGACCTGGCGGGTCTGCGCCAGGCGCTCGTGGAGGTGGACCTGCCCAACGTGCTGTGGGACGAAGCCGCGCTCGCCGAGACGGAGCGCGAGCTGGAGGGCGTCGACTTCGGACGCTGGTGGCGACACCTGTTCTACGAGGACTACCGCAGCTTCACCGCGCGTTCGTCGCCCGGGGGCACCTCGGGCGGTGGTTCCTCCTCCTCCGGAGGGTCCAACCCATCCGGCGGCACTTCCACCGGAGGTACGGGTGGTTTCAGCTGTGGCGGCTTCAGCTGCGTCAGTACCTTCTGACGCGCGCTTCTGACGCGGGCTTCCGGGGGTGGCTTCCGGCCGTGGCTTCCGACGGTGGTGCGGCCTCGGCGCGTGGAGCTCCGAGGCCGCATGCGGCGGTCACCGCGTGAGGCCGGCACTCACCACGTGACCGTACGGCCGCCGAAGGCCACGACCAGGCGGCCGTCCGAGGCGTAGGACCAGCTCAGGGCCCCGGTGTACGAGGAGCACCGGGATCCGTTCGAGCCGGACCAGAACTGGTTCGAGCCGTCGACGTCACCGATGGTCCGGTCGTTCGTCCCGCTACCGGCGCTGCGGCAGGAGGTGTTGCTCCGGAAGACCGAAGTGCCCGCGTCGAAGGAGAAGTTGCGCTGTGCGTTGTCGATGCCGATGTTGTTCGACACCGTCATCGTGCCCGGGTTGCTGTTGTACGTGAACCCGTGCTTGCCGTTGCGGAAGGCGATGCTGCGCCGGACGACGTGGTCGACCTCGATGTCCTCGCCGCCGAGCTTGTAGCCGTTGCGGTCACCGGCTCCGGCCTGGGAGCCGTCGGACAGGGTGCCGTTGTCGTACGCGAGGGAGTCCTCGATGGTCACCGGGCCGATGGGGCCGGTGTCCGTCTTGGTGTAGAGGTCCCAGCCGTCGTCGATGTTGTGGTGGGCCACGGCGTAGCGGAAGACGTTCCCGGTGCCGACGGTGAGCTTCGCGGCGAAGCCGTCGGCGTCCTCTCCGTCGGAGTCGGCGTTGTCGTGCGACTCCGCGCTCAGGACGAGGTTGTTGGACGGCCACTGCTCGCGGGGCGTGGTGGAGGCGATGCGGGAGAGCTGCAGCCCGGTGTCGCGGTTGAAGCGCGTGACCGTGCGCTCGATGACGTTGTTGCTGCCGCCGACGAAGATTCCGTTGTCGCCGGCGCGCTCGACGACGACACCGTTGACGTGCCAGTACGACCCGTTCAGGGCGAGGCCGCGGTTGGCCGGGTCCTCGGCCATGGCGGAGAAGTTCAGCACCGGGGTCTCGCCGGGGTAGGCGGACAGCTTCTTCAGGGCGCCGGGGGTGCCGTTGTTGGTGGGCGGGACGGTGACGGTCGTGGCGTGGCGGTAGGTGCCGCCGCGGAGGTAGATCGTCCCGCCGGCGGAGACGCGGCTGATCGCGGAGGTGAGCGTCGTGGGGGCGGACTGCGTTCCGGCCGCGCCGTCCGTGCCGTTCGGAGCGACGTACAGCGCGCTGCCGGTCGGCGGCGGGGCGTCGGCCGTCGTGACGTTCAGGGAGTCGATGTTGGGCAGTCCGGCGGAGGTGGTGGGGGTGAGGCGGATGGTGTTGCTGCCCGCGTTCAGCGTCACGGTCAGGGTCTTGGTGGTCCAGGTCGACCACGCGCCCGTGGCCTCGAACGACGGTGTCTGCACGGTGGACCCGTTGACGACCAGGCCGGCGGGGCGGGCGGTCGTGGTGCCGTTGGCGAACCGAACGGCGAGCGTCGCCGTTCCGGCGGCGGGGGCGTTCACCGTGAACTGGGCATGGGCGCCCGTCGCGTTGGTGCCGTTGCAGAATCCGCTGCCGGAGAAGCCGGACCAGTCGGAGTCGATGGTGCCGGTGCAGACGGCGGGGGAGGTCTCGGCCTCGTAAAGGGTGGACGCGGCGGCGGCGGTGTTTCCGGACAGGACGACGAGTGTGCCTGCCAGGAGGCTGACGCAGGCTGTGACGGATCGCAGGTGCATCGTGGGGTCTCCAGAAAGGGATGGACGGCGTTCCGGGACTGGACGTGAAAGCGCTTTCCCCGGAAGCTAGGCGTGTCGTCGTGGACGCGTCAATGGTCGCGTACGTGATTGTTGTTCATATGGCTGAACATGACCGGTCGGTGGGTGGCGGCTCCGCTGTCGAGGCGCTCCGGCGCCATGCGATGCGTCCCCTAGGCCCAGGGGCCAGATCCGCCGGACACCCCCTAGCCCATCGAGAGCGTGCGCAGGGGTCTGCCGGTCTCGGGGTCGAGGTCGATCAGGTGGACGGTCGTCTCCACCTCGGGGTCACCGGTGACCAGGCGTATCCGGTCGGGGCCGGCCCAGGACGCCTCGGTGAGGCCGTTGGTGTAGTCGTCCCCGTTGAAGAAGCCCACTTCCCAGCGGCGCTTGGTCAGGCCCGAACCCTCGTCGACGTAGACCCACCAGAGCGGGTCGATCATGTCGGCACCCTCCTCGACGACGAGGTGGCGGTCGGGGCGGCCCGGCGCCGCCTTGTCCGCCGTCTCCTCGGTGATTCCGGCGAAGAGGGCGAGGACGGCGAAGGGCGCGGCGGCGAGGGCGAGAAGTCCCGCCACCACCCCGGCGAGGATGCGGACCGCCAGGTTGCGTACGCCGACGAACACCGCCGTGGTCAGCAGCGCCCAGACCAGCGCGGCGAACAGGAGGGGGTGGTGGAACGCCTGCGCCACCAGGCGCAGTCCACCGTCCTGGTCGGCCCAGTAGCCGGCCGCCTCGGCGAGGACGAGGGCCACCGCCGCCAGGACGAGGCCGAGCGGTGTGACTCTCCGGCGGCGCCGAACCGTGGTGTCCCGCGCGAGGACGGGTTCTTCGCCCGTGCTGATCTCCATGGGCGTCATCCTCGGGTACGGAGTCGATCAGGGCCAGAGATCGCGGAAAGCCCGAGATCCCGGAAGGGGGACAGCCCCACCCCGTACCGTCCCGGTCGCCGGATGGGAGGGTGAGGCCGCGTCAACAAAGCTTGGCGCATGACGACTTACGGACGTACCAGCCTCGTTCTCGCCCTCTCCGCCGCCGCCGTCGCGGCCTCCCTCACCACCGTCGCCCGGGCCGCCGACTCCGGTGGCGGGCTCGAGTGGACGAACTGCGCCAAGAAGGACGGGCCCGCCACGCAGGAGTGCGCCACGCTCACCGTGCCGCAGGACTACAGCGATCCCGACGGGCCACAGCTCTCCCTCGCCGTGTCGCGGATCCGCAGCGAGCGGCCCGAGGTGCGGCGCGGGACGCTGATGGTGATTCCCGGCGGGCCGGGCAGCTCCGGGGTGCAGCGGCTCACGCAGAAGGGGGCCGCGCTCGCGAAGGAGATGGGCGGGGCGTACGACCTCGTGGCCTTCGATCCGCGTGGGGTCGGCGGCAGCTCGACCGCCGACTGCGGGCTCGACGACGGCGACCGGCGGCTGGTGACCCTGCGGTCCTGGCCCGGTGCCGACGGTTCCATCGACGAGAACGTCGCGCGGTCCCGGCGGACCGCCGAAGCCTGTCTGCGCAACGGCGGGAAGAGGCTGCTCAGCTTCACCACGGCGAACCAGGTCCGCGATCTGGACCGGCTCCGGCAGGCGCTCGGCGAGGAGAAGATCTCGGCCTGGAGCGTCTCGTACGGGACGTACGTCGGGGCGCTGTACGCGCAGAAGTACCCGCAGCGCACCGACCGTTGGGTGCTGGACAGCGCGAGCGACCCGGACCCGAAGCGGGTCGCCCGCGGCTGGCTGGCGTACATGGCGCGGGGCACCGAGGAGCGGTTCCCCGACTTCGCCGCCTGGGCGGCGCATCCGGAACGGGCGAAGGAGGGGCTGCGGCTCGCCGAACGGCCCGAGGACGTACGGCCGCTGGTGCTCGGGCTCGCCGCCGCGCTGGACCGGGCCCCGAAGGAGTCGACGAAGCCGGGCGTCCCGATGACGGGCACCGTGCTGCTGCAGGCGGTGCAGAACGCGCTCTACGGCGACGGGGCATTCCCGGGCCTCGCCCGGCTGATCCTGGCGGCGCAGGCACCGGCCGACCAGCCGGTCGCGCTGCCGGGGGAGTACACCGGGGCGATGAGCCAGCAGGCCGCGGCGGTGATGGTCGGCGTGATCTGCAACGACGTGAAGTGGCCGCGCTCCGTCCCGGCGTACGCGCGTGCCGTCGCCGCCGACCGCGCCCGGTACCCGCTGACCGGCGGGATGCCCGTCAACATCACGCCCTGCTCCTTCTGGAAGGCCCCGGCCGAGAAGCCGACCCGGATCACCGACCGCGGTCCCTCCAACATCCTGCAGATCCAGAGCCTGCGTGACCCCTCGACGCCGTACGCGGCAGGCCTGAAGATGCGCGAGGCGCTCGGCGACCGGGCCCGTCTCGTCACCGTCGACCAGGGCGGCCACGGCATGTACCTGGGCAACGGCAACGCGTGCGGAGACCGGACCGTGACTGCGTTCCTGCGTACGGGGGTGCGGCCGGCCTCCGACACGTACTGCGGCTGAGCCCCAGGGGAGGGGCGGCGCCGGGGCTCAGACCTTCGCCGACTCCGGGCGGGGGCCGGCCCAGGCGTCAGGGGGTGGCGTGGAGGGCTGCGCGCAGATGGCCCTGGGAGTCGGCGAGGCGCTGGTCGGCGCTCTTGGCATCGATGTCGGCGAGGATCATCAGGATCGCCGTCTTCACCTCGCCGTCGGCCGCGGAGAGGGCGGTCTCGATCTGTTCGTCCGGCGCGCCGGTGGCGAGGGCGACGATCCGCCGCGACCGCGCCTGGAGCTTCTCGTTGGACGCGCGGACGTCGACCATCAGGTTTCCGTACGTCTTGCCGAGCCGGATCATCGTGATCGTCGAGATCATGTTGAGGACCAGCTTCTGGGCCGTGCCCGCCTTCAACCGGGTGGATCCGGTGAGGAGTTCGGGGCCGGTGACGACCTCGATGCCGTGCTCGGCGGCGGCCGCGAGACCGCTGTCCGCGTTGCAGGACAGTCCGATCGTCAACGCGCCCCGCGCACGGGCGTGTTCGACGGCGCCGATGGCGTACGGGGTACGGCCGGAGGCGGAGACGCCGACCACTGTGTCGTCGGGGGTGAGGCGGAGGGAGTCGAGGTCCTGCGCCGCGAGCTCCGCCGAGTCCTCGGCCCCCTCGACCGCCTGCACCATCGCAGGGGGGCCGCCCGCGATCAGGCCGACGACCTCCGAGGGGTCGGTGTTGAACGTGGGCGGGCACTCGCTGGCGTCGAGGACGCCGAGCCGGCCGGCCGTGCCGGCGCCGGCGTAGATCAGCCGGCCGCCGCGCGTCATGCGCGCGGCGGTGGCGTCGATCGCGGCGGCGATCAGCGGCAGCTGCGCGGCGACGGCGGCCGGGACGGTCTGGTCCTCGCTGTTCATGGTGCGGGCGATGTCGAGGGTCGGGAGCTGGTCGATCTCCGCGAGCTCGGGCCGGAACGCCTCGGTGGTGAGAGTGGCCAGTTGCGCCTGAAGCTCGGAGTACGTAGAGGACACGTGCGGCTCTTTCGGTGCGTGGACGTCGTCGTTGACGTTCAGCGGGTGCGGGGGGAGTGGCGGTGGGCGAGGGCTTCGTACGAGGCCGCGAGGGCAGGGGCCGCCGTCTCGTACGTACGCTGCGTGACACAGGTGAACAGGCAGTCCACGACCAGGAGTTGGCTGGTGCGGGACGACATGGCCGCGGGGCGCAGCTCGCTCTCGCGGGCCGTGGAGGTGGTCAGGATGTGATCGGCGTACTGCGTCACCGGCCCGTCCGGGCGGCCGGTGATCGCGACCGTGGTCGCGCCGTGGTCGAAGGCGACGCGCAGCGGTTCTATGACGTCGCCGGTCGAGCCGGAGTGGGTGATGGCGATGGCGACGTCGCCGGAGCGGAGCTGTACGGCGTTGGTGACGGCGAGGTGCGGGTCGCTGTGCGCGTGCGCGAGGAGGCCGATACGGAGCAGCTTCTGGCCGAGGTCCTGGGCGACGAGGCCGGAGGCGCCGACGCCGTAGATGTCGATGCGGCGGGCGGTGGCGAGCGCGGCGACGGCGGCGCCGAGCTGGACGGTGTCGAGTCCGGCGGCGGTGTCGGCGAGGGTCTGCTGCTCGTCGTAGGCGAGCTTGGCGACGACGTCGGCGATCGGGTCGTCGACGGCGATGTCGGCGGTGACGGAGGGGGCGCGGCCGGACTGCTGCTGGGCGGCGAGGCCGGCGAGCGCGAGGCGCAGGTCGCGGTAGCCGGGGTAGCCGAGGAGGCGGGCGGTGCGGACCACGGTCGCCTCGCTCGTCCCGGTGAGCTCGGCGAGGCCGGTGACCGTGAGGGCGGCGCAGCCGGCCGGGTCCCCGGCGACGGCTTCGGCGACCCGTTGCATGGAGCGGGTCATGGACGGCGCGAGGGTGCGCACCTTGGCCGCGAGGGCCGCGGGTGCGGGCGGTGCGTCGCTGCCGGACGTGGGCCCGCCGGCGGTGGCGCTGAAACTTTCCTTCACATCATGGGTCACACCTGAAAGATATTTTCGGCCGGTGGGGGCGTCAAGACCCCTTGGGCCTCGGATGAGTCCTGGACGAGTCCTGGACGAGTTCCGGACGAGTTCCGGATACGGAAGGGGCCTTCGTCCCCGGGGCTTGACGGGTGACAATGTCTCCATGGACGACATCGACCCCCTGGAGCAGGCGCTGCATGCCGCTCGCGCCCTGGTCCTCGCCGATCTGGCGGCGCGGGACGTGGCCGCCGCCGAGGTCGTGTCGATGGTCGAGGAGGCGGTCACCCACCGCCGGTGGTGGGTCGAGCAGTGGCCCGAGGGCCTCACCTACGTCGCCGGCCTCATAGCCCAGGACGTGCAGGACGCACTCCTGGAGCGCTACGGCCGCTGGCCGCTCTGCCCGGTCTGTTCCTCCGGCGACCCGCACGCCCTGGACGTCGAACCCGAGCTCGGCCCGGACCCGCACTGGGTCTGCGGCAAGGCGGGCGTGGTCGTCGCCCCGGTCGGCGGTCTGACGTGACGGCGGCGGCGGACGCGACGGCGGTGAGCGCGGCGGCGACGGACGCGATGGAGACGGCGGTTCTGACGTGACCCTCTACATCGACCCGCCGACCTGGCCGGGCCACGGCCGGATGTGGTCGCATCTCGTCAGCGACATCTCGCACGAGGAACTCCACGCCTTCGCCGCCTCGATCGGCGCCCCGCCGCGCGCCTTCGAGCGTGACCACTACGACATCCCCTCGGACCGGTACGCGGACGCGGTGGCGGCGGGTGCGGTCGAGGTCGGCTCGAAGGAACTCGTACGACGGATCACGGAGGCGGGGCTGCGGCGGCCGAAGTTCCCGCGGCGGGAGCCGGAGCCCGGCCTCTAGGGCGTCTCCTCGCCGATCGCCTGGCTCAGCGGGCCGATACGACCTTCTCCCGCTGCGGGGTGGAGGAAGCCACCACGCGCGAGCGGGTGTTGTGCAGCCGGAGCGAGAGCGCGACCGTCGCCAGCGCCACCACCGTCATCGCCGCTCCCGCCCACGCCGTCGCGGCGAAGCCGAAGTCCGCGTCGATGACGGTACCGCCGAACCAGGGGCCGGCGGTGTTGCCCAGGTTGAAGGCGGCGGTGGTCGTCGCGCCCGCGAGGGTCGGGGCGGCGCCGGCCACGTTGAACATGCGGGCGTTGAGGGCGGGGGCGGTGTAGAAGGCCGAGACGCCGAGGAGGAAGGAGAGGGCGACCACGGCGACCGGGCTGGAGGCGAAGAGGGCCAGCGCGACCAGGAAGACCGTCGAGGCGGTGATGCCGCTGAGCAGGACCCCGAAGAGATGCGCGTCGGCGACCCGGCCGCCGATCGTCGTACCGATCAGCGCGCCGATGCCGAAGAGGCCGAGGATCGCGGAGACCCAGCGGGCGTCGATGCCGGCGACGTCGGTGATGACGGGGGCGAGGTACGAGAACGCGCAGAAGACGCCGCCCGCGGCGAGCGCGGTGATCACTATCGAGAGCAGCACCTGGCGGTCGCGGTAGATCACCAGCTCACGCTTGAGGCGCGGCTTGGTCTCGGGGAGCGGGATGTGCGGGATGCGGGTCACCACACCGACGAGCGCGATCGCAGAGGCCACGCCGACCGCCCAGAACGCGGAGCGCCAGCCGAGGTGCTCGCCGAGGAAGGCGCCGGCGGGGACGCCGAGGACGTTGGCGATCGACAGGCCGCCGATCATGACCGCCATCGCGCGGGCGCGCGAGCCGACCGGGACCATCGCGATGGCGACGGCGGCGCCGACCGCCCAGAAGCCGGCGCAGGCGAGCGCGCTCACGACGCGGGAGGCGAAGAGGACGGCGTAGTTCGGCGCGAGCGCGCCGGCGACCTGGCCGAGACCGAAGACGGTGATCAGGGTGACCAGCGTCGTCTTGCGGGGGAGGCGGAGGGTCGCGACGGCCAGGAGCGGGGCGCCGACGACCATGCCGATGGCGAAGGCGGAGATGAGGAGGCCGGCGCGGGGGATGGAGACGTTCATGTCGTCGGCGATGGGTGGGAGGAGGCCGGACAGCATGAATTCGCTCGTGCCGAGCGCGAAGACGGAGAGGCCGAGGATGTAGACGGCGAGGGGCATGCGGGTGGGGTGCGCGGTGGGCTCGGCAGGCGTTGACGGCATGACATGCGTCAACCTGCGGTTCATGCCTGACATTCCCCTGGGACGGGGTGTCTTGGTATGTGGACGGGGGCGTGGGTGCGGGGGCCCTGGAGCGGACGCGCCCGCCAGGGCGCCGTCCGTTGTGCCCACCCGTTCCGCCCCGGCGGAACGAATGCCCACAACGGGGGCCGGGGGGTGGGCCTCCGTTCCGCCCCGGCGGAACGAATGCCCACAACGGGGCGGGGGTGGGCGGGGGCTGTCGGCCCCCGCCGGGGTCAGGCCGTCAGGCTCTTCAGTTCCGTTTCCAGGTTCCGTCGTGCCCTCGTCTCCCAGGCCGCCGCGCCGTACGGGGTGTGGAACAGGCGCGGTAGGGAGAGGAGCTGGCGGAGGACCGCGGCGCGGCCCTCGCGGAACGCGTCGTCCGGGACGAAGGCGTACTCCTCGCGGATCGCCCGCGTATACCCCCCGTACGTACCCTCCTCCGCGGCCAGGATCGCCAGGTCCGCGTCGCAGAGAAGCTCGCCGTTGATGTCGCCCTCCGACGGGTCGTGGGTGATCGTCAGGCGGACCAGGCGGGCCACCTCCGCCACCTCGTGGGCGGTCAGGCCCGCCTCCGTCAGGGCCTTTTCGGCCAGGGCCGCCGAGCGTTCCTCGTTCTCGGAGCGGTCCGGGCGGTAGACCGCGTCGTGGAACCAGGCGGCCAGCCGGACCAGCTCCAACTCCCCGCCCTCGCCGCCCTGATCGGTGAGTTCGTCGATGCGGTCGAGGACCGCCCGCAGGTGGTCCACCGTGTGGTACCTGCGCTGCGGCTCGGCCCAGCGGTTCAGCAGGTTCCGGCCGTACGGCGCGGGGTCCGGGCCCTCGCGGCCCGCCCGGGCCGCGCGCAGCGTCGACGTCCAGCGGTCCAGCAGGTCCTGCTCCGAGGCTTCGGTCATGGGCGCATTCTGCCACCCTTACATACCCCCCATGGGTATGCTACGGTGCTCCGCGAAGGTACCCCCTAGGGGTATGTGCGAGAGAAGGAGCAGGGCAATGTCAACCGTCAATCCCCGGCGCTGGTGGGCACTTGTCGTGCTCGCCGCCGCCCAGTTCATGGTCATCATGGACACCTCGATCATCGGGGTAGCGCTCCCCGAGATGCAGAAGGACCTGGGCTTCTCGCAGAGCGAGCTCCAGTGGATCTTCAACGCCTACGTCATCGTCTTCGGCGGGCTCCTGCTCCTCGGCGGCCGCCTCTCCGACCTCGTCGGAGCCCGCAAGATCTTCGTCTCCGGCTGGGCGATCATGATCGCGGGTTCGGTCGTGGCCGCCGCCGCGCAGACCGCCTGGGTCGAGATCGTCGGCCGCGCCGTCCAGGGCGTCGGCGGTGCGCTCATCGCGCCGTCCGCCATGACGCTGCTCATGATGCTCTTCATGCACGACCCGAAGGAGCTCGGCAAGGCGATGGCGCTCTACGGCGCCGCGGCCCCCGCCGGCGGTACCGCGGGCGTCTTCCTCGGCGGCGTCTTCACCGAGTGGATGAGCTGGCAGTGGGTGTTCATCATCTACATCCCGATCGGCCTCGCCACCCTCGCCGCCACCAAGCTGCTCCCGGCCGTCGAGTCCCGCCGCGGCTCCGTCGACATCCTCGGCGCCGTCGCCGTCACCGCCGGTCTCGCGCTCGCCGTGTTCGCCGTGGTCCGGGCCCCCGAGGTCGGCTGGGGTGCCACCGCCACCATCCTGGAGCTGGTGGGTGCGGCCGTCCTCCTCGGTCTGTTCTTCGTCATCCAGAAGTCGGTCCGCGAGCCGCTCATGCCGCTCAGCGTCTGGCGCGTTCCGCGCCTCGGCTCGGCCAACCTGGCGATGACGCTGCTGGGCGCCGCGTGGATCCCGATGTGGTACTTCCTCAACCTCTACCTCCAGCAGGTCCTCGGTTACGGCGCCTTCGCCTCCGGTGCGGCCCTGCTCCCGATGACCGTCCTGCTGATGATCTTCATGACGGCCATCACCGCCCGTCTCATGGGCAAGTTCGGCGCCAAGCCGCTGATCGCCGGCGGACTGCTGGTCCTCGCGGCCGGGCTCGTCTGGCTGGCGGCCGTCCCGCCGACCGGCAGCTTCGTCGTCGACGTCCTGCCCGCCTCGCTGGTCGCCGCGCTCGGTATGTCCCTGGCCTACATCCCGGCGATGATCGCCGCGATGGCCGGCGCCCCGCAGGAGCAGGCCGGTCTCGCCTCCGGCATCGTCAACACCACCTACAACGTGGGCTCCGCCCTGGGCCTGGCCGCGCTGACCGCCGTCGCGATGTCCCAGGGTGCCGACAGGATCGGCGACCTGCCCGCCCTCACCGACGGCTTCGCGGCCGCCTTCATCGGCGCCGCGATCATCGCCGCCGTCGGCGGTGTGATCACGCTCCTCGTGATGAAGAGCGACAAGTCCCTCGCCGCCGAGCCCGCCCCCGCCCCGCAGGGCGAGAAGGTCTCCGCGTGAAGCGAGCTCCCGCGAGCTCGCCCTGCACCCCCGAGGGGCCGCCCGATGTCCGCCCCGGACATCGGGCGGCCCCTTTTCCCGTGACCCCTTTTCCCTGACGAGAGGAAGACACGATGGACATCCGAACCCGGGCCGTGCACATCGTCGACGAGCCGCCGGACGCAGGCAGTCGGCCGCTCTCCGTGCCGCTCGTGCAGTCCTCGGCCTTCGCCTTCGACTCGGCCGACGCGCTCGCCGAGGCCATGGCCGGGCCCGACGGCCGGTACGTCTACAGCAGGCGCGGCAATCCGACCGTACGAGCCCTGGAGAAGACCCTGGCCGGGCTCGAAGGCGGCGCCTCCGCCCTCGCCTTCGCCTCCGGTATGGGTGCCATCAGCGGCGTCCTGCTCGCCCTGCTGCGGCCGGGTGACCGGGTGATCGCCCAGAGGTGTCTGTACGGGGGGACCTACGCGGTGCTCTCCGACCTCGCGACGCGGTACGGGATCGAGGTCACGTACATCTCCGGCGACGACGTGGCCGAGTTCGAGGAGGCGGCCGCCCACGGGCCCCGGCTCCTCGTCCTGGAGACCATCGCCAATCCGACCGGCCAAGTGCCGCAACTCCCCGGCCTGTTGTCGGCGGCCCAGCG
This sequence comes from Streptomyces sp. NPDC046712, assembly GCF_040645695.1. Lineage (NCBI taxonomy): Bacteria > Bacillati > Actinomycetota > Actinomycetes > Kitasatosporales > Streptomycetaceae > Streptomyces > Streptomyces sp. NPDC046712. Next base: position 36,837 of record NZ_JBEYYW010000017.1, on the reverse strand, counting down.
GCTCGGGGTCACCTCGCTCGTCGACAACTCCCTCGCCTCGCCCGTCCTCTGCCGCCCCCTGGAGCTCGGCGCGGACATCGTCGTCCACTCCACCACCAAGTACTTCTCCGGGCACTCGGACGTCCTCGGCGGGGCCGCGGTCTTCGCCGACGACGCGCTGCGGCGCGCGGTGTGGCCCCGGACGGTCGAACTGGGCGCCTGTGCCGACCCGTTCGCGGCCTGGCTGACCCTGCGCGGTCTGCAGACGCTGCCGTTGCGGATGCGCGAGCACTGCGCGAACGCCACCGTCCTCGCCGAGCGGCTCGCGGCCCGCCCGGACGTGACGGCCGTCCATTACCCGTGGCTCGCCGGCCACGCCTCGTACGACACGGCCCGCAAGGTGCTCTCCGGGGGCGGGGGGCTGCTCTCCTTCGAGCTGGCGGGCGGCCGGGAGGCGGGCCGGGCGTTCATCGAGCGGGTGCGGATCGCCCGGCTCGCGCTCTCCCTCGGCGGGGTCGAGACCCTCGTGACCCACCCCGCCTCCACCTCCCACCGGGAGCTCGACGCGGCCACGCTGAGGGCGGCCGGCATAGGCGCCGGTCTGGTGCGGGTGTCCGTCGGCATCGAGGACGTCGAGGACCTGTGGGGGGACTTCGAGCGAGCGCTCGGCGGTGCGGTGAAGAGCCGGGCGACCGAGGGGACATGAGGCTTCTTTTGGGTTGACAAAATAAATGTGTGATTCGTAGATTGGGTGATGCCAGGGAACGACCATCCTTTAGGTCAAGGGGGGCGCGTGATGCGCTACTTCGAGGACTTCCGGCCGGGCGACGTCCATGAACTGGGCACCGTCACCGTCACCACGGAGGAGGTGCTGGAGTTCGGCAGGCGCTTCGATCCGCAGCCCTTCCACACGGACCCCGGGCTCGCCGCGCGCTCGCAGTTCGGTGGGCTGATCGCCAGCGGCTTCCACACCCAGGCGATGTTCATGCGGCGCTATGTGGACGGGCTGCTCGCCTACAGCGCGTGCATGGGCTCGCCCGGCATCGACGAGGTCCGCTATCTGCGTCCCGTACGACCCGGGGACGTCCTCACCGCCCGCGTGGAGATCCTTGGCTCCACCCCGTCGCCGTTCAACCCCGCCACCGGCACCGTCAAACCGCGGTGCACGCTCGTGGCCGCCGACGGGACGGCCGTGTTCAGCATGATCCTGCACAGCATCTTCCGGCGCCGTCCCGCCGGTTCCGAGGCCGGCCATCTGTCGTCGATGCCCGCGGCCGAGGACCCCGTTGCCTGTGCGCGCGTCAGTGCCTGAACACGGCCGTCCGTATCTCTCCATCACATGAAGGGGGACCTCCTGTGGAGGCCGTATCCCGCACCGCCCAGTGGACCGCCGCAGCGCGCGCCCTGGAGACCGAGCGCGAGGACCGGCTGTTCGCCGATCCCTACGCGCGCACCGTCGCCGACGAGATCGGCTTCGAGCTGCTCGAGCGCTACGCCGGGGCCGGCACCGTGCCGTTCCTCGCCATCCGCACCACCTACCTGGACCGGGCCATCGTGAAGGCGGTCGAGGAACGCGGCATCCGCCAGGTGGTCTTCCTCGCCGCCGGCATGGACACCCGTTTCTTCCGGCTGCCCTGGCCCGACGGCGTCACCGTCTACGAGCTCGACCGCCCGGCGCTCCTGGAGGCCAAGGCGAAGATGCTCGCCGACGAGCCGCTGCCGGCCGGCCGCACCCGGATCACCGTCCCGGTGGACCTGACCCAGGACTGGACCGGTCCCCTGAAGGAGGCCGGCTGGAAGAGCGACGAGCCCGTCCTGTGGGTGGTCGAGGGCCTGCTGTTCTTCCTGCCCGAGCAGGCCGTACGGACCCTCATCTCGACGCTCTCCGCCCACGCGGCGCCCGGCTCCGTGCTGCTCGGCGACGTCATCTCCCGGGCCGCCCTGGAGAACCCGCTCTCCCGCCCGTTCCTCAACGCGCTGAGGGAGGACGGCAATCCGTGGCTCTTCGGCACCGAGGAGCCCGAGGCGCTGCTCGCCGCCTGCGGCTGGGACGTGACCGAGGTCAAGCAGCCCGGTGAGGACGGCGCCGACTTCGACCGCTGGCCCTACCCGGTCCCGCCGCGCAACGTCCCGCGCGTGCCGCGGTCCTTCCTGTTCACCTGCGACCTGCCGGGAGCCTCCGGCACCGGCTCGGGGTTCGCCGCGTGACCGCCGAGATCCGCTCGGCGGCGTGCCCTTCGGACCGCCACGGCGCCGAAGGCACGACCGGCCACCCCCCGACCCGAGAGGAGACTCCCGCATGAGCGCCCACGACTTCCACCAGAAGGTCATCACCGACGCCGGCGCCGCCGTCCGCGGGCTGACCGTCGCCCTCGGCGAGCGGCTCGGGCTGTACAAGGCCCTGGCCGAGTCCGGCCCGCTCACCGCCGCGCAGCTCGCCGAGAGGACCGGCACCGACCCGCGCTACATCGAGGAGTGGCTGCACGCCCAGCTCTCCGCCGGATACGTCGAGCGCCACCCGAGCTCCCTCACGTACACGCTGCCCGCCGACCACGTCGAGGTCCTCGCCGACCCGAAGGCCGTCACCTTCGCCGCCGGCTTCTTCACCGCGCTCAAGGCGCTGTACGCCACCGAGGACCTGCTCGTCGACGCGTACCGCACCGGCGACGGCGTCGGCTGGGCCGAGCACGACGCGGCCCTCGACACCGGCATGGGCTCCTTCTTCCAGCCCACCTACGAGCACAAGCTCGTACCGGACTGGCTGCCGTCCCTGCACCAGGTCACGGACAAGCTGAGCAGTGGCGGCACCGTCGCCGACGTCGGCTGCGGCGTCGGCCACACCACCCTGCTGATCGCCAAGGCGTTCCCCAAGGCCACGGTCCACGGCTTCGACTACTCCGAAGAGGCCATCTCCATCGCCCGGCAGCTCGCCGAGGAGGCCGGCCTCTCCGACCGGGTCGTCTTCGAGGTCGCCTCCGCCGACGACTACCCCGGCTCCGGCTACGACCTGGTCTGCTTCTTCAACGCCCTGCACGACATGGGCGACCCGGTCGCCGCAGCCCAGCACGTCCACAAGTCCCTGGACGCGGACGGCACCTGGATGCTCGTCGAGTCGAACGTCTCGCCCGCCGACATCGACACCAACACCCCCGCCGCGCGCATGTTCATGGCCCTGTCCGCGGTGATGTGCCTGCCCGTCGCCGTCGCCCAGCGCGGCCCGCACGCGCTCGGCAACCACTCCGGCGAGAAGGCGTTCCGCGCCATCGCCGAGGAGGCCGGCTTCACCCGCTGGCGGCGCGCCACCGAGACCCCGGTCAACGCGGTCTACGAAGTCCGGCCGTAGTCGGCGGCCGCGCCCGTACGGCCGAAGGCCCCTCCGCTTCCCCTTGCTTAGGAGTCCCTATGGGCGTCAGCGCCCCGCTGCCCGTCACCGACCGGTTCATGGAAGTCCTGGAGCGGCTCAGCTCCCGCTCCATCGAGGAGTACTACAACCCCTACCAGCAGTTCGACTGGCCCGATCAGCTGGAGGAGAAGCAGCTGTGGATGACGCCGGAGCTGCTCACCGTGTACGGCACCCCGTACTACGACGAGCTGGGTGAGGAGACGATCCAGAAGCTCTCGAAGTGGGAGTCGATCAACTTCTACAGCCTCAACGTGCACGGCATCCGCGAGCTGCTCATCGAGGTCGTCGGCCGCATCCACATGCCGGGCTTCGAGGTCCCCTCCGACTTCTTCCACCACTTCATCGGCGAGGAGAACGAACACATGTGGTTCTTCGCCGAGTTCTGCCGCCGCTACGGCAACAAGATCTACGGCTCCACCGCGATGCGCGCCGACTCCGCCTGGGAGCCGGAGGTGGAGAACTTCCTGGTCTTCGCCCGCATCCTGTTCTTCGAGGAGCTGGTCGACCACTACAACATGCGGATGGCGCAGGACGACTCCCTGTGCCGCACCATCCGCGAGGTCAACCGCATCCACCACCAGGACGAGTCCCGCCACATAGCCTTCGGCCGAGAGCTCGTCTCGCTGCTGTTCACCCGGATGCGCGAGGCCGTGCCCGCCGCGCGGGTCGCCGAGGTCGAGGCGTACCTGAAGCGGTACGTCGTCTACAGCATCAACTCCCTCTACAACCCGCACGTCTACCGCGACGCCGGCGTCGCCGACCCGCTGGCCCTGCGCAACGCGCTGGTCGCCGACGAGCGCCGCCGCCCGTACGAGCGCAAGGCGATCCGCAAGCCGCTCGCCTTCTTCCTGAAGACCGGGATCTTCTCCGACGACACCCTGCCCGTCGTCTGAGGGCGCCCGCTCGACAGATCACCCGAGAGGCGAAACCACTATGACCGTGACGACCCCCGCGAGCGTCGGGGCCCCCGGGGAGACCAGGGGACTGCCGTCCCTGGGCCCCGAGGCGACGGCGCTGCTGCGGCTCCTCGACGACACCTTCGAGAGCTGGGGAGTGACCGCGGGCGCCCGCCCGATGACCATGCCCCCGCTGCTGCCGGCCGCCGACCTGGCCCGGCTCGACTACTACGACAACTTCCCCCACCAGGCCGTCGTCGCCGCCCCGCTCGACCTGGAGCGCCGCGAGACCTCTGCCTTCTGTACCGACACCGGCTGCTTTCCGTGCGACGCGCTCGAACCCGCCGCGCTCGGACTGCCCTCGGCGTCCTGCTACGCCGTCTACCTCGACCACCAGGGCCGGCAGGTCGCCGACGACACCCTGGTGACGATCTGCTCCTGGTGCTTCCGCAAGGAGACCCACTACGAAGGCATGCGGCGCCAACTCGGCTTCCGCATGCGGGAGATCGTGGCCATCGGCTCGCGTGAGCACGCCGAGACGCATCTCGCCGACTTCACCGAACGCATCCACTCCTTCGCCGCGGCGCTCGACCTGCCGCTGCGCCGGGAGGCCGCCTGCGACCCGTTCTTCGACAAGGGCGGATCCAAGGCGGTGCTCCAGCGCCTCACCCCGGTGAAGCACGAGTTCCTGTACGAGGACCTGGCGATCGCCTCGGTCAACACGCACCGCAACTTCTTCGGCGAGCGCTGCGCCATCACGCTGGCGTCGAGCGGCGGACCCGCGTTCACCAGCTGCGTCGCCTTCGGCCTGGAGCGCTGGCTGTCCGCGCTGACCCGGCGCCACGGCGGCTGGGAAGCGGCCACCCGGGCGGTACGGGACGCGGCCGGGCCGGTGATCTGACGTGCCGGCCCGACCCGTCGCCCCGCCGGCGGGCGGCCTGGGCTGGGCGAACCTCGGCATGGACATCGTGTCCGTCAACCGTGTCCGCGCTCTCCTCGCCCAGTACGGCGAGGCGTTCTTCGAGCGGATGCTCACCCCCGGCGAACTCGCCGACTGCCGTACCTCCACCGGGCTCGACGTGCTGAGTCTGTGCGGCCGGATCGCGGCCAAGGAAGCGGCCTTCAAGACCCTCCGGGTCAGGGGCAGGTTCCTGCCCTGGTCCGACATCGTCGTACGGCGCTCCGAGGGCGGCTGGCCACTGGTGGAACTGCACCGGTCGGCGGCCGAGATGGCCGCCGGGTCCGGGATCACCGAGATCACCGTGTCCATCAGCCACGACGTGGACTACGCGGTGGCGGTGGCCGCCCCCATCATCGCCCCCACTTCCGTACCTAGTAGCTAGAAGGAGAAGCACCATGGCCGACGGCCTGCAGCAGGTGAAGAACTGGATCCTCGAGCGTCACCCCGAGCGCGAGGACATCGCGCCCGACCTCGACCTGATCGAGAACCGTCTCATCGACTCGCTGTCCTTCGTCGAGTTCGTCTTCCTGCTGGAGCAGGAGAGCGGCCGGTCCATCCAGATGGAGACCCTGGAGGTCGACGAGATCCGGACTCTCGCCGCCATCGGGACCCACTTCTTCGCGGACACGCGTGCGGAGGTGGGCCAGGCATGAGCAGCCGGCGTCTGTTCACCTCGGAATCGGTGACCGAGGGACATCCCGACAAGATCGCCGACCGGATCAGCGACACCATCCTCGACGCGCTGCTCGCCGAGGACCCGGGCGCGCGGGTCGCGGTGGAGACCCTGCTCACCACGGGACTCGTGCACATCGCGGGCGAGGTCACCACCACCGCGTACGCCCCGATCGCGAAGCTGGTGCGTGAGGCGATCCTCGACATCGGCTACGACTCCTCCGCGAAGGGCTTCGACGGCGCCTCCTGCGGTGTGTCGGTGTCCATCGGCGCCCAGTCGCCGGACATCGCCCAGGGTGTGGACACCGGCGGCGCCGGCGACCAGGGGCTGATGTTCGGCTACGCCTGCGACGACACGGCCGAGCTGATGCCGCTGCCGATCGCGCTGGCCCACCGGCTGTCGCGCCGGCTGACGGAGGTACGCAAGAACGGGACCGTCCCGTATCTGCGGCCCGACGGCAAGACGCAGGTCACCATCGAGTACGACGGCGACCGCCCGGTCCGCCTGGACACCGTCGTCGTCTCGTCCCAGCACGCCGCCGACATCAGCGTCGAGGGTCTGCTGACCCCGGACATCCGGGAGTTCGTCGTCGAGGCCGAGCTGAAGGCGCTCGCCGAGGAGGGCGTCAACCTGGAGTCCGACGGCTACCGGCTGCTCGTGAACCCGACCGGGCGGTTCGAGGTCGGCGGCCCGATGGGCGACGCCGGCCTCACCGGCCGGAAGATCATCATCGACACGTACGGGGGCATGGCCCGCCACGGCGGCGGCGCGTTCTCCGGCAAGGACCCGTCCAAGGTGGACCGCAGCGCCGCGTACGCGATGCGCTGGGTCGCCAAGAACGTCGTCGCCGCGGGCCTGGCCCGGCGCTGCGAGGTGCAGGTCGCGTACGCGATCGGCAAGGCGGAGCCGGTGGGCCTGTTCGTGGAGACCTTCGGCACGGGCACGCTGCCGGACGAGGAGATCCAGGACGCCGTGTCGAGCGTGTTCGACCTGCGGCCCGCCGCGATCATCCGCGACCTGGACCTGAAGCGGCCCATCTACGCGCAGACGGCGGCGTACGGCCACTTCGGCCGCGAACTCCCCGACTTCACCTGGGAGCGGACCGACCGGGTGGACGCGCTGAAGAAGGCAACGGGGGTCTGAGGAAATGCGTATCGCTGTCACGGGATCCATCGCGACCGACCATCTGATGACCTTCCCCGGCTGGTTCAGCGAGCAGCTGCTCGCCGACCGGCTGGACCGGGTCTCCCTGTCGTTCCTCGCCGACAACCTGGAGGTCAGGCGCGGCGGAGTGGCAGCGAACATCGCCTTCGGGCTCGGCGTCCTCGGACTGCGCCCGGTCCTCGTGGGCGCGGTCGGCGCCGACTTCGAGCCGTACCGGATCTGGCTCAAGGACCACGGTGTGGACACCGACTCGGTGCGGGTCAGCGAGTCCCTCCACACCGCCCGGTTCGTCTGTACCACCGACCGGGCGCAGAACCAGATCGCCACCTTCTACGCCGGAGCGATGGCCGAGGCCCGCGAGATCGATCTGCGGGAGGTCGTCGCCCGGGCCGGGCGTCTGGAACTGGTCCTGGTCTCCCCGGACGATCCCGAGGCCATGCTCCGGCACACCCGCACCTGCCGCGAGCTCGGGATTCCGTTCGCCGCCGACCCGTCGCAGCAGCTGGCGCGGCTCGGCAGGGACGAGGTGCGGGAGCTGGTGGACGGCGCGCGCTGGCTGTTCACCAACGAGTACGAGACGGCCCTCCTCGGGGAGAGGTCGGGCTGGTCGGAGGCGGAGATCCTGCGCCGCGTCGGCGCCTGGGTCACCACCCACGGCGAGGCCGGCGTCCGTATCCGCGGCGAGGGCCGGGACAGCCTGGCCGTGCCGGCCGTGCGGGTGCCCGGGGTCGTCGACCCGACCGGCGTCGGCGACGCCTTCCGCGCCGGGTTCCTCGCCGGTACGGCGTGGGGCGTGCCGGAGCGGTGCGCGGCGCAGCTGGGCTGCGCGGTCGCCGCGACCGTCCTCGACTACGTGGGCACGCAGGAGTACCGGCTACACCGGGAGCCGCTCCTGGACCGGATCAGGACGACGTACGGCGTCGGCTGCACGGCCGAACTGCTCACCCATCTCAGGGGGCTGTCATGAGGCGCTCGGTACGGGGCTCGCTGCGCGACGAGTTCGCCACCCGGGTCGTCGTGGCCGACGGGGCGATGGGCACCATGCTGCAGGCCGCCGACCCGACGATGGACGACTTCCAGAACCTGGAGGGCTGCAACGAGATCCTGAACCTGACGCGGCCGGACGTCGTCGCCTCCGTCCACGACGCCTACTTCTCCGTCGGCGTGGACTGCGTCGAGACCAACACCTTCGGCGCCAATCTGGCGGCGCTGGGGGAGTACGGCATCGAGAACCGGGTGTACGAGCTGTCCGAGGCCGGCGCCCGGATCGCCCGCAACACCGCCGACGCCCACACGGCCCGCGACGGCCGGCCTCGCTGGGTCCTCGGCTCCATGGGCCCCGGCACCAAGCTGCCCACCCTCGGCCACATCACGTACGAGCCGCTGCGGGAGGCGTACCAGCAGAACGCCGAGGGGCTGCTCAGGGGCGGCGCCGACGCCCTGCTGATCGAGACCTCGCAGGACCTGCTGCAGACGAAGGCGGCCGTCGTCGGCGCCCGCCGCGCCCTGGAGTGGTGCGGGCTGGACCTGCCGCTGATCGTGCAGGTGACGGTGGAGACGACGGGGACGATGCTGCTCGGCTCGGAGATCGGGGCGGCGCTCACCGCCCTGGAGCCGCTCGGCATCGACGTGATCGGCCTGAACTGCGCCACCGGCCCCGCGGAGATGGCCGAGCACCTGCGGTACCTGTCGCGGCACGCCGGGATCCCGGTGTCGGTGATGCCCAACGCCGGTCTTCCGGTGCTCACATCGGACGGCGCCCACTATCCGCTGTCGCCGACCGAACTGGCCGACGCCCAGGAGCGTTTCGTACGGGAGTACGGCCCCGCGCTCGTCGGCGGCTGCTGCGGTACGACCCCGGAGCATCTGCGCGAGATCGTGGAACGGGTCCGGGGCGCGGCCGTGCCCGCCCGTACCCCGGTCGCGGAACCGGGCGCCTCTTCCCTCTACAGCCATGTGCCCTTCCGGCAGGACACGTCCTATCTGGCGATCGGTGAGCGGACGAACGCCAACGGCTCGAAGAAGTTCCGTGAGGCCATGCTGGACGGCCGCTGGGACGACTGCGTCGAGATGGCCCGCGACCAGATCCGCGAGGGCGCGCACATGCTCGACCTGTGCGTGGACTACGTCGGCCGGGACGGGGTCGCCGACATGGCGGAGCTGGCCGGCCGGTTCGCGACCGCCTCCACACTCCCGATCGTGCTCGACTCCACGGAGCCGGCGGTGCTGCGCGCCGGCCTGGAGAAGCTGGGCGGGCGCGCGGTTCTCAACTCGGTCAACTACGAGGACGGCGACGGACCCGAGTCCCGGTTCGCGCAGGTCACGGCCCTTGCGAAGGAGCACGGGGCCGCGCTGATGGCCCTGACGATCGACGAGGAGGGCCAGGCCCGGACGGTGGAGGCGAAGGTCGCCGTCGCCGAGCGGATCATCACCGATCTGACCGGGAAGTGGGGCATCAGGGAGTCGGACATCCTGATCGACTGCCTGGCGTTCACGATCTGCACCGGGCAGGAGGAATCCCGGCGCGACGGCATCCACACCATCGAGGCGATCAGGGAGCTCAAGCGCCGGCACCCTGACGTCCAGACGACGCTGGGCCTGTCCAACATCTCCTTCGGCCTCAACCCGGCCGCCCGGATCGTGCTGAACTCCGTCTTCCTCGACGAGTGCGTGAAGGCGGGGCTCGACTCGGCGATCGTGCACGCGTCGAAGATCCTGCCGATCGCCCGTCTGGAGCCGGAGCAGGTCGAGGTGGCGCTCGACCTCATCCACGACCGGAGGCGGGAGGGGTACGACCCGCTGCAGCGACTCCTCGAGCTCTTCGAGGGCGCGACGGCCAAGTCCCTGAAGGCCGGGAAGGCCGAGGAACTGCTCGCGCTGCCCCTGGAGGAGCGGCTGAAGCGGCGGATCGTCGACGGCGAGAAGAACGGCCTGGAGGCGGACCTGGACGCCGCCCTGGCGGTGCGCCCCGCCCTGGAGATCGTCAACGACGTCCTGCTGGACGGCATGAAGACGGTCGGTGAGCTGTTCGGCTCCGGGCAGATGCAGCTTCCGTTCGTGCTCCAGTCCGCCGAGGTCATGAAGACGGCCGTGGCGTATCTGGAGCCGTACATGGAGAAGGTCGAGGGCGCCGAGGGCAAGGGCACGATCGTGCTCGCGACCGTCCGGGGCGATGTCCACGACATCGGCAAGAACCTCGTCGACATCATCCTGTCCAACAACGGCTACAACGTCGTCAACATCGGCATCAAACAGCCGGTGTCGGCCATTCTGGAGGCCGCCGAGGAACACCGCGCCGACGTCATCGGCATGTCGGGGCTGCTCGTGAAATCCACGGTGATCATGAAGGAGAACCTGGAGGAGCTGAACGGCCGGGGGCTCGCCGAGCAGTTCCCCGTGATCCTGGGCGGTGCCGCGCTGACCAGGGCGTACGTCGAGCAGGACCTGCACGAGCTGTACGGCGGCGAAGTGCGCTACGCACGGGACGCCTTCGAGGGCCTGCGGCTGATGGACGCCCTGATGGCGGTCAAGCGGGGCGTGCCCGGGGCCGTACTCCCGGAGCTGAAGCAGCGCCGCGTCCCCAAGCGGGACGTCCCGGTGCTCGAGGTGCGGGAGCCCGAGCCGGCCGGCCGCTCGGGCGTGGCCACCGACAACCCCGTACCAGAGCCGCCCTTCCTCGGTACCCGGGTCGTCAAGGGCATCCAGCTCGCCGAGTACGCCTCCTGGCTCGACGAGGGCGCCCTGTTCAAGGGCCAGTGGGGGCTCAAGGACGCCGGGACGATCGAGTCGGAGGGCCGGCCGCGGCTGCGCGGCTGGCTGGACCGGCTGCAGACCGACCGGCTCCTCGAAGCGGCCGTGGTGCACGGCTACTTCCCCTGTGTGGCCAAGGGCGACGACCTGATCGTCCTGGACGAGGACGGAGGCGAGCGGACCCGCTTCACCTTCCCCCGCCAACAGCGGGGCCGCCGCCTCTGCCTGGCAGACTTCTACCGCGCCGAGGACTCCGGGGAGGTCGACGTCCTCGCCCTCCAGGTGGTGACGGTCGGCTCGCGGATCGGCGAGGAGACGGCGAAGCTCTTCGCCGCCGACGCCTACCGCGACTATCTCGAACTGCACGGTCTGTCCGTGCAGTTGGCCGAGGCGCTGGCCGAGTACTGGCACGCGCGGGTGCGCGCGGAGTGGGGCATCGCGGGTGCCTCGGAGCCGGCGGGCATCGAGGGGATGCTGCGCACCGAGTACCAGGGCTGCCGGTACTCGCTCGGCTACCCGGCCTGCCCCGACCTGGAGGACCGCGCGAAGATCGCCGAGCTGCTGCGGCCGGAGCGGATCGGGGTCGAGCTGTCGGAGGAGTACCAGCTGCACCCCGAGCAGTCGACGGACGCGATCGTCGTGCACCACCCGGAGGCGAGCTACTTCAACGCGGGAGGCCGGCGATGAACGGTCAGACCTTCTCGTTCGAGTTCTTCCCGCCGAAGAGCGAGCGCGGGGAGACGGTGCTGTGGGACGCGATCCGGAGGGTGGAGGCGCTCGCGCCGGACTTCGTCTCCGTGACGTACGGCGCGGGCGGTTCGTCCCGCGACCGGACCATCGACGTCACGAAGCGGATCGTCACCGAGACCACCCTGCGGCCCGTCGCCCATCTGACGGCCGTCGGGCACTCCGTGGCCGAGCTGCGGGCCATCATCGGCGCGTACGCGGACGCCGGCATCCGCGACGTACTGGTCCTGCGCGGAGACCCCCCGGGCGATCCGCGCGGGCCCTGGACCCCGCACCCACAGGGCTTCACCTACGCCTACGAACTGGTCGAGCTCGTCCGCTCGTTGGGCGACTTCCGGATCGGCGTGGCCGCTTTCCCGGAGGGCCATCCGCGGTCGGTGTCGCCCGGGAGCGATCTCGCGCACTTCGTCGCCAAGTGCAGGGCGGGCGCGGACTACGCGATCACGCAGATGTTCTTCGACCCGGAGGACTATCTGCGGCTGCGGGACCGGGTGGCCGCGGCCGGCTGCACGACCCCGATCATCCCGGAGATCATGCCGGCCACGGACGTCCGCCAGATCCGCCGGTTCGCCGAGCTGAGCGACGCCGCCTTCCCCGAGGACCTGGCCCACCGCCTGGAGGCCGCGCGCGACGACCCGGCGACCGCGTACCGGATCGGCGTCGAGCACGCGACGGCGACGGGACTGCGGCTGCTGGAGGAGGGCGCGCCGGGCCTGCACTACATCACGCTCAACAAATCCACGGCGGCCCTGGAAATTCACCGATCGATTCAGAGCGCGAGGAGCGTTGCACATGTCTGACTACAAGGTGGCCGACATCTCGCTGGCGGAGTTCGGCCGCAAGGAGATCACGCTGGCCGAGCACGAGATGCCCGGCCTGATGGCGATCCGCAGGGAGTACGCCGAGCAGCAGCCGCTGGCCGGCGCCCGCATCACCGGTTCCCTGCACATGACCGTGCAGACCGCCGTCCTGATCGAGACGCTCGTCGCGCTCGGCGCGCAGGTGCGGTGGGTGTCGTGCAACATCTACTCGACCCAGGACCACGCGGCCGCCGCGATCGCCGCCGCCGGGATCCCGGTCTTCGCCTGGAAGGGCGAGACCTTGGAGGAGTACTGGTGGTGCACGGAGCAGGCGCTGACCTGGCCCGACGCCCCTGGCCCCAACATGATTCTGGACGACGGCGGTGACGCGACGCTCCTCGTCCACAAGGGTGTGGAGTACCAGAAGGCGGGTTCCGTGCCGGACCCTTCGACGGCGGACAACGACGAACTCCGCGTCGTTCTGGAGCTGTTGCAGCGCACCACGATCGACTGGGCGGCGCTGGCGTCCGAGATCCGCGGTGTGACCGAGGAGACCACGACCGGTGTCCATCGCCTGTACGAGATGCACCGCGAGGGTGCGCTGCTGTTCCCGGCGATCAACGTGAACGACGCCGTGACGAAGTCGAAGTTCGACAACAAGTACGGCTGCCGGCACTCGCTCGTCGACGGCATCAACCGGGCGACGGACGTCCTGATCGGCGGCAAGGTCGCGGTCGTCTGCGGTTACGGCGATGTCGGCAAGGGCTCCGCGGAGTCGCTGCGCGGCCAGGGCGCGCGGGTGATCGTCACGGAGATCGACCCGATCTGCGCGCTGCAGGCGGCGATGGACGGCTACCAGGTCGCGACCCTGGACGACGTGGTCGAGACGGCCGACATCTTCATCACGACCACCGGCAACAAGGACATCATCATGGCGTCGGACATCGCCAGGATGAAGCACCAGGCCATCGTGGGGAACATCGGCCACTTCGACAACGAGATCGACATGGCGGGGCTCGCCCGGATCCCGGGGATCGTGAAGGACGAGGTCAAGCCGCAGGTCCACACCTGGACCTTCCCGGACGGCAAGGTCGTCATCGTGCTGTCGGAGGGCCGGCTGCTGAACCTGGGCAACGCGACCGGACACCCGTCCTTCGTGATGTCGAACTCCTTCGCGGACCAGACCCTGGCCCAGATCGAGCTCTTCACCAAGCCGGAGCAGTACCCGACGGATGTGTACGTCCTGCCGAAGCACCTGGACGAGAAGGTCGCGCGGCTGCACCTCGACGCGCTCGGCGTGAAGCTGACCGAGCTGCGCCCGGAGCAGGCGTCGTACATCGGGGTCCCGGTCGAGGGCCCGTACAAGCCGGACCACTACCGCTACTGATGTGTACCGCCGACGTACGCGATCCCTGGCTTCCGGACCGGCTGCTGCGGACGGAACGGGACGCGCTGATGCCCCTGCTGCGGCGCACCCCCGAGGCGTCGTTCGACCTGCGCACCGCCTGCCCGGGCTGGACGGCCCGGCAGGTGCTCGCGCACTGCGCGGCGGCCCTCGTCAGGATCGTCGAGGGCCGGCTGGAGGAGGGCGTGTTCCTGCCGGAGGCCAACGCGGCCGACGTCGCCGAGCGGGAGTCCTGGCCGCTCGGACGGATCCTCGACGAGCTGGAGCGCGGCTTCACGGAGGCCGGCCCGGTGATCGCGGAGACGGACGACGGCAAGCTGGACGCGGTGGCGCTGGGGGAGTGGGTGCACGCCGGAGACGTACGGGAGGCGTTCGGCGAACCCGGCGCCTACTGCGGAGCCGGCCTGGAGTTCGCTCTCCCGCTCCTGTCGGTCACGAGCCGCCGGCGGGAGACCCCGGCGCTCGTCGGCGTCCTGCCGGACCGCCCCGCGACCGTCTCCCTCGGCAACGAGATCGCCGGCCGCCCACCTGCCCGCTTCCACGGCGCCGCGGCCACCCTGATCCGCATCTATGCGGGCCGTCCCCTGGTCCGCACGCGCTACGAACTGACGGGCGCGACGGAGCAGGAACTCCTCATCTACCGCTAGGGCCGGACAGGCCCTGGGGCCGCCGCCGGTGGGCGGGCGCGGGGCGGTAGCCCTTTCGGGTGTGCTGCCGTGCGGGGTGCGGGGGGTGCTGCTCGACTGGGGAGTGCCCTCCACCCCCCACGCAGAATGGGAGCACCAGCATGGCGGTCATCGTCGTCGTCGAACTGCCGGGCGTCACGAAGGAGCAGTACGAGGAGAACCACAGCAAGATCCACGCCGCACCGTGGTGGCCGGTCGACGGCTTCGTCTCCCACGCGGGGGCGCCGGCGGACAACGGCTGGCTCGTGGTGGATGTCTGGGAGTCGGCAGAGGCGTTCCAGGGGTTCATGGAGAAGGCGGGGCCCACCTTCCAGGAGGTCGGCATGCCCCAGGTCCAGCCGAAGATCTACGAGGCGGTGCACGTGGACATCGGCAGCTAGGGCCACGTGGCCATCGGCGGCCGGCGGAGCCGGGCCCCGGCGGGAAAACCCGTTGCCGGGCGAGAGGCCAGCGCGCCACGCTTCGGCGCATGACTTCCCATCCCGTGGCCTCTTCGGCCTCCGTGGCTTCCGTGGCGGACCTCTTCTCCGCCGACGGCCGACTGAAGGCGATCCCGCGCAGGGCCCCGCGCCGTGCACAGCTCCTCGCCCACCTGGCAGAGACGCTCTTCGAGCCGGCCCGCTCCTACAGCGAGCGTGAAGTCAACGAGGCGCTCCTGACCGTCCACGACGACTTCCCGGCCCTGCGCCGCTACCTCGTCACCGGCGGCGAGCTCTCGCGTACGAAGGACGGCGCCAGCTACCGCCGACAGCAGCAGCCCGGCTCCCCCGGAGGCGCGATCCCGTCCGTCGCGTGACCGCCGCGGTGGTGGCCGGCCTGCTCGCCGGCTACGGCATCGCGATCCCGGTCGGCGCGGTCGGCGCCTACCTGGTGGCCGTCACGGCGCGCACGAGCTGGCGTACGGGAGCGGGCGCGGCCCTGGGCGTCGCCGCGGCCGACGGGATCTACGCCCTGATCGCGGTCCTGGGCGGCTCGGCGCTCGTGCCGCTCCTCACCCCGGTCATGACCCCGCTGCGCTGGGTCTCGGCGGTGGTCCTGGTGGGCCTGGCGGCCCGCTCGGCATGGACGGCGGTACGGGCCTACCGGGCCCGGAGCGTCGCGACCCGCGACGACCGCGACAGTCCCCTCACCCCGCTGCGGGCCTTCCTCACGTTCCTGGGCATCACGATCCTCAACCCCATGACCGTGATCTACTTCGTGGCCCTGATCCTGGCGACGGGCCCCTCGGGTCCGACCACCCCGCTGGACCGTACGGCCTTCGTGCTGGCCGCCCTGGTCGCCTCCGCCAGCTGGCAGCTCTTCCTCGCCTCGGGCGGCGCCCTGCTCGGCCGGGGGCTGACGGGGCCCCGGGGGCGGCTGGCGACGGCGCTGGTGTCGAGCGCGCTGATCGGAGGGCTGGCGATCCACCTCGTGAGCTGATCGAATCCCTGGAAGGACCGGCTAGGTCGGCCGGAGTCGGAGCATGGAGATCTCCGGCCGTACCTTGGCGATGGCGGCGAAGTCGTCGTCCACGTGGATCAGTGTGAGGCGGTGCTGCTCCGCGGTCAGCGCGATGAGGATGTCCATCGGTGACGGCCCCCGGTGGTGCCCGATCCTCACCAACTCCCGCTGAACCCCGATGATCCTCGGCCAGGGGTCTTCGAGTGCGGGCACCCAGCCGAAGGTCTGGCTCAGCATGGTGAAGAACGGCTCGTGGTCTCGATCGGCGCGCAGGCCAGGCATCAGCTCGGCCTCCACCGGAGGACAGATGGCCACTTGCCCGCGCGCCACGCGTCCAGGCCACGGTTCGCCGATCTGGCGTCGAAGGAGCCGCCAGACCGCTGAGGTGTCGGCAAGGTAGTTCACAGCCCTGACCGTTCCCGCTCTTCCAGAACGTCGAAGTCGAGGAAGTCTCCGGCGTTGTCCTGGAGCCAGCGGAGCGCCCGCGCGCGATCGTCGGCGCTGATCGCCGCCGCTATCGTCAGCGCGCGGTTGATGGTGTCGCGCTTCGTCTTGGTGCCGAGCTGCTGCTGGGCGAAGGCCAGCATGTCGTCGTCGATGTCGACCAGCGTCTTGGACATGGGACCTCCGCATGCAGATGTATATACGTTTCCGGTCAGTATATATCGCTGGGTCGAGGCTACGGGTCGATCACATCTCTCGGCGGCCGGCCATGAAACGGGCCGTCAACCGCACGATGGACGGATGGAGGAACACATGCGTCGGATCGTCGGTTCGGGGTCGCCGCTGGAGCCGCAGATCGGTTTCTCTCGCGCGGTGAGGGTGGGTCAGCACGTCTCCGTCGCGGGGACCGCCCCCATCGGGGACGACGGCTCCACCGTCGGACCCGGCGACGTCTACGCCCAGACGGTGCGCTGTCTGGACATCGCCGAGCAGGCGCTGCGGGAGGCGGGCGCCTCGGTCGAGGACGTGGTGCGGACGCGCATCATGCTGACCGACGTCACCACGTGGAAGGAAGCGGCGCGGGCCCACGGCGAACGGTTCGCCGCCATCCGGCCGGTCACCACGTTCGTCGAGGTCTCCCGCTTCATCGAGCCCGACTGGCTCGTCGAAGTGGAGATCGACGCGGTGATCGCTCGGCCAGCAGCGCCGCCGTCGTGAGCGCGGCGAGCGCTCCCGCCGCCATGACGCCCCGGTGGGAGCGCCAGGACATGACGGACCACCGCGACTGGGCGGACAGCAGTGAGCCGGCGCTGAGCCAGGACCCCACGGACACCACGGACGCGGCGGACCCGACCGACCCGACGGACAGCACGGACCCGACGGACCCGATGGACAGCACCGACCCCACGGACCCGATGGAGAGGACGGAGTCCCGCGACCAGAGGGAGAGCTTGGACATGGTCCCGATCGTAGGGGTCACGGGGCCGGGAGGCCCTGAACGAAGCGGCGGGCGGAGGCTACGAGCGACCCGGCTCCGGTGGTGAGAGGCGGGCCATACGGGACCTGATGCCGCCGTCCGTGTTCCGTTGGTCGGCCGACATCCGGCGGACCGCGTTCGGGAGGCGTTCGCCGAGGTGGCCGCCCTGGTCGACGTGGACGCCCTTGCCGATGCCGGGGCGGGCTGGGCCGGCCGACGCCAGGTGCATGGTGTCGGACGCACCGCCACCGCCGATCGCCCGGCCCGTGTCCGACGGTGCGGCCTGCTGCCCCACCTGCGTCAGGTCCACGCCGTACTGCTCGCCGAGCCCCTGGGCCCCCAGGCCGATCACGAGGTCGTCGGCCAGTGTGTCCAGGGCCGCCACCGCCGGGTCCTTCAGCACCCGTACGCAGCTGTGCGATCGCCCCCGCCGCGTCGTTCAGCCCGATGGCCAGGGCGCGCGCCGCCCCCGGGCCTGTCCGGCGGATCAGGGTCGGACAGGCCCTAGTCGATGTGCACGATCTGGAACGCCTCCGCCATCCGGCCCGGCGGCAGGCCGCCCGCCGTCGCGTGCTCGCTCAGCCACTCCCGCAGCAGGCCGGCCAGGTCGTCGAAGTGGGCCGTCTGGGAGGTGTGGATGCGCAGGGCCTCGACCTTGCGGTCGAAGACGGTGGTGACGTCTACGTACTGATTGGGCGTCGGGCCCGTCATCAGCCACAGCTCGTGGACGATCCACGGTTCCAGACCCTCCTCCTTCAGGAGCGAGGCGTGGGCGAAGGGGTTGCGGGCCTCCGGGTAGATCGCGCGGAGGCAGGCGTCGCCGACCGCGCGGTGGTCGGGGTGGAGGTCGGCCACGCGGGCCCAGTTGATCTCGGGGGAGGGGATGATCGCCCGCTGCGGACGCACCTCGCGGATGACCCGGCACAGGTCGCGGCGGAGTTCCACGGTCGGCTCCACGAAGCTGTCGGGGTAGCCGAGGAAGCGGACATCCGCGACACCGCTGAGCTTGGCGGAGTGGACCTGCTCGGCGCGGCGCAGATCCGCCATCGCCTGGCGCGGGAGCTGTTCGTCGTAACCGCCGGCGCCGCCGTCCGTGACGATGCAGTACGTGACGCGGGTGCCGCGCTCGATCCACTGCATGACTGTGCCGCTGACGCAGAACTCGATGTCGTCCGGGTGTGCGGCCACGACGAGCAGGG
Source organism: Streptomyces sp. NPDC046712 (assembly GCF_040645695.1). Lineage (NCBI taxonomy): Bacteria > Bacillati > Actinomycetota > Actinomycetes > Kitasatosporales > Streptomycetaceae > Streptomyces > Streptomyces sp. NPDC046712. The sequence continues at coordinate 18,314 of NZ_JBEYYW010000017.1, read as the reverse complement.
ACGCGGGGGCGGTGCGATCGGTGCGGTCGAAGTCCTCCATGGGGCCAGCCTGTTGGGGTGGCGGGGGCGTCGCAAGGCCAAGCCGTGGCGTGAACTGGACATGGCACTTACGCGCCATTCAAAAAGTTGGTAGATTCAAATCATTGGATGCGACGGGTGAATGACGTGCTTGGAGGGTGACCGGTATGTGCAGGATCCTCGGCTCCTTCGCCGCCGGGGCGGCGGCCCGCGCGGCCCGCCCCGATCCGGCCGAGCTCTCGGCGGTCTCGGCCCGCCAGCGCCACGGCGGCCCCGACGAGCACCACGTGCTCAGCGGGGCAGGCTGGTCGCTGGGGTGCGACCGGCTCGCCGTCACCGACCCCTGCGGCGGGCAGCAGCCCTACCGGCTGCCCCACCTGCCCGGCGTCCTCGCCGTCCTCAACGGCGAGATCTACAACCACGCGTCGCTGCGCCGCCATCTCGCCGCCCGCGGCCACCGCTTCCCCGACCGCTGCGACGGCACCGTCCTGCCCGCGCTGTACGCGGAGTACGGCCCCGCGTTCGCCGAGCACCTCGACGGCATGTTCGCCGTCGCGGTCCTCGACCTCAGGCCCGGCCGCACCCAACTCGTCCTCGCCGTCGACGACATGGGCATGAAGCCCGTCCACTGGCACCACGACCCCGCCGACGGCTCCACACGGTTCGCCTCCGAGATCCCCGCGCTCCTCGCGTTCGAGGGTGTACGGATCGCCCCGCGCGAGGACTCCCTCGACACCGTCCTCGCCACCCGTACGTCGTTCTCCGCCCGCACCGCGCTCGACGGCATCGAGGTGCTGCCGCCGGGCGCCACCGCCGTCGTACGGCCCGGCTGCCGGCCGGTCGTACGGCGCCGGGCCCCGCACCCGGCCGCGCCCGTGGGCGACACCCAGGACGTGCTGCGGCGCGAGGTGCGACGCCTCGCCCGGGCCGAGGTGCCCGTGTGCGCGATCACGAGCGGCGGTCTCGACTCCGGGCTCGTCACCGCGCTCGCCGCCGAGTACGCCCGCGAGAGCGACGCTCCGCCGCTGCACACCTTCCACCTCACCTACCGGGGCAAGTGGCCCGACTCCGAGGCCGCGTACGCCCGCTCGGTCGCCCGCCGCGCCCGGACCACGCACCACGAGGTGGCGCTCGACCCCGACGAGCTCGGCTCGCTGCTCACCCGCACGGTCCGCCACCTCGGCCAGCCCAACGCCGACCCCATCGCACTCTCCACGTACGCGCTGTTCCGGGCGGTACGGGACGCCGGCTTCACCGTGGCCCTGGCAGGCGACGGCGCGGACGAACTCTTCGGCGGGTACGAACGGATGCGCGCCGCGCTCGACGCGCCGGACGGCGCGGACTGGGCAGGGGCGTACGCGGACGCGCTGTCGGCGGCGCCACGGATGCTGCGCGAGCACCTGTACACGTCGTCCTACCGGGCGTACATCGCCGAGCAGGGCTCCGCGGCCGACCGGATCGAGCAGGAGCTGCGCTCGTCGGGGCCCGACAGGATGGCGGCCCTGACCGCGTTCGAGACGCGGTGGCGGCTGCCCGCGTACCACCTGCGGCGCGTGGACCATCTGTCGATGGCGTGGGCGGTCGAGGCGCGGATGCCGTTCTGCCAGCCGCGGGTGGTGGCGCACGCGCGCTCGCTGCCGTCGGCGGCGCTGCGGGGGAAGCGGGCGCTGTACGAGGCCGGCGGCGACCTGCTGCCGCCCTCGGTCCTCGCGCGGCCCAAGCAGCCCTTCACGCTGCCGATCGCGGCCATGCTGGCCCCGGGCGGCCCGCTGCTCGACACGGTCCGCGAACTCCTCTCCCCGGCCCGCCTCGTGCTCGGCGGCAAGGTCCGCGCCGACCGCGTCCAGAAGCTCCTCGCCCGCCAGATCGAACGGCCCTCCCAGCGGGACGCGCTGGCCCTGTGGGGCCTGGCGGTGCACGAGCTGTGGTCGGACGTGGTGCAGGGCATGAGGATCCCGGTGGGTTGTGCGGCGTGATCGCCACCGTGGTCCGGGCCGAGGACGCGCCCGGGCCGACCCTCGTCGTCGAGCTCGATCAACTGCCCGCCGGAGCACTGGCGGTGCGGGGTGAGTTGGGCCCCCTGCGCGAGGCCCTCGCCCGGACGCCGTACACCCGACTGAACAAGATCGCCCTGTACGGCGCCTCCGCCCGTTCCGACCACGACCTCGACCACCGCTTCGTCCAGGCCCTCCCCGACGGCGGCTTCGACTTCCGTACCGGCTGCGGGCACTCCCTGCTCGCCTGCGTCGTGGCCGCCGCCCGCCCCGGCCCCGTCACCGTCCGCGCCGTGACGACGGGCGACGTGGTGCGCTGCGCACCCGAACCCGGCGGCGCGTACACCCTCCGCTTCCAGCGGCCCCCCGACGCCTCCGGGACCCTCCCCACCGGCCACCCCGTCGATGTCCTCGACGGGGTGCCCGTCTCTCTCGTCCGGTACGGGAATCCGTACGTCTTCGTCGACGCCGCGCACCTCGGGATCCGTACCGCCGAAGGGCTGTTCCGGGCCGGGGACGGCACCCTCGGGCGGCTGCTCGCGTTGCGCGCCCACGCCGCCCGCGTGCTCGGGCACGCACCGCACTCCGCCCTGCCCAAGATCGCCGCGTTCACCGCCGGTCCGGGCGGCACCGCCGTCCGCGCCCTCACCGTCGGCGGCTGGCACCCCCGGCTCGCACTCACCGGAGCCGCCGCGCTCACCGTCGCGGCCACGCTCCCCGGGACCGTCGTACCGCCCCTCGACGGGCCCGTGCACACCCCCGGCGGGCCCGTCGTCGTCTCCGCCGACCACCACGGCGTCGCCGTCCACCACAAGCGCGCGACCGTGCTCGACCGGCTCCAACTGCCCTGGCGTATCCACGCAACGGCGTGAACGCGCACCCCTCTCACCACGCTCCGAAGCCGATTCCTCTGCCACGCTGAAATTCGACCGGCAACCGGTATCCATGGGGAGAGCGGACGAGCATGAAATTCGAGAATCTGCGTGTCGTCGTGACCGGAGCGTCCCGCTATTTCGGCCGCGCACTCGCCGTCGGATTCGCGCATCTCGGCGCCGAGGTCTATGTCTCGGCCCGCACCGTCGAGGCCGCCGAGCGCACCCGTACCGAGGTCATGGGCTCCGCCCGGGACCGCATCCACGCGTTCGGCTGCGACCTCAGCAGGCCCGCCGAGATCCGCGAGTTCGCGGCGCGGGTCGGCGAGCACACCGACCGGGTCGACCTGCTGGTGAACAACGGCGCGCGCTGGCTCGACGGCATGGACCTGGAGGCGGCCAGCGACGACGAGATCGTGGAGACGATCGAGTCGACGGCCGGCGGCACCGTCCTGATGGTCAAGCACTTCCTGCCGCTGCTGCGCGGCTCGCTGCGGCCCGACATCGTGAACATGGTCGCCGTGCGGGACGCCGAGGGCGCCTCCGCCGCCGCGGGCGCCGCCCACGAGGCGTTCTGGGCGGCGAAGAGCGCGCAGGCCGGTTTCGCGGACATTCTCTCCCGCCGGCTCCGGCCCTCCGGCGTCCGTGTGTTCTCCCTCTACCCGCCTGATTTCTCCACGTCCGATCCCCGGTTCGCGGAATGGGACGGATCGAATCCGGACGGTATAGCGCCCGACGAGAAGCTCACCACGCAGGCCCTTTTCGAATGCATCGTCTACGCGGTCGAACAGCCCCGTGACTGCTTCATCCGCTCCTTCCATTTCGAACCTCGCTGAAGCACACCGCACCACAGCGTCAAGGAGGTCCCATGAGCACGCCCGTCTGGATCACCGCGACCCCCCCGGCCACCCATGGCGAACTGCACATCGGCCATCTCGCGGGGCCGTACGTCGCCGCCGACGTCCTGTCCCGGTACCTGCGCGCCGAGGGCGAGCCCGTACGGTTCACCACCGGCACCGCCGACCACGCCAGCTCCGTCGAGGTCCGGGCGCTGCGCCACCACCGCAAGCCCGAGGAGGTCGCCGAGGGCTACCGCGCGGCGATCACCGCCGACTGGCTGCGCTCGGGCGTGGAGTTCGACCACATCGTCCGGCCGCGCCGCGACCGCGGCTACGGCCGCTGGGTGCAGGACCTCTTCAGCCGGCTGTACGCGCAGGGCGTCATCGCGCCGCGCACCCGTCTGCTGCCGTACTGCGAGCCGTGCGAGCGCTGGCTGTACGGGGCGCACGTCACCGGCGCCTGCCCGCACTGCGGCGCGGTCAGCGACGGCGGGATGTGCCACGAGTGCGCCCGCCCCAACGACGGCGGCGACCTGATCGCGCCCCGGTGCTCGCTCTGCGACACCCCCGCGCTGTCCCGCCGCTGCCGCCGTCTCTACATCCCCCTCGAGCCCTTCCGCGAGTCCCTGGCCGACTACTGGGCCACCGCCGGGCTCCCGCCCCGGCTGGCCGCGCTGTGCGAGTCGCTGGTGGAGGACGGGCTGCCGGACATCGCCGTCGGCCACCCGGCCGAGTGGGGCCTCCAGGTGCCGGTCGAGGGCTTCCCCGACCACCGCGTCGACGGCTGCTTCGAGGCCGCCGCGATGCATCTGTTCGGCTACGACACCAAGGGCCCGCTGCCCCGCCGCGCCATCCACTTCTGCGGCTTCGGACACGCCTTCTGCCATGCCGTGCTGCTGCCCGTGCTGCTCCTGGCCCAGGACATCAAGCTGCCGCAGGACTTCTGCGTCAACGAGTCGTACGTCGTCGAGGAGGGCGTCCAGGAGGGCAACGTCTGGGCGCTCGACCTGCTCACCGAGTACGGCTCCGACACCCTGCGCCGGCATGTCCTGCAGGCCCGCCCGACCGGCCGCCGCACGGTCTTCCACCGTGACCGGCTCGCCGCCGCCCGCCGCGAACTGGACGAGAACTGGAACAGCTGGCTGGCCAGGCTCTTCACCTCCGTACGCGAGGAGTGCGCCGGGCTCGCCCCGCAGGCGCTTCCCGGCGGCACGGGCTGGGAGATCCTGGAGCGCCGGCTGCACCGGGCCGTCGAGGACCTGCGGGAGGCGTACGGCCCCGATGCCTTCGACCCCCGGCGCGCGGTCGCCGTCCTCGACGAGGTGGTGCGTTCGGTGGCGGACTTCGGCCATGTCAACGCCCATGAGCGCTGCCGGCCGACCACCGCCTGCCGTCATCTGCCGGCGCTCGCCACCCAGTTGGCGGTGGCCTCGGCGCTGTCCGCGTGGGCGCGGCCGGTGATGCCGGAGGGCGCCGACCGGCTGGCCGCCGCGCTCAGGGTCGAGCCCGGCCGGGCCATCGACACCTCGGCCCTGACCGGGCCCCTGCCGGGTACCCGGCTCGCCCCGCCGTCCGGCCCCGTCTTCGGTTTCTGATCCACCCCCATCCCCACCGCCTACCGCTCACCACCCGCCGCGTGGCCGTGCGCGACGCAACGCAGGGACACGTGGCCCGCCCTCACAGGAGCCCCACGTGTCTCTGCGCGTCGCCATGCTCAGCGTCCACACCTCCCCGCTCCACCAGCCCGGAACCGGGGACGCCGGCGGGATGAACGTCTACATGGTCGAGCTGTCCCGCGCCCTGGCCGAACAGGGCGCCGAGGTCGACCTGTTCACCCGCTGCCGGGGCGAGGGCCGCCCCCCGCTCGTCGATCTCGCACCGGGCGTACGGGTCCGCCATCTGCACGCGGGGCCTCGCAGGGCGCTCCCCAAGGAGGCCATGCCCGACCTCGTGGTGCCGTTCTCGCTGGCCCTGCTCAAGGAGGACCGGCGCTACGACCTGGTCCACTCCCACTACTGGCTCTCCGGGCAGGCCGGCCGCATCGCGTCCGCCGGCTGGCGGATACCGCTGGTCCACACCGCGCACACGCTGGCGCGGGTGAAGAACGCGGCCCTCGCGGAGGGCGATACCCCCGAGCCCGAACTCCGGATCCGCGGAGAGCACCAAGTGGTGCACTCCGCCGACCGGTTGATCGCCAACACGGTCGACGAGGCGCAGGCGTTGCGCGCGCTGTACGGGGCGGCGGCACCGCGCATCGAGGTGGTACGTCCCGGCGTCGACCTGCGCACCTTCGGGCCGGGCGACGGGCGCGCGGCGGCCAGGGCCCGGCTCGGGCTGCCGGCCGACGCCTTCATCCCCCTGTACGCGGGACGCATTCAGCCCCTGAAGGGCCCCGACGTGCTCGTACGTGCGGTGGCGGAGCTGCTGCTGATGGCACCCGACCTGCGCCGACGGCTGCTCGTCCCGGTCGTCGGGGGTCATTCGGGGGCGAGCCCGGAGGGCTCGGCCCTGCAGCTGGCGCACGGGCTGGGCATCGCCGACGTGCTGCGGCCCTGCCCTCCCGTACCGCAGGCGCTGCTCGCGGACTGGTACCGGGCGGCGGACGTGCTCGTGGTGCCCTCGCGCAGCGAGTCCTTCGGCCTGGTGGCCCTGGAGGCGCAGGCGTGTGGGACGCCGGTGCTGGCGGCGGCGGTGGGCGGGCTGCCGACGGCGGTGTGGGACGGGGTGACGGGGCTGCTCGTCCGGGGGCACGACCCGGCCGAGTACGCCCGTCGGCTGCTGTGGCTGGCGGCGCATCCGGAGGCGCGTACGACGATGGGGGAGGCGGCGGTCCGGCATGCCCGGGGAATGAGCTGGCGCGCCTCCGCGGCCCGGACGATCGAGGTGTACGAGGCGGCTCTGGGAGCGGCCGGAAGGGGGCCCGGTGGGGTGGGGCAAGGGCGGCGGCACGCCCCTGCCCCGGCGGCCCCTCTCTCCTGGAGGAACGAGAAGGCCGTCGCACCAGTCTAGCATCTCTTTTGGTCCGACCAAAGGTACGAGAAGGTCCGGATCCGTCAATTCCGTTGTTCTGACGGCGCATTGACGCATCCACGCCATGGCGGGTCCACGCATGGAGAATCCCTGGATTCGCTTCCGGGGCCGGGACAGAATGGAGATGTCTTCAGGGAGCGCCCGGCGGCACGGGCCCCTGGAAGGCGGAATTCATATTCCAACTCCTGGAGGAATCATGTCTGCTGTGCGTGTCTCGGGTATTCGCAGGACGGTCCGTCAGTTCGCGGTCGCGTTCGCCGCGTGTATGGCGGTCGCGGGCGGAGCCGCGCTGGTCGCCGCCCCCGACACCGCCCCGGCCTCGACCTCGCAGCAGGCCGGCGCGGAGAACGAGTGGCCGAAGGCCAGCCCTTCCCCGGTGGCCCCCACCAACTGATCCGTCACCGAGCTGAATTCAGCTGGGGAGTCAGCGGTAGTCAGCTGAAATCGGAAAGCCCCGCAGTCGCACCGTCCCGGCGACTGTGGGGCTTTGTTCTTCGGGTGCGTCAGTCGAGCCAACCGAGACGTACGGCCCGTACTCCGGCCTCGAATCGGCTCGACGCCCCTAATTCCTGCATGAGTTCGGAGAGCATGCGGCTCACCGTGCGCAGCGACACCCCGAGGTTCCGGGCGATCTTCTCGTCCTTCATCCCCGTCGCGAGCATCTGCAGCGCCGCCCGCTGCTGCTCCGAGAGCCCGTCGCCCCCACGGTCGGGCGCGGCCTCGTCCCCGTACGGTGTCGCGGTGTGCCAGCAGTGCTCGTACAGACCCAGATAGGAGCGGACGAGCACGGGGCCCCGGGCCAGGATGGCGCCCTCGCGGGGCTCCTCGGGGCGGATCGGCACCATCGCGTACTGCTGGTCGGCGATCACCATGGTCATCGGGATGACGGGCGCGAGCCGGATCTCCACCCCGAGGGCGACCCGCCGTCCGAGCAGCTCCGCCAGCTCCGGCTTGGCGGCGTCCTGGCCGCGGTAGATGGCGCGGACGCGGACCCCGTTCCCGATCTGCCGCCGGTCCCGGTCAAGGATCCGCTCGGGGATCTGCCGGCTGTTGCTGCCGGGGTGCATCGAGGCCGAACCCTCCTGCATCACGTCGGTGATGTCCTCGAGGGCCTGCTGGATCCGCCGGTAGTCGGTGATGGCCTCGACGGCGATCTCGGAATGGGCCAGCGATCCGGCCCGCAGAAAGGTTCCCGCCAGCGTCTCCAGCGTGCTGTACGCCCGGTCCGCCTCGGTCAGATGGTTGCGCAGCCGCTCGCGCTCCCGGTCCAGGAGGCGCAGCAGCGAGATCTCGGGATCGATGGCGGCCACCGTGTCGGTGTCCGGCTTCCAGTTGGCGTCCCGTATGTCGGAGACCGTGGCGTGGGTGCTGCTCGTCGGCACGATCAGACCGAGGGAGGTCAGTTCGTCGCGACATCGCTCGTACTCCTCGGGCGCGATGCGCACGGCCGCGCAGGCCTCCCGGAAGCTCGACACGCCACGGCTGCGGAGTTCTTGATAGAGGGTCAGTATCGCGTCCGCGGCGTGTTCACCCGTGCCGTCCTCCGTCGTGACCATGGCGAAGTGACCCCCCTCGTTCGTCCGCGTCTCCCCGGCTCACCCTGTCACAGGGCTCGGCGGATGTCCTCGTACCGATCTTCTCTGCGCCGCGTCAGCCCAGCCCTTTCGCGTCAGACGTCCCGTTCGCGCATCTCGCCGCCGTCCAGGAGGCCGAGCCTGGCCGCCTTCACCCCGGCCTCGAACCGGCTCGCCGCGCCCAGTTCCTGCATCACCTCGGAGAGCAGCCGGCTGACCGTGCGCAGGGACACCCCGAGGTTCTTCGCGATCTGCTCGTCCTTGATGCCGGAGGCGAGCATCCGCAGCGCGGCCCGCTGCTGCTCGGAGAGCCCGTCGCCGCCGTGCTCGGGCTTCTCCTCGTCGCCGTACCGGGTGGCCGCGTGCCAGCAGTACTCGTACAGCGCGAGATAGGAACGGACCAGTCCGGGCCCGCGCGCGAGGATCGCGGCGGAGTCCGGGTCGTGCGCGTCGGTGGGCAGCAGCGCGAAGTTCTCGTCGGCGAGGACCATGTTCATCGGTACGACGGGGGAGAGCCGGACCTCCACCCCGAGGGCGACCCGCTCCTTCAGGTGCTGGGCCATGTCCGGTACGGAGCTGATCCGGCGGCTGTACACGGCGCGGACGCGCACGCCGCGGGCGGTCCAGCGGCGGTCGCGCTCCAGCTCCCCGGCCATGTCCTCGCGCCGTACCGAACTGGTGTGCAGGGAGTGCACCGAGGTGCGTACGGCGTCGCCCAGGCCGGCCAGCTCCTGCCGGATGCGGTCGGCGTCGGAGACGATCTCGACCTCGACCTCGGAGCGGGGGGCGGCACCGGCGCGGAGGAAGGGGCCCGCCAGGGTCTCCAGGGTGGCCTGGGCCCGGCTGGTCTCGGCGAGGCGGTTCTCGAGCCGGTCGCGCTCGCACTGCAGGAGGCGGACCAGGGCGACGTCGGGGTCGATCACCGAGCGTCTCGTGGTGGGTTCGATCAGTCCGAGGGTGGCGAGTTCGCCACGACATCGTTCCCGTTCCCCGGCGGAGAGGGCGAGGCCGTCAGCGACCTCGTCGAAGGAGCAGGAGGGCCGGGCACGGAGCTCGAGGTAGACCGCGAGAGCCTGATCGCTTCCCGTACGCGTCCCGGTGGCGTTTTTGGACACAGCGCAGCAGACTCCCCTCGGATCCGTTCGGATCCCGTTGAATCGCCCCGCTAGACCCTGCCACAGATTCGAACGCCACGCATGGTGTTCAAGCGGTCTCAGCGTGATGCGGAGGACTGTGCGCAGTCGGGGCAGAGGCCCTTGAAGACGATCTCGGCGTCGGTGGTGTGCCAGTCGGGCAGGGCGCCGCGGGGCGGGGTGGGCGCCTTGGCGTCGACGTTCTCCACCCGGCCGCACTGCACGCAGAGCGCGTGCTGGTGCGGCGGTCCGGAGATCTCGAAGACGGCGGGAAGGCCGGGGCGGTCGAACTTGCTGACCAGGCCGGTCTCCTGGAAGTGCCGGAGCATCTCGTACACCGCCTGGCTGGTGAGCGTGCCGAGACGCTCGCGGGCGGTGGCGGTGATCGCCTCCACGTCGAGGTGGCCGGCCGAGGCGAGGACCGTGAGCACCTCCAGGCGCGGGCCCGTGACCCGCAGACCGACGTCGCGCAGGCGCTGGATCACCGCCTCGCGGCCCGTCAGCTCATCCACGACTGCCATCTTCTCCGCCTGGTCGGCTCAAACTTTTGCAGGCATCGTACCTCTTGGCCTTCCTTGATGTCAGTCGTCCGCACGACAGACCAGCAGCACACTCTCGGTCCGTTCGTCGATCCGGTGCCGGCGCCGGCCCTCGATGTGCAGGCCCGCGGAGTGCAGTTCGGCCGCGAGACGCTCGGGGTCGACGATCCATTTGTCGGTGGTTAGCACGGCCCGCTCGGTGGAGAGTTTGCCGGTCCGGGCGGCGTAGTACGTGATCCGCTCGCTCATCTCGGCCAGGTCGAAGACCTGCCGGGCGACCACCCACTCGTCGATCCCGTCGAATCGCGGGACCTGGAAGGCCCAGGTGCGCCGTGGTTCGGCGGCGAGTCCGGGGAGCAGGTGGGAGGTGTAGTCCAGGGCGAGGGCGCCGCCGGTGTCCAGGTGCGAGGCGATCTCGCGCAGCAGACCGGGGCGGGCCCGCGGGGGGACGGCGGACACCATGGCGCCGGCGAGCAGCGCGAGCCGGTAACTGCCGTGCAGACGGAGTTCGGTGAGATCGGCGCGGGTGGTCACGATCAGTTCGGCGACCTGGGGGCCGATGCGGCGGGCCCAGGTCTGGAGCCGCTCGAGGGCGGCGGCGTCCCGGTCGACGGCCTCGACGGCGAAGCCGTGCCGGGCGAACGGGACCGCGAGCCGTCCGGCGCCGGAGCCGAGGTCGAGCACCGGGCCGTGCCCGCCGGTGGTGCGGGCGAGGCTGAGGTAGCGGACGATGTCCGCGCTGTGGGGGCCGAGGAGGGCGTCGTACAGCCAGACGGAGTCCTCGTCTCCGGGGGCGACGGACTCCAGTCCGGGGAGGGGGAGGGTGCCGGAGGTGAGGTCGTATCGGGACGGCAGGACCGGCGCGAGCGCGGCGCCGCTCTGTTTCTGCATCGCTCCTCCAGGGGCTCGCTCGGTCCATGCCGTCCGGACGAGGATCCCGTGCCGCCGGGGCCCGCGCCGCGGAACCATCCTGGAGGGAGGCCGCCCCTGGGTGCCAGCGGATCGGACGGCGTGAACACGCGATGGCGTTCATCTGCCACGACCTCGGTCGTCGGCGCCGTCCCCGGCGGGCGCTCAGGTCAGAGCTTGCGGCTCAGGCGCGTGGGGGTGAGCGGGGCGAAGCCCGTCGTCGAGTAGAAGGGGAGCGACGGGTCGGTCTCCGTCGGGAGGCTCACGCGCTGTTCCGCCGCGCCGAACCCCCGCATGCGCTCCGTCGCCGCCGCCAGCAGCGCCGATCCCACGCCCCGCCGTCGCGATCCCTCCGCCACGGCCAGTGCGTACAGCTCGCCCTCGCCCGGGACCGGCACTCCGCTCGCCGTCGCGCCGACGATCGTTCCGTCGGCGTCGGTGGCGACCAGCCAGCCCAGCCAGCCCGGCGCGCCACCCGGAATTTCAATTTCCGCACGGATACGGGGAAGTGCACATTGCGTGGAGACCAGACGGCGCGTAGGGATTTCGCCGAGTATTCCTTCATAGCTGCCGCGAATGGCGTCGGCCAGCAGCCTGGATATCGTCGTCGCGTCCCCGGCCGCAGCCGTCCGCACGTCAGCCAGCTGCATTGGTTCGTACCCTTCGATGTGCCGAGCCTGAGCGCCAACGTACCCACGATAGCCGGGAATTCAGAGCGATGTGACCGATGCGAAATCTACGAATTCACTTAGTAATTACGTAGTGAACCGAGTCAATTAGCTGGGGAAGGAACAGCACGCGATGATCAGCGGCGCCACCGCGAGACCCCCCGTGGCGACCGTCAACAGGCCCCGCAGCACCGGATGCCCCGCACGGTGCGGAGTGAGGATGCGCCGCATCCGCAGCGCCGCCGACGGCCCGCCGGCCGCGAACGCCTCGCGCGGCGCCTGCCCCGAGGCGAGGGCGTACAGCGCCGTGGCCAGCGCGTCGCGCGTGCAGCGCCGCAACGCCCGGTCGTCCGCGGTCATTTCGAGGAGAAGCGGCACGGCCGTCCCGCCGTGCCGCGCGAGCGGAAGTCGGGGGAACACCGCCGCGAACGCCTCGGCGGCCGCCACCAGCAGATGGTGCCGCCCGGAGATGTGGGCCCGCTCGTGCGCGAGCGCGGCCGCCAACTGGGCCTCGGTGAGCGTGTCCACGGCCCCCGAGGAGACCACGACCCGGCGTGAGCTCCCCGGCAGGCAGTACACGGCCGGCCGCGCGTGGTCGAGCACGGTCGCCCGCAGCGCCGGGTCGTACCGTCCGACGAGCCGCAGGACCCCCGCGTGCCGCAGCCGGGCCCGTCGGGCCCGCACCAGCTCCCTCGCGTATCCGGCGACGGGCAGCGCGAGCACCGTGAGGGCGAGCGACAGGGCGAGGAACTCGCGGCCGGTGAGGGCGAGAAGCCGCTCCGGGGCGGGGAGGCGGAGCCCGAGGTAGACGTCGCCCAGCCGGTGACTGCTGCCTGCCGGCAGGACGAGGTGGGCGGGCAGCAGCGCGGCCGAGGCGGTGAACACCGCGCCGCTCGCCGCCCACACCGCCAGTGCGAGCCGGGGCACCTGCTGGGCCCAGCGGGCCCGCACCAGGAGCCAGGGGATCAGGAGCCCGGAGGACAGGGCCAGTCCGAGCGGCGGCAGGAGGTGGTGGTTCACCCGATCTCGCCGCCCAGCGGGCGGCGGGCGGATCGGAGCGCCGCGTCGAGGGCTTTCATGTCCTCGTCGGAGATGGTCTCCACGAAGCGCAGCAGCGCGGCCGGTCGGTCCGCGCTGTCGCCGAGGGCGTCCTGCATCAGGGCCGCGGTGTACTCCTCGCGGCTGCGCACCGGTTCGTACAGCCAGGCTCTGCCGGCCTTCTCGCGGCGGAGCCAGCCCTTGCGGTGGAGGATGTCCGCCACCGTCATCACCGTCGTGTAGGCGACCCGGCGCCCCAGATTTATGTCGTCGACGATCTCGCGGACCGTGGCGGGCCGTTGCCAGGCCCACAGCCGGTCCATGATCTCGGCCTCCAGCTCTCCCAGCCGCCGCACACGCATCCCCTCCCGTTACGGGCCGCCCATCGTACGGGCCGCTCAACGGGCGAAGATATACCCCCCAGGGGTACGATGGCCCGATGTCGACCCTCATGAAGAACCGCCCCTGCGCGAAGGTCTGCGGCCCCGGTCTGCCCGGTTCGGTGGAGCTGACGCTCCTCCGGCAGGTGCTCGGGCTCTGTCTTCGCCTGAGCGTCCGCCTGTCCGCCGACTGCCCTTCGCACAAGGGCGGTTGATCTCGTGAGGTGAGCCCCTCGGGGAGTTCCTCAGGGGTTCCCCGAGAGGTTCCTCGGGGCTTACGTTCTGATCAGTCGGGCGATGGCCTTGGAGGCCTCGCCCACCTTCACCTTCGCCTGGTCCCCGCCCTGGGCGATCGCCTCGGTGACACAGCAGCTGAGGTGCTCGTCCAGGAGGGCCACGGCGCAGGACTGCAGGGCCGCGTTGATCGCGGAGACCTGGGTCAGCACGTCGATGCAGTAGACGTCCTCGTCCACCATCCGCTGGACACCCCGGACCTGGCCCTCGATGCGCCGCAGGCGCCTGATGATGTCTTCCTTGTGCTGTACGTAACCGGCCACGGGGAGCTCCTCATCGGTCGGCGGCCTGGAAGCCGCGCAGACGCAGGCTGTTGCCGACCACGAAGACCGAGGAGAAGGCCATGGCGGCCCCCGCGATCATCGGGTTGAGCAGACCCGCCGCGGCGAGCGGCAGGGCGGCCACGTTGTAGGCGAAGGCCCAGAACAGGTTCGAGCGGATCGTGCCGAGCGTCTTGCGGGAGAGCCGGATCGCGTCGGCCGCGGCCCGCAGGTCTCCGCGTACGAGGGTCAGGTCGCCGGCCTCGATGGCGGCGTCCGTGCCCGTGCCCATCGCCAGACCCAGGTCGGCCTGGGCGAGCGCGGCGGCGTCGTTCACGCCGTCGCCGACCATGGCGACCGAACGGCCCTCTCCCTGAAGGCGCTTGACGACGTCGACCTTGTCCTGCGGCATGACCTCGGCGATGACCTCGTCGATGCCGACCTCGGCGGCGACGGACTCGGCGACGGCCTTGTTGTCACCGGTCAGCAGGATCGGGGTCAGGCCGAGCGCGAGCAGCCGCTTGACGGCCTCGGGGCTGGTCTCCTTGATGGCGTCGGCCACCTCCAGGACCGCGCGGGCCTCTCCGTCCCAGGCCACGGCGATCGCGGTCTTCCCGGTCTTCTCGGCCGCGTCCTTGGCCGACTTCAGCGACTGCGGCAGCTCCATCGCCCACTCGGTGAGCAGCTTCTCGCGGCCGACGAGGACCGCGTGGCCCTCGACGACACCCTGCACGCCCAGACCGGGAATGCTGGCGAAGTCCTCGGGGGTGGGGAGCGTACCGACCTTGGCGGCGGCGCCGGTGGCGACGGCCTGGGCGATGGGGTGCTCGGAGGAGTGCTCCAGGGCGCCGGCGAGACGCAGGACGTCGGTCTCGTCGGTGCCGGCGGCGGTGTGGACCTTGATCAGGGTCATCCGGCCGGTGGTGACGGTGCCGGTCTTGTCCAGGACGATGGTGTCGACCTTGCGCGTGGTCTCCAGGACCTCCGGGCCCTTGATGAGGATGCCGAGCTGCGCGCCGCGGCCGGTGCCGACCATGAGCGCGGTCGGGGTGGCCAGACCGAGGGCGCAGGGGCAGGCGATGATCAGGACGGCGACGGCGGCGGTGAAGGCGGCCGTCAGACCGGAGCCTGTGCCCAGCCAGAAGCCGAGGGTGCCGAGCGCGAGCGCGATCACGACGGGGACGAAGACCGCGGAGATCCTGTCGGCGAGGCGCTGGGCGGCGGCCTTGCCGTTCTGGGCGTCCTCGACCAGCTTGGCCATGCGGGCGAGCTGGGTGTCGGAGCCGACGCGGGTGGCCTCGACGACCAGCCGGCCGCCGGCGTTCAGGGTGGCGCCGGTGACGGAGTCGCCGACGGAGACCTCGACCGGCACGGACTCGCCGGTGAGCATGGAGGCGTCGACGGCGGAGGAGCCCTCGACGACGGTGCCGTCGGTGGCGATCTTCTCGCCGGGGCGGACCAGGAAGCGGTCGCCGACCTGGAGTTCGGCCGTCGGGACGGTGACCTCGCGGCCTCCGCGCAGGACGGTGACCTCCTTGGCGCCCAGCTGCATCAGGGCCTTGAGCGCCGCGCCCGCCTTGCGCTTGGAGCGGGCCTCGAAGTAGCGCCCGGCCAGGATGAAGGCGGTGACGCCGGCCGCGGCCTCCAGGTAGATGTTCCCGGCGCCGTCGGTGCGGGCGATCGTGAACTCGAAGGGGTGCGTCATCCCGGGCGTACCGGCGGTGCCGAAGAACAGCGCCCACAGGGACCACAGGAACGCGGCGATCGTGCCGACGGAGATCAGGGTGTCCATGGTCGCCGCGCCGTGCTTGGCGTTGGTCCAGGCGGCCTTGTGGAAGGGCCAGGCGGCGTAGACGACGACGGGCGCGGCGAGGGTGAGGCTGAGCCACTGCCAGTACTCGATCTGCAGCGCCGGGATCATCGCCATGGCGATGACGGGGACGGCGAGGGCGACGGCGGTGATCAGCCGCTGCTTGAGGGGCCGCAGCTCCTCGTCGGCCCGCTCCTCGTCGGTGGGGCCCTCGTCGCCGCCGGACTCAGCCTTCGGGGGAGTGGGCTCGGCGGCGGTGTAGCCGGTGGCTTCGACGGTGGCGATCAGGTCCTGTACGGAGATGTCGGCGTCGAAGGTGACCTTCGCCTTCTCGGTGGCGTAGTTGACGGTGGCCTCGACCCCGTCCATGCGGTTGAGCTTCTTCTCGATACGGGCCGCGCACGAGGCGCAGGTCATGCCGCCGATGGCGAGCTCGACCTGGGCGGCGCCGGGGGTCGTCGTGGTGGACAAGGTGCACCTCTTTCTCGGGAGGCTCGTGGCGGCCGGCCCTGATCTCGGGAACTCGGGGGGCCGGGGCCCGGGATGGGTGGACGGGCCCCGGCGGCCGGGTCGGTGGGCGCGCTTGATCAGGCGCGGCCGGTGAGCTCGTAGCCGGCGTCGTCGACGGCGGCGGCGATCGCGGCGTCGTCGGGCGCGCCGCCGGTGGTCACGGTCACCAGGCCGCCGGCGATGTCGACGTCCACGGAGATGACGCCGTCCAGGGCGGAGACGGAGCCGGTGATGGCGGTCCTGCAGTGTCCGCAGGTCATGCCGGACACCGCGTAGACGGTGGCGGTGGTGTCGGCGACGGCGGTGGCGGTCGTCGCCTCGCCGGCGTTGGTCGAGCAGCTGCCGTCAGGAGTACAGCAGGAAGACATGGGTCCCTCCTCGGTCGGTGGAAGCTGGGCGAGATACCCTCGGGGGGTATCCCGGGCTGAGTCCATGTATACCCCCATGAGGTATTCGACGCAAGCGTCTCCCTCGACTTGACTTGATACCCCCCAGGGGTATCGTGAAGTGCATCGAACGGTTACTCACGTACGGGAGAGCTGCCATGAACACCGGAGTGAAGATCACCGCCTTCGCCGCCGCGCTCGCCGCGACCTTCGGGGCCGCGTACGGGGTCGGCAAGGGGGTCGGGCCCGTGGACGAGCCGGCGAAGGCGGGGCACGGGGAGCACGCGGCCACCGCGCAGCCGGAGGGTGCGGGAGGTCATGCCGGCCACGCGGAGGGCGCCGCGACCGCCCCCGCCGCGGGCGGCCTCCAGGTCTCCGAGGGCGGCTACACGCTGGCCATGGAGACGCCGAGGCCGACCGCCGGCAAGGGCGTGCTGAAGTTCTCGATCAAGGACGCGGGAGGCAGGAAGGTCACCGCGTACACCACCGAGCACGGCAAGGAACTGCACTTCATCGTGGCCTCGCGGGACCTCACGGTCTACCGCCACCTGCACCCGGTGCGCGCGGCCGACGGCACCTGGTCGACGCCGGTCGACCTGCCCGCCGCGGGCGGCTACAAGGCCTTCGCCGACTTCAAGCCCGCGGGGAAGAACGCCAAGGGCGTGACGCTGGGCGTGGATCTGTCCGTACCCGGCGCCTACGCACCGCAGCCGCTGCCGGCCGCCGCCCCGACGGCCACCGTGGACGGCTACCAGGTCGCGCTGGGCGGCACCCTCGACCCGGGCAGGGCGGGCGAGTTGAAGCTGACGGTCAGCAAGGGCGGCAGGCCGGTCACCGACCTGGAGCCCTACCTCGGGGCGTACGGCCATCTCGTCGCGCTGCGCGACGGGGACCTCGCCTACCTCCACGTCCACCCGAACGAGGGCGGGCCCGGCCCGGGCGTCTCCTTCACGGCGACGGCGCCGAGCGCGGGGACGTACCGCCTCTTCCTGGACTTCCAGCACGGCGGAAAGGTGCGGACGGCGGCGTTCACGGTGCACGCGGGCGCGGGCCACGCGACCGCCCCGGCGCCGACGGGCGGTGCCACGCACGATGCGGGAGGCCACGCGCACGGCTAGTCTGGTCATTGGACTAGACCTGTAGCCGTCATTCATGGAGGAATGGGCTCGATGAGCAACCGTGCAGTCCTTGAGGTGATCGCCCTCGACGCGGAGGACGCGGTCGCCGCCCAGGCGGGTGGGGCGGACCGCCTCGAGCTGGTCACCGACATAGCGGCGGACGGGCTGACCCCGTCGCGGACCGGCTTCGAGGCGATCCGTGACGCCGTGGACATTCCGCTGCGCGTGATGCTCAGACTCACCGACGGCTTCGCCGCGGGCGACATCGAAGCGCTGGTGTCCCGCGCCTCCGACCTCCGGGAGGCGGGCGCGGAGGAGTTCGTACTCGGCTTCCTGACGGCCGGCGGCGACCCGGACCTGGTGGCGGTCGAGCGGCTGATCGCCGTCCTGGACGGCTGCCGCTGGACCTTCCACCGGGCGATCGACCGCGCACCGCACCGCGACACCCTGCGCAAGCAGCTCGCGGACCTGCCGGGCCTCGACACGTACCTCACCGCCGGCGCGCCGACCGGCGTCGACGACGGCCTCGCCGTCCTCAAGGCCGAGGCCGCGCGGGCGGGCGAGCCGGGCTACGAGCCGCAGATCCTGGTCGGCGGCGGCCTGCGCCTCGACCACCTCCCGGAGCTGCGGGCGGCCGGCCTCGACGCCTTCCACATCGGCGGCGCGGCCCGCCCCCAGGGCTGGACGGCGCCCGTCTCGGCGGGCGCGGTCCGCGTCTGGCGCGAGGCGCTGGACGCGTAGGGCCGGCAGAGCGCGCCGACTACGCGGGCGACATCACAGGGGCGCCCCCTCGGAGGAGGGGGCGCCCCTGTGCTGTGGCATGGAGCCGGCCGGTGCGCGGCCGGTCGGTGTGGGTGCGGGTTACAGGCTGCGGGCGGTGATGTCGCCGTGGGGGGTGGTGGCGTTGATGTCGAGGCCGGTGGTGCCGTCGTTCTTGAGGCT